>JBGTSD010000010.1:0-54259 GCA_041940385.1 Phycisphaerales bacterium | reverse complement strand
TACCACATCCAGGCTTCGGGGTTGATCGGCTCGCCGACGGTTCCCAGCAGGCGGATGCTGGAGAGATCGTACTTGTTGGGCCACTCATCGCCCCACTTGATGAAGGCGCGGATGGCGGTGGGGGCGGTGTAGAACTGCGTGACCTGGTGGCGCTCGATCATCTGCCAGAAGCGCGCGGGCGTGGGCGTGTCCGGTGCGCCCTCGTACATGAGCGTGGGGACGCCGTTGGCCATGGCGCCGTAGACGACGTAGGAGTGGCCCGTCACCCAGCCGCAGTCGGCGGAGCACCAGAAGACGTCGCCGCGCTCTGGCTGCACGTCGAAGACCAGTCGCGTGGTCTCGGCGGCGTGGACCATGTAGCCGCCGGTGGTGTGCATGATGCCCTTGGGCTTGCCGGTCGTGCCCGAGGTGTAGAGGACGAAAAGGAGCGCCTCGGAGTCCATCGGGGCGCAGGGGCACTCGGCGCTCGCGTTCTTCATGGCGTCGCGCCAGCGGTGGTCGCGCTTGCCGCCGTGCGCGGGCGAGGGCTTGTCGTGCCATTCGATCGCGTTGCCGCAGCGCTCGAGCACGACCACGTGCTCCACCACGCTCGCCTGCGCGCACGCAGCGTCCACGTTCTCCTTCAGGGGCACAACCTTGGCGCGCCGCCAGCCGCCGTCGGCGGTGAGGATCACGCGGCTCTTCGCGTCGGCGACTCGATCGGCGATAGCGCTGGCGCTGAAGCCGCCGAAGATCACCGAGTGCGCGGCGCCGATGCGCGCGCACGCGAGCATCGCGATCGCCAGCTCGGGGACCATCGGCATGTAGATCGTGACGATGTCGCCGGGCTTCACGCCGAGGGACTTGAGGACATTGCCCAGCTTTGCGGTCTCGCGCTGCACCTCGGCGTAGGTCAGTCGGCGGATCTCCGGGCCCCCGTCGCCGATGGGCTCGCCCTCCCAAACGATCGCGGTCGCGTCGGCCCGCCCGGCGCGGACGTGCCGGTCCACGCAGTTGTGGCAGACGTTGGTCCGCCCGCCGACGAACCACTTCGCGTCCGGCGCCTTCCACTCGAGGACGCGGGTCCAGGGCTGGAGCCACTCATAGCGCTTCGCGGCCTCGCCCCAGAAACCCTCGGGGTCCGAGAGGGAGCGCTGGTGGAGGGCGCGGTATTGGTCCATCGAGCGGACCTCGGCGTCGGCGGCGACGCGGGGCGGCGGCGGGAAAAGGCGGCGCTCGTGGAGGAAGCTCTCGATGGACTCGCGCTCGGGCATGGCGCATCTGAGGATAGCGGATGGAGGGGAGCGCGCAGAAAAACGCCCGCGAGGGTGAGCTCGCGGGCGTGTGAGTTTCTCTAGAGAACGCTCACGTAGGAGCGTTGCAGCGAATACCTTCGCTCGGGATCAGCGGCGACGGCGGATGCCAGCGAGACCGGCGAGACCCATGAGGGCCGCGGCGCCGGGCGCGGGAATCTCGAACGCGTTGCCGACCGTCAGCACCTGGAGGGCGCCGCCGGGGAGACCGATCTCGATCGTCGAGGCGTCATTGCCGGCCTGGCCGATCACGCCGACCGTGCCGAGGAAGCCGCCGTCGGTGTACGGATTGAAGCCGTTGGCATAGCCGACGGTGACGCGCATGATGCGCATCTCGCCGTTGGCGTCGAGGACGGCGTTGTCCGTGGTGAACCACGTGGAGCGCATCGTCGGGCCGTTCAGGCTCGTGCCGCCGGCGAAGGAGATCGCGGGGCCGGGGACATCGCTGCCGAGGGCGACGAAGGTGTCGTAGCGGATGGCGTTAAAGCCGGGGATGTTCTCAAAGTTGCCGCTGCGGGTGTTGCCACCGAGCGCGTGATTGAAGACGGTGCCGTTCGTGGAGATGAAGTACGGCGTGGCGGCGGGGGCCGACGAGTCGCCCATGTTGACGCCGTTGACGCGCTGGCCGGCGTCGCCCAGGAGGATCAGATCGAACGTGTACTGGTTCAGCGCGTTCCACGTGGCGCCAGCGATATTGTCGCTGCCCGGATTGCCGGCGTGGGGCATCGAGGGATCGCCAACGACGCGCCAAGTCACGCCCGTGACGGCGGCATTGGCGACGCCAGCGGCCGCGAGAAGCGCAACAACGGAAATACCCTTCGTAAAGGTCATCGCTCTAACTCCTACTCGCTCCATCCCTGTGGCTATGAGGTGATCGACGCCGGAGCGAACCGCGTCCGACCACCGTGTGCATTAGCAATGTACCCGAAGTTCCGCGGTCGTCAAGGCGAGTCCTCATCGATTCCAGCGCGCCGGGCAGCCTGAAATCGCCCTCCAAGCGGCGGAAAACGGCAAAACCGCCGATTCGGGGCCCGCGGCGCCGCCGATGACCCGGATTATGGGGCTTTGGGGGGTCTGGTTGTAGGGACGACACCGGCGCCGATTCGCGGGCGACGCCTTGCACGGCGATCAGCGTCGCCGGCGGAGGCCCGTGGCCGCGGCGAGGCCGAGAAGGACGGTCGTTCCGGGCGCCGGCGGGTAGAGCGCGGTCCCCACGATGAGCTCGACCAATTCACCATTGGGCAGACCAACCTCGATCCGCGAGACGGGCTCAGAACCACTCTCCTGGCCGGGAACCCCCGGCGTTCCCAGGAAGAATCCGTCGAACCACGGACTCGAGCCGATCGGCACGCCGATGGTCACGCGCAGGATGCGCATGCGCCCGTCCTGATCGAGCGTCGCCTCGTCGGTGGTGAACCACGTGGCGCGGATGGCCTGCGTGGATCCGCCGCTGGCGTCGAGATCGACGCCGCCGGCGAAGGAGATGGTGGGCGTCGACTGGGTTCCGCCGAGGTCCACGAACGTGTCGTACTGCATCGCGTTGAACGGCGGAAATTCCGTGACGCTCTGCACGTTCGAGCCCAGCGCATGATTGAAGATCGCGGCGTTGGTGTAGATGGCGTACGGCGTCGCGTTCGGCGCGGACGCGTCGCCCATATTGACGCCGTTGATGCGCTGGCCGGGCGTGCCGATGAGGTAGAGGTCGCAGGTGACGCGGGTCAGCGAGGTCCACGCCGCGCCGTCGAAGGCGTCGTTCTGCGGCGAGCCCTGGTAGGGCCTGTTCCAGAGCCCGGTGTCCTCGGCGACGATGCGCCAGGCGACGCCGGTGACGGCGGCTGGGGCGGAGGAGGCGAGGAACAGACCGGTCACGCTGAGGAGAATGCAAGAGGACGGACGCATGGGCATGGACTCCTGTGCAACGAATACGGCGACCCCGGTCCCCCCGGGGACGTCCAGGATCAATATGACGCGGGGACAGGAGTGAGGGAAGACCCTGGGTCAAAGATCTGCGCAAAAAGCCGTCGGCGGGGCGGCCCGCCGACGGAGTGATTCAAACTCGATCGTGCGCTCAGCGCCGGCGGCGGAGGCCGGTTGCCGCGGCGAGACTGAGGAGGATGGTTGTTCCAGGCGCCGGGGGATAGAACGCGTCACCGACGAGGAACTGGACGAGTTCGCCTCCGGGGAGACCGACCTCGATGATCGAGTCGAGTTCGCCGCGCTGGCCGGTGAACAGCTCGCCGCCGAGGACGTTATTGGTGCCGAGGAAGGCGTCGAAGTCGGGCGGAAGCTGGAGGATGTCGTATCCCACGGTGACGCGCATGATGCGCATCTCGCCGTTGGCGTCGAGGGTGACGCTGTCGGTCGTGAACCACGTGGCTCGCATGGCTTGGTCGGTCGTGCCGTTGGCGTCGACGTCGGCGACTCCGGCGAACGAGATGATCGGTGCGGAGCTTCCGTCGAGCGCGACGAAGGTGTCGTAGCGAAGGGCGTTGAAGTTCGGAAGATTCTCGAACGCGGTGCTTCGGACGTTGCTTCCGAAGGGGTGATTGAACACGGCGCCATTGGTGTACAGCGCGAACGGCGCGGCGTTGGGGAACGCGGCGTCGCCCATGTTGATCCCGTTGATGCGCTGGCCAGCATCACCCAAGAGGATCAGGTCGAAGGTAACCCGCGAAACCGAATTCCAGTTGGCGCCGACGAACGAGTCGCCCATCGGGTAGCCGACGGAGTTGTCGACCTGGCGCCAGGTCACGCCGGTGACGGCGGCCTGGGCGGAGGATGCGGCGGCGAACACGAGAGCGCTCACAACGATCGTTGAACGCATGCGTCTTCCTGCCATTGAACGTGCTGACCCGGCCTCCGGACCCCCGGCCCCCCCCGGGGCCCCGGAATCACACTCGAAGTATGACTCGCGACGTGTGCTGAGGGAGTGCCCTGGGTGCGAAGTGGGCACAAAAAGACCGTCGGCGGGCTTGCGCCCGCCGACGGTGTACGAACTTCGGGAGCGACGGTCGTCCGAACAGGACGAGCGTCACGTCAACTCATCGCGTCGTTCAGCGACGGCGACGGAGGCCAACCAGGCCGGCGAGACCCATGAGGGCCGTGGCGCCGGGGGTGGGAATCTCGAAGGCGTTGCCGACCACGAGCTCGGTGAGCACGCCGCCGGGGAGGCCGACTTCGATGCGGGACTCGTTGCTGCCGCCCTCGAGACCCGGGATGCCCAGGGTGCCGAGGAACGCGCCGGAGCCCTGCGCGAACGGATCAAAGCCCTGCTGGTAGCCGACGGTGACGCGCATGATGCGCATCTCGCCGTTGGCGTCGAGGGTCACGTTGTCCGTCGTGAACCACGTGGCGCGCATGACCATGTCAGACGTGCCATTGGCCGCGAGGTCAGCGACGCCGGCGAAGGAAACCGTGCCGGCGGCGTTGCCGTCGAGGGCGACGAAGGTGTCGTAACGGATGGCATTGAATCCGGGCACGTTCTCGAAGTTCGTGCTGCGGATGTTGCTGCCGAGCGGGTGATTGAACACGTTGCCGTTCGTGTAGAGCGCGAACGGAGACGCGTTCGGGAACGCGGCGTCACCCATGTTGACGCCGTTGATGCGCTGGCCAGCATCGCCCTGAAGGATCAGGTCGAAGGTGTACTGGGAGAGCGCGTTCCACGCGGGGGCGCCGCCGACCGCGTCCGCGCCGGGGTTGCCAGCGTGGGCGGGGAGGCCGGGCATCGACGCGGAGGGCGCCGAGCCAACGACGCGCCAGACGACGCCGGTGACGGCGGCCTGGGCGGAGGCAGCCACGGCGAGAGCCGCAGCAGCGGTGAGCATCATCTTCATAACGTGTTTCTCCTCTTCTCTCCGCCATCCGAGCTTTGCGGATGGCTTCGAATGTGACGTGTTGCTTCCAGTCCTGAGCGAATAGATCGCTCCCGAATCAGTGGAGAAGGTATCACACGTTCACGGCGGTGGGAAGGGCTGGAGGCCCAAAAAGCGTAAAAATCGCGCAAGACGGAGCGGCCGTGAAAGCCCTCCCACACCGGATAATCGGCGCTATCGGGCCTGTCCTGTTCGGATGGTGGAAGGTGATCTGGCGGAGGCCAGCCGGGGAGGCCCGGAGACCCCAGGGGTCAGAAGCAGGGTTCCCCATTAAACCCGCTGAGGACCGTGTTCAGGTCGGCAAAGTCGACGTCGCCGTCCTGATCGAGGTCGGCCGCGGCGGAGTACGCCGCGTCGCCGCTGACCGTATTGAACGCGCCGATGACGGCGTTGAGGTCCGCGAAATTGACGACGCCGTCGCCGTTGGTGTCGCCGGGGCAGGGTGGATTCGGCTGCTCGGCGGGGCCGACGAAGAGCACGGCCTCGTACTCCTCGATCTGTCCGCCAGAGCGCGTGTAGGCGATGGTCGCGTTGACCGCGAGCCCGCCCATGGCGAAGACGCTGGTTTCGTCGGTGGTCTCGCGCCCGGGGATCATCGACTGGAGGATCTGGCCCTGGTGGAAGGCGCCGCTGGCGACGGAGTCGGCGTCGATGAGCGTGAGCGCGGTGACGGTGTAGGGCGTGGCGGAATTGGCGCCGAGGATCTCCTGTCCGGTCGTGAGCAGGAGCTCGAGTTGGTAGCCGTTCGCGGTGTTCACGGCCTTGAAGAGGCCGGTCGCGGGCTGTCCGCCGTCGGGCTGCCAGCGCCCGACGAAGTAGACGTTTCCGAGAAGATCGACGGCGGGCGAGGAGAGCGCGGTGGGTGTGGCGCTGATGAGCGCGCCGAGCACGGTCGGCGGGGGCAGCGGGCCGTCGCCGTCGTCCATGCCGGAGAGCACGCTCTGGCCGACGCGTGCGGCGACGGTCCAGACGGCGGGATCGTTCGAGGGCGGCGGTGCGACGCGCGCGACGGCGATGAACTCGCCGGCGCCGGATTCTTTGGCGGTCGCCGCGGCGACGAGCTGGCCGGAGTCCGTCTGGCCGAGCCCCACCTGGCCGCTGGGGCCTCGGAAGGAAACCTGGCTCAGCCACTGGTGGAACTCGGCGTTGTTGCTGGAATTCGCGGTGAAGCCGCCAGGCCCGGTGATCGGGGCGGGCAAGGTGAGCAGTCGCGGGGAGCTGGGCACGGGCTCGATCGGGAGCGTGGGCAGCGCGTTGAAGCGGATGCCGCAGACGTTGATCGCGGTGGCGCGATTGCCGGAGGTAACGGCGAGCGAGGCGAATGTGCCTGCATTTCCGCCGAAGATGGTCGAGGCGCTGAGCGACGGGTTGCCGCGGAGACCGGTGACGCCGACGGCGCGATGGGTCTGCACGCGGGTGAAGGTGGGGGCGTCGCGCCCTGAGACAAAGCGGCCCTCGAAGTCGAGGCCGATGAGCTGGGCGAAGTGTGCGCCGGGGGCGAGCGTCTCGGCGATGCCGAGGGGCGTGTTGACGGTCGTGGTGGTGTTGTTGGCGACGAAGGACGTGGCGTTGGGGTCGAAGGCCTGATTTTCCGGGGAGAACAGGTTGAGCAGGACGTTGAGCGACGCGGCGCCGGTCGTGGCGCGGGTGCGCAGCGCGACGCGGACGAGGTTGTCGCCCTTGATCTTCACGGGGAAGGCGGGGTCGGCGTTGAAGTCCTCGGCGCGGAAGTAGATGTTGCCGATGCGATCGACGCCGCCGAGGGAGAGCGTGCCGCTGTGGCTGGTGTCGCCGGCGACGAGCGCGCTCACGGCGCCGATGGTGCGCTCGACGTAGAGGCGCGAGGGATCCGCGGCGTTCTGGCCGACGACGGCGCCGACGATGTTCGAGGCGTGCGCCGTGAAGTCGTTCAGACCGACGGAGAACTGCCGGTCGTAGGCGCTGACGGAGATCGAGCCGGGCGTGGTGTTCTGCGGCGAGTTCGCACCGGCGCCGGCGGTGGTCCAGACCGAGTACGAAAGCGGGGAGAAGACCAGTCCGCCCGAGGGGGCTTCGTGGTTGGGGCTGACGCACGCGGCGCCGAGCACCATGGTGTTGAAGAGCGGGTCCGGGTCGCGCGAGGCCTTGACGAGGGGGCCGACCATCACGCGGTTGTTCCACGAGGTCGGGATGGTCACAAGGTCCACGACATATCGGACGCGCTGGCGGGTCTCGTTGTAGGGCGAGATGGCGTCGTTGCCGCCGGTGGCGCTCGCGGCGACGCTGTCCTGCGCACGGGCGGCGCCGGCGCAGACGAGCAGCGCGAGGATGGCGGCGGGATGTGTCCTGAGGCGGCTCAAATCGCTCTCGTCCCTGTGTCGATGCGCGTCGGTGCGGGTCCGGGTTCCATGGGCTCGACAGGGGATTGGACCGGTCCCGGGACTCTAGGTTCCATCGGCTGGAATCCGGTCCGGGCGCCGCGGGGGTCAGGGCTTTTCGGCGCCGGTCTGGGCCAGTTCGGTCTCGAGGCGGAGGACCTGGAGGTCGAACCATTCGCGCCAGTCGGGGTCCTGCTCGAGGAGCTGGGCGGCGCGGATGCGTTCGATGGTCTGGCGATCACCCCGGGCGAGGTAGCGCTCGGTGCGGACCGAGCCGCGGAGCGCGGGGAGGTAGCGGGGGTCGCGGTCGAGGGCGCGGTTGTAATGCCGGAGGGCTTCTTCGAGGTAGCCGGCGCGGTCCCAGGTCAGGCCGAGGTTGTAGGTGGGCCGCGGATCGAGAGGGGCGAGGTCCGCGGCGGCGGCGAAGCACTCGCCGGCCTCGAGGTAGCGTCCCTGCTCCATGAGGAGGACGCCGAGGTTGTTCCATGCGGCGGGGAACTCGCGGTAGCGCTGGAGCGCGGCGCGGTACTTGGCGATGGCTTCGTCCTCGCGGCCGCGCTCTTCATCGTTCTGCGCGTCGCCGGCGAGCTCGAAGGCCTGCGTGATGGTCTCGGGGCTCACGCGTTCGCGTCCGGCGACCGTCGGGCCTTGCGCTTTCGGCGTGGAGTCGCAGCCGAGGAGCGCGGTCGAGGCGACGGCGATGGCGAGGACGAGTCGGGCGGCGTGCATGCGTCGGTGAACTCCGTTCACGCTTTGAGCTCCCAGCGAGCGAACTTCACGGTGATCTCCCACCCTTCGCGCGTGGGCTTCAACGAGAAATGGATGATGTGGAGGCCCGGCACGGCCTCGAGCGCGCGCCCGGTCCATTCGAGGACGGGATCGAGCTCCAGCTTGCGGAGCGATCGGCACGTGACGACCTGGCGCACGAGCGGGGAGCCGGGGACCTCTTCCTTGTTCTGTTCGAAGCGCAGGTCGGTCGACTGGATCTTGTCAGCGGGGAGCGCGTTGGAGATCGAGGAAAGGAGACGCGGCTCGGGATCGAAGACACTGGTCTGCGTGGCCCCGGATTGGCGCGCGGCGTTGATGCGCTTGATCTCGTCCGCCGCGGCGCGGGCGCGGGAGAGCTGCGTCGCGGCGCTGACGTAAGTGCGCTCGGCGGCGGACGCCTGCCGTCCGGACCAGAGCGCGAAGATCGTGGCGCCCAGGAGGAGGATGGCGCAGAACAGCACGACGGCGGTGGGGCGGTTGGCGCGTTCGGCGGCGCCAGCGAGCGCGGCGAGCATGGGCTCGCGATCGCGGGGGTTGCTCATGGCGCGCCCTCCACCCATTCGCCCGCGAGGCGCCAGCGCTGGCCGTCGGCGCCGAGCGCGGTCTCGAAGGTCACGGTCCAGCGGATGGCGCCGGGCACGGCGTCGAGCCGGGCGCGGAGCTCATCACCGACGGCGAAGTCGGGCACGCGCACACGCGCGGTGGGGAAGCGGTCGGCGATGACGATCTCCTCGGGATGCACGGCGTCGTCGGCGAGTTCGGCCATGACGCCGAAGAGCCGCGCGAGTTCGTCGAGGATGGGCTTGGCCTTGGCGGGCTCGCTGAAGTTCGGTCGATCCTTGCGGATCTTGATCATCTCCGATTCGAGCGCCATGACGCGGTCGCCGCGATCGGCGATGGTCGGCGCCACCTCGCTGACGACGACGCGCGTCTCGCCGGCGAGGGTCTGGGTGTCGCGCTTGAGATCGTCGGCGAGGTCACCCTTGCGCAGGCCGTAGGCGCCGATGGCGACGGCGAGGAGCGCCATCGCGGCGCCGCACCAGGTGTAGAGCCAGCGGTGTGCGCGCCCTCGGCGTCGGCTGAGCGCGACGACGCTGCGGCGGGGGTCGGATTCACGCCGCACCGGCGCGCCGGGTGATTCGTCGGTAAGGGATTGCACCGCGTGGGCCAGGGGGTCGGCCTCGATGGTCGAGCGGACCTGCGCCTCGGGCCAGGAGCGTTCGAGCGCGCGGGCGAGCGCGGAGGCGTCGGGGCCGATGGCGAGGATGGTCGCGGGGGCGCTGCCGAGCTGCGCCGCCCAGGTGAGCCAGTCGAGCGTGAGCCGGCCGCAGGACGAGGCGTAGTCCCAGTCCTTCGGCGGCGCG
Source organism: Phycisphaerales bacterium (assembly GCA_041940385.1). GTDB lineage: Bacteria > Planctomycetota > Phycisphaerae > Phycisphaerales > UBA1924 > JACVCK01. Next base: position 44,606 of record JBGTSD010000010.1, on the reverse strand, counting down.
TTCTCGGGCGCGTCGGGGTCGGCGGGGAGGCGCGCGAGGGAGACGGAGCCGGCGGCCGCGAGGTTCGGGCCGCGGCCCCAGGTCCAGACGAGGCGCTTGCCGTCGTGGATGACGACGGCGCCGAGGGATTCGGTGGTGGCGTCGGCCCCGCCCCAGGCGCCCTGCGCGGCGTGCCAGAGGGTGTGGACCGTGCCGGCCTCGATGCCCATGCGGTCGAGCGCATCGAGCCAGAGGCGCACCATCGCGTCGGGCGTGGCGAGCACGGCCATGCGCGAGGGAGCATCGTCTTCTGTCGGGCGCGAAAGGAAGGGGATCGAAGGGCCGGTGCGCTTGGACTCGGGGACGCTCAGCGGCTGGATCGTGCCGGCGATGCCGAGTTCGTCCCAGGAGGAGTCGGGCTGGCGCATCGCCGCGGCGACGACGGCGGGATCGGCACTGGGCGCGCTCAGCCACACGCACGACGCGCCGTCGACGTCGAGGCAGATCGCGTCGAGCGTGGCGCCGGCGAGGTGCTCGCGGGTCCATTGCGCGGCGGCGTTGGCCTGCTGCTTCCACCAGAGCGCGTTGTCGAGTTCTTCGGCGCTCGGCTCGGTGCGCCGCCAGGTGTGCTCGGCGCCGTCGATGAAGAGGCGGAGCAGCGCAAGATCGGGGCCGATGAAGCAGGACGCGGCGGTCACGGCTGGTTCCCCGCGGCGCGACGGCGGCGCATCTCCGCGATGTCGGCGGTCTCGTCGGACATCGTCGGGTCGAACTGCGAGCGATTGATCGGCGGCTGCTGGGGAGAGGACGGGAACACGGCGCCGGTGGCGAGCGCGCGGCCTCGCGAGGACTCTTCGCGACGGATCGTGAATTCGCTGCGGCCCTTCTTCACGACGAGCTTGTCGGGATCGACGCTGACGACCTCGTAGCCGTCGGCGGACAAGAAGCCGGAGCGGATGAAGCGCTGCTTCTGGTCGATCTCGACGAGCGCGGCGAAGCCGCCGGGCTCAACAAGGAGGCCGAGGAATCGCCACGGCGGCGCGAAGCCGCCGGAGGTCTTCGGGTTCTCTTCCGTCTCGCCGGTCGCGGCCTGGACGATGGCCTCCTGCTGGCGGCGCCGGAGCTCTTCCTTGAAGACCGCGATCTCCGGGGAGTTCACGGCGTCCACGGTCGAGGCGAGGGAGGACCAGTCGGTCCGGATGCCCTCGGCGGGGTTCTTCGGCGGCTCGGGGGGCGGCGCGGCCTTGATCTCGGTCGCGTCGGTGGACGCGGCCTGGATGCGGGGACGGGGGAGGATGAACATCGTCACCGCCCCCACGAAGCACACCGCCGCGACGCCCATGGCGATGCGGCTGTAGGTGCGTGCGGCGTGTTGGGGGAGCGGGTGTCGGGCCATGTGGGGGATGGGAGAAGGTCGGGAGACGATGTTTTATCGGCTCCGGCCGTCCTGTGGCGTCTCCGAAGCGGCGATCGCCGACTGGGACTCGGGCGTGAGGAGGAGGGTCGCGGCGTCGCCGAGGAGTTCGCGGGCGACGGCCGGGTTCGACAGCTCACGCCATTCGTGGATCAACGCTTTGTTCTGGTGATACTCGACCAGCGCCGTGAACAGTCGTGATTCCTCGTCGTCCGAGGCCTCGACGATGATGCGCCAGAGCGTCGGCTCAAAGGTGACCAGGCGGGAGAGTTCGGAGATTTCCTCCTGGCTCGCGTTGGTCCGCTCGAGGAGCTGCTTGAAGCGGTTGCGGTCGAGGGGCTGGTCTTCGCGCTCGGCGATGATCGATTCGGCGAGGTCGTCGCCGTCGTCGCGGAGCGCGGCGAGGACGAGCTTCGGCGCCGAGTTCACGCTGATCTCCGCCGGGCCAATGCGCCGGACGAGGTCGGGGGCGTTGGTCGGGAGCCGGTAGAGGACGAGTTCGAACCAGGTGCGCTTGGGCTCGGGCTCGCCGGTGAGGTCGATCTTCGCGGCGCCCTGCCCGTCGCGGAGCCAGAGCGCGATGCGCAGGCCCTCGGGGAGGACGAAGCGGTGCGCGGCGTCGGTGGTGTCGGCGAGTCGCCCGAGGCCGGCGCCCTGCTGGCGGCCGAGCCAGCCGCGGATGATGGCCTGGGCGCCGAGGAGCTGGTGGTGGCGGCGATACTCGACGACCTGCCGCTGCACGAGGAGGCGCTGGGCGCCGTAGCGCTCGAGGCACACGGCGACGACGAGCGAGCCCATGAGCGCGAGCAGGATCACGAGCGGGAGGACGAAGGCGGGCCGGGATGTCTTCGGTGCGCCAATCATGGCTCCGGCCCCGTGGTGACGGCGGGCTCGAAAAGCCAGTCCACGCGCGAGCCGCCCATGGTGACGAGTTCGAGCCGGAGCGCCTTGGGGAACTCCTTGGGCGTGTGCGCGACCATGTCGCTGCGCCACGCGCTGCTGCCGGACTTGAAGCGGTCCTCGACGAACTCCTTGGCGAGCGCGGTCCAGCGCAGCTCGCGGATGCGCGTCGCGAGGATGACGGGCAGGCCGGGCGGGTCGATGGAGCGCCACTGGAACGCGAGGCCGTCGATGCGCGGCGTGAGCTCGAAGACGCCCCGCACGGTCGGGCTGAGCGCCGTGTCGCTCGGCGCAGGCTGTTCGAGCACGACGATCTCGAGTCGGCGGGGGTCGCCGGGGTTGACGCTGCCGGGGATCTGCGGCGAGAGGATGAAGCGCGGGCGGCTGACTTCGACGGGCTCTTCCTCGGATTCGCGCTCGCGCTCGGAGGCCTCGCGCTCGGCGATGGCGGCCTTGGCCTCGTCGGCCTCGGTGGGGGGCGGGTCGCCGCCGAGGGGCGTGTCGGCGGGGGTTTCGGCGACGAGCGTCTGCATGGCGCGGCGGATGGTCTCGTGCATGACGCCGAGCTCGACGACGTCGTTGAAGCGCTGCTCGTTGATGCGTGACATGCGGTCGAGGAAGCCCATGAGCGCCATGGCGCCGCCGATCACGATCACCGAGACGGCGGTGGCGATGAGCACTTCGAGCGCGGTGAATCCGGGTCGTCGCATGATCAGCGCTGGGGCGCCTCCTGCGTGGTGATCGTCGGCGGCGCGTTCTGCTGCTTCTTGCGCTCCTCTTCCTGGCGCATCTGGACGGCGAGAGACTGGAAGAGGGAGCGGATCTCCGGATTGTCCTTGAACTTGGCTTCGAGGTGGCTCATGAAGGACGCGGGGTCGTCGTCGGAGCCGTGGAAGGGGTTGTAGATGCGCGTGAGGGTGGCGATGGGCGCCGGGCCGCGCCGGCCGTTGAAGTCCTCGTAGATCTCGATGGTGACCATGCTCAATCCGGCCTGGATGCGTTCCTCGGCGGAGAGCAGGTTGGTGTTGATGCTGCCGCGGACGGTGGCGCTGGATTCGCCGGTGTCTTCGGGCGTGAGTTCGGACTCGTTCTTGAGGTACCAGAACTTCTCGACGCGACCGGTGACTTCCGCCGGGAGGGGCAGGGAGTCGTCGGGCATCTGGAGGGGGTTGTCGAGGTACTGGAGGATGAGCCGGTGCGCGACCTCGTAGGCGGCGAGACTGCGCTCACCGTTGCGGCTCAGGCGCTCGATGACGGAGAAGCCGGTGCTGACGGTCGCGGCGACGATCGAGAGCAAGGCCGCGGAAAAGACGACCTCGAGGAACGAGATGCCTCGTTCGCTTCGCATCAGGTCACTCCAGTTCCCATGAGCGGACGTCGTCCTCGGTGTCGGGGAGCGCGTCGCCGCCGTAGGAGATGATCTCGTAGTCGTAGCCGTGGGTGCCCGGGCTGTAGTAGAAGAGCGGGCGCTTCCAGCCGTCGAGCGGCATCTTCTCGACGTACTTGGGGACGAGCGCGGCGATGCCCTGCTCGGTGGTGGGGTATGCGCCGGTGTCGAAGTTGTACTGCTTGAGCGCGGTCTCCAGCGTCTTGATCGTGGCGCCGGTGGCCTTGCGCCGGGCCTCTTCGGCGCCGCCGACGAGGTTGAGCGCGGCGACGGTCGCCAGCAGCCCGATGATGAGCAGGACGAGCATCATCTCGAGCAGGGTGAAGGCGCGTCGGGCGCGATGGAGCGGGCGTTGAGCGTGGGTCGGGGTCATACGGTTCCTCGAGTGCGGAATCGGAGGGGATTGCAGGGGATGCATCGGCAGAAACGAGCCGGCTCCATGGTATGAATCGACGCCCCGGGCGGGCCGGGGTTCCCCCGGCGGGAGGGCCCGCTAGATGCTCCTGCTGATCGACAGCAGGGGCATCATGATGGCCACGAGCAGCGTGCCGATGACCGAGAACATCAGCACGATCAGGACGGGTTCGAGCACGGCCAGCAGGCGGTCGGAGCGACGATCGACCTCGTCGGCCAGGTCCTGGGCCAGGGTGTCGAACGCGGCGTCGAGATCGCCGGAGCGCTCGGCGGCGATGAGCAGCCGGCGCGTTGCGAGGGGAAGCTCGTCCACTTCCTCGATCAGGTTTCGGAACAGCCCGCCCTCGACGAGCTTGCGCTGGAGCGTGTCGAGCTGGTGGCGCAGGCGCGGCGAGGAGACCGTTGCGCCGGAGACCGCGAGCGCGTCGGCGACGGGCACGCCGGTGCGGGTCATGGCGCCCATGATGGCGAAGAAGCGAGCGGCCTCGACGGAGACCTGGAGACGCGCGATCGCGGGGATGCGCCGCCCGGCGGTGAGCACTGCGCCGACGATGGCGCGTCGCCCGATCACGACGAGGACGGCGAAGATCAGGGCCGCGACGCCGACGATGAGGACGTTGTCGCGCATCCACTGGCCGGCGCCGATGATGATCTTGGAGTACCAGGGCAGCTCGACGCCGGCGCCCTCGAGCGCGCGGCCGATCTGCGGCACGACGAGGATGAGCATCACCGCGGAGACGATGATGCTGATGCACAGCACGACCGCGGGGTAGATCAGCAGCGTCACGGCCTTCTGGCCGATCTGGAGCCGTCGTCGCGCGGCGGAGGCGAGGCGGGCCGCGGCGTCGCCGAGGTCGCCGGTGCGCTCGGCGGCGCGGTAGACGGCGATGGCGACGTCGTCGAAGCCGCCGAGCTGCTGGCAGGCATTGGAGAACGACGCGCCGGAGGCGACGAGTTCGAGGAGGCGCAGCGCCTTGGCGCGCGCCGGACCGGAGACGACGGACGCGGCGACTTCGAGCGCTTCGACGAGCGGCACGCCGCGCTTGAGGAGACTGGAGAGCTGCTCGTTGAGCGCGGTTTGGTCCTTGAGCGGCAGGTTGGTGGCGCTGGCGGGCGCGGCCCACTGCGGCGCCTTCCAGGCGCGGAGGAGCAGGAGCTTGTCGCGGCGCAGGCTGTCCTGGAGCGCGCTCTCGCTGGGCGCGGAGCGCATGCCGACCTTCTTGCCGCCGGCGGCGGTGACGGCGACGAAGAAGAAGGGGCTCGTGGTTTGCGGGACGCTGCTCACCGGTCGATCCTACGCATCGGCCTTTTCCGGGCCTCTCTCAATGCAGCACGCGGTGCAGTTCTTCCTCGGTGGTGAGGCCTGCGGCGACCTTGTCTCGGCCGTCGTCGGTCATGGAGCGCATGCCCTGGGCCACGGCGAGTTCGCGCAGGGCGATGGAGTCCGCCGAGGTGGCGATGAGCTTGCGCAGCTCGTCGGTCATGGTCATGAGTTCGTAGACGGCGACACGTCCGTAGTAGCCGGAGCCGAAGCACTTCTCGCAGCGGCCTTCGACGCCGCGGTTGTTCGTGGCGACGCCCTTGCCCTTGCAGGTTGCGCAGACGCGCCGGAGGAGGCGCTGCGCGAGCACGGCGAGGAGCGAGGAGTTGATGAGGTAGTTCTCGAGGCCGATGTCGACGAGTCGGGAGATGGCGCTCGGCGCGTCGTTGGTATGGAGCGTGGCGAGCACGAGGTGGCCGGTGAGCGACGCCTGGATGGCGAGGTTGGCCGTCTCGGTGTCGCGGATCTCGCCGACGAGGATGACGTCGGGGTCCTGACGCAGGAGCGAGCGGAGGCCTGTCGCGAACGTGACATTGCGCTTGGGATTCACCTGCATCTGCGAGATGTTGTCGAGGTGGTACTCGACCGGGTCCTCGATGGTCATCACGTTGCGCGAGGTGCGGTCGACGCGCGCGAGCGCGGCGTAGAGACTCGTCGTTTTGCCGGACCCCGTCGGGCCGGTGACGAGGATCATGCCGTTGGGGCGCTCGACGAGATCGAGAAACTCCTTCTGCATCCGCGCCGTCATACCGACAGCGTCGAGCGTGAGCTGCGTCTGCGTCTGGTCGAGCAGTCGCAGCACGATGCGCTCGCCGAAGATCGTCGGGATGCACGACATGCGGATGTCGATCTTGCGCGAGCCGATGCGCACGGTCGTCTGGCCGTCCTGCGGGCTGTGCCGATTGGCGATGTCCAATTCCGCCATGACCTTGAGGCGCGAGGAGATCGCGGGGCCGAGGCTCGGCGGCGGCGTGAACGCGTCGATCAGCATGCCGTCGATGCGGAAGCGGATGATGAGGCGGCCGTCGAGCGGATGGATGTGGATGTCCGACGCGCGACGGCGGAGCGCTTCGAACAGGATCATGTTCACGAGACGGATGACCGGCGTCTGGCGCGCGAGCTGCAGCAGGTCGGTCGCCTGCGAAACGGAGCCCGCGGCGGACTGGATGGCCCGGTCGTCGAGGGGCATGTCCTCGACGATCTCGGCGACGAGGTCCTGCTTCTGCTCGTAGCCGCGGTTGATGAGATTGCCGACCTGAGCGCGCGGCGAGAGCACGACGCGCAGGGGCATGCCGATCATGCGTTCGAGCGACTGAAACACCGCCGGCTGCATGGGCTGCGCGGACGCGACGGTCATGACGCCGTCGTCCACGCTGAGCCCGGCGACCTGGTGGCGACGCGCGAGGCCCGCGGGGACGCGCTCGTAGAAGCTGTCGCTGGAGACGTGCGCGACGGGCTCGGGCTCGAACTTGAGCGCGCAGCGCTCGGCGAGGCGCGCGAGCGCGGCGTGCTCTTCGACGCCCATCGAGGTCAGCAGGACGTCCCAGGGCTCCTCGTCGGCGCCGGGGAGCTTGGAGAACTCGGCGATGTTCTCGGCGCGCACGGGGACGGCGCCGAAGGCGCGGACGACCTGCATCGCGTCGGTGGAATAGGTCGGCACGGCGCGGGCGCCGGGGCGCGCGGGCGCGGGTGGACCGTTGGTCGTCGGCTTGTTGGGCTGTGGGTCGGTCACGAGGGATCGTTGGCGCGGGTGCGCACGCGGACGGGCCGGTCGTAGGACGAGCCGAGACTGCCGGAGCGGATGGGGATGCGCTCGGGCTCGAGGTCGGGCGTATCGCCGGGGAGGCCGATGATCTTGCGCGGGCCTTCGGTCAGCAGCCGCAGATCGGTCATGGCCTCGTCGCGCACGATGACGGGGCGGATGAAGACGAAGACGGTGGTCTGCACGTTGACGCTGGACTGCTGGCGGAACGCCTGGCCGATGATGGGCAGGTCGCCGAGCAGCGGGATCTTCTCGACGGAGTCGGCCTCGCGGTTGAAGGTCAGGCCGCCGATGATGAGCGTCGAGTCCGACGGCAGTGTGACGACGCTGTTGTACTCGTCCTTCTGCTTGGGCGGCTGCAGGCCGGTCTGCTGCTGCGCGAGGTCGAAGTCGGAGAGTTCGATGGCGAACTCGAGGTTCACCAGTCCGCCTTCGCTGATCTGCGGCGTGACGGTGAGGGTCGTGCCGGCCTCGGCGACGCCGCCCTGCGCCGTCACCGCGGTGCCGGCGTTCTGCGTCGTGGACGAGTAGGGCTCCTCGCGCGTGCTGAGGATCTCGGCCTCTTCGTTGTCCTTCACGAGGATGCGCGGCGAGGAGAGGATGCGCGTCTCGCCGACGCTGGCGAGGGCGTTGATGACGACCTCGGCGTCGCCGCTGTCGATCACCCCGACGAGCGTCGGGTCGTTGACGCCGGGCGCCTGCACCGGCAGCGAGAGGAGGCCGAAGTTGGTGAAGAACCGCGTGCTGCCGATCGCGACGTCCCAGTCCACGCCGAAGCGGAATCGGTCGGTCGTGGTGACGGAGACGATCTTGGCCTCGATGTAGACCTGGGGCCGGCGGACGTCGAGCCGCTGGATGATGTTGGCGAACTCGGCCTGCTGGCGGATCGGCGCCTTGATGATGACCTGGTTGCGCGAGATGTCCGGCTGGATCGAGAGATTCTCGCTCGGTGTCAGCGACACGCCCTGCTCGCCGGAGTCGCCGCCGGAGGTGTTGTCGAGCGAGGGCACTTCGCTGGCGACGGGCGGCGCTTCTTCCTGGACGCGGTTGTTGCGGCGCGAGCCGGTGGGGGAGGGCAGGAACGGCGATTCGCCGAATTGCTGGGAGGTGTCCTGCACGATGGAGTTCAGGAGGTCCGCGACGTCCTCCGCGTCGGCGTGGCGCAGCGGGTAGAACTCGACGACGACGCGCGCGAGGCGCGCCTGATCGGCGAAGGCCTCCACCAGCTCCGCGACCTGCGCGTGCTGCTCTTCGGTGCCGAAGTAGACGAACGCTTCCTGGTTGTCCTCGATAACGAAGCCCGCGCCGGTGGAACTGCCCTGCTGCTGGTTCGCCGCGAACTGGCGCTGATTGAACGAGCCGCCGGTGAAGCCCTGCTGCCCGCCGCTGGTGGAGGGGCCGGTGGTGACGGGTCCGAGGCCGCGACGCTCGCCGTAGGAGCAGATCGCCGGCGACGCGGGCCCGGCGGGGTAGCGCTTGGCGATGAGCTTGCTGGGCGTGTCCACGGCCTCGATGAGCGCCCTGAGCGCGGCGTACTCCTGCTCGGTGCCGCGGAAGATGAGCGCGTTGTCGTCGAGGATCAGCCGCTCGGTGAGGTTGGTCAGCGCGCCCGAGGGCGTCGCGACGGGTCCCTGGGCGATCGGTTGATTCGGGTTGCGCGTCTGTCCCTGGGTGGTGCGCGTGCTCTGGGCGCCGTTGAGCTCGATGATCTTGCTGCGCGCGAGGTCCGCGTGGATGTGCTTGATCTCGATGCGGAAGTGCTTCTGCGCCATCGCCTCGGCGACGACGGCGTTGACGACCTGTTCGACCGAGCGCAGGCCGCGCGGTGTGTCGGTGATGATGATGATGCCCAGCTCGTCGATGTAGGCGATGCGGTTGGCGACGTTGGAGGCCTGGGCGCGCGAGGCGAGCGCGGCGTCGATGGCGGTCTTGAGCGCCGAGGGACGCAGGAGCGGCGTCGGGATGATGCGCGTCGTCGCGAGGTCGCCGTCTTCGAGGTTGAACGCGACTTCACCGGCGGGGCGGATGACGTACCAGCCTTCGCGCTCGCGCGTCAGCGCGAAGCCCTGCTGCTCGACGAGGAGCGAGAGGAAGTCGAGGAGGTTGCGCGCCTCGATGCGCATCGGGCCGTTGAAGGTCACGGACCGGTCCATCACGCCGGGGTCGGAGAAGATGTTGATCCGCAGGCGGTTGCTGATGAGGTCGATGAGCGAGCCGAGCTGCACGGGCTCGCCGACCAGGTCGATCGTGAAGACCTCGTCCGGCGCGGGGGGCTCGAGGTCCACCGGCTGCTCGGTCGTCGCGGGCGGCTGCTCGGCCTGAATGCCCACACGCCGGGGCTGTGCGCGGGTGTCGTCTTCGATCGGTGTCGCCTCGCCGGGCTGAGGGTCCTCGGCGCCGCGGAACTGGCTCCAGGCACGGCGAAGCGGGCTGTCCTCCGGCGGGGGGACTTCGCCGGCTCGATCCGGCTCGCGCGGGTCGCCGGGCTGCTCCTCGCCCTGGGGCGGCTGGGAGTCCTGAGCGGCGGCGGGCAGGCCGAGCGGCAGTCCCGCGATCAGCGCCAGGCACAGCGCCGGGGCGGAGAGATCGAGCGGGAGTCGTCGGCTGCGGCGGTTCGTCGAGTGCTTCACGCTGGTCGTCCTCGTCGGCGAAAGGTCAAGGGCCCGATCATCGCAGGGCGACGCCGGGGCCGCAAAGTCGCTTCGGTCATCACCCCCCGGGACCGACCTCGCCGACGGGGTAGCATCGCGGTCGATGCGGGTCGTGAGTCTTCTGCCCTCGGCGACTGAGACGCTGTGCCTGCTCGCCGGTTCCGGCGAGACGGGCGGCGTTCGCCTGATCGGGCGCTCGCACGAGTGCGACTTTCCGGCCAATATCCTTGATCGGCCCGTTCTGACGCGCGGGGCCATTGAATTCACGGACGCTTCATCCTCCGAGATCGACGAGGCGGTGTCGTCGTCGATCGGCGCAGGTCGTCCGCTCTACGAGGTGGACGCAAAGCTGCTCGCGGAACTCAAGCCCGACCTCATCGTCACCCAGGACCTGTGCTCGGTCTGCTCCATCGACCTCGAGTCGGTGCGCCGGATCGCGGCGGGTCTTCGCCCCCAGCCCCGAATCCTCAGCCTGAATCCCACCTCGTTCGAGGATGTGCTGGACGACGTGCTGCGGATCGGCGAGGCGGTGGGGCTGGAGTCGCGGGCGCAGGATGTGGTGGTCGGGCTGCGGGACCGGTTCTTCCGGGCGGCGGAGTGGGTGACGCCGTACGTCGAAGGGCCTCGGGCACTGCTCCTGGAATGGACGGACCCGCCGTTTGTCGGGGGGCACTGGACGCCGCAGCTCATCGAGCGGGCCGGGGCGAGCCACCCGCTGAACCCGACGGCGCCGCTGGAGTCGGCCGGCGCGGGCGAGGGCGGGCACATGGCGTTCCGGGTGGCGGGGCCGTCGAGGCGGACATCGCCGGAGGCGACCGCGGCGATGCGTCCGGAGGCGATCATCATCGCGCCGTGCGGCTACTCGCTGGAGAGGACGGCACAGGACTACGCGGCGCTGCGCGAGCAGGCGTGGTGGAAGGCGCTGCCGGCAGTGCGCGACGGACGGGTGGCGCTGGTGGATGGGAATCAGATGTTCAATCGACCGGGGCCGCGGCTCGTGGACGCGTTCGAGTGGCTGGTCGGCTGGCTGCACGATCGGCCGGAGCTGATCCCGGAGGGATTCCCGTGGCGACTCGCGGACTGATCGCGCTGCTCGCGCTGGCGATGGGCGGTTGCGCAGCGTCGCCGACGATGCACGCGGCGGCCGATGCGCCGGTGGATGTGCGCATCGAATGGATCGGGCACACGGTGCTCCAGTTCGACGACGAGCGGCTCGGCGGGCTGAGCGGGTTGACGTTCGCGGAGGGGCGGTGGTTCGCGGTGACGGATCATCCGCGCGAGCCGCGGCTCGTGGAGCTGGCGATCCATGTGGACGCCGCAGCGCAGGCGGTGGATGCAGAGCTGGTGGATTGGACAGCGATCGACGCCGGCGCGACGGACGCGGAGGCGGTGCAGTGGCTCGGCGAGGACCGGTTTGTTGTGGGATTCGAGGCGCCGGGCGCGCTGGCGATCATTGGGCGCGACGGCGCTCGACAGTCGAACCTGGTCATCGAGAGCGTGATCGAGCGAGGACTGCGTCCGAACCGGCGCTTCGAGGCGTTGGCGGTGCGCGATCGCGACGAGCTCTGGGCCGGCGTCGAGACGGCGCTGGAGCATGACGGCTCGGAGGCGTCGGTGACGGCCGGCGCGCTCTGCCGCGTGATCGTGTTCGCTCTCGGGAACGGCGGCACGCGCCAGCACGTGTACACGACGCAGAAGGCGCCGGGCGTGCTGCCTGGGGCATCATTCAATTCACTCGTGGACTTCGCATCGCTGGGCGATGGGCGCCTGCTCGCGCTGGAGCGTCGGCTCGACGCGTTCGCCGGCTACGGCGTCGCGCTGCGGCTGATCACGCCGGATCGGGGCGAGACGGACGTCTCTCCGATCGAGTCCCTGCGGGACGCGGTGTTCACGCCGCTCCGCGTGGAGACGATCGCCGACTTCGGTGCGCTCCAATCGCTCGGGCCTGGCAACGTCGAGGGCATGGCGATCGGACCGGCGATCGACGACGAGCGCGCCGGGCGGTTGCTCGTCCTCGTCAGCGACGACAACTTCGGGCGCGAGGGTGAGCGCGGCGCGCTGATCATCGCGCTGCGGCTCGTCACTTCATCGGATGCAGGCCGTGCGCCTTCCGCTCCGCGTTGAACTTCGCGAACGCGGGGGGATGGTCCTTCAGGAGTTTGATGAGCTGGCTCGCCGTCGCTTCGAGGCGCACGGCGGGGTTCTTGAGATCCCACGCGGCGTCGGCGATGACGTCGAGCGCCTCGGCGAGGAGCGAGGGAAAGTCGCGATGGTCGGGATTGCAGGCGATGCGCCCGTTGCGGCAGCGGGACTTCCAAAGTTCGGTGCGAATGTCGCCGCGCGGCACGGGCTCGCGATGCTCGACGGCGAGCAGCAGCCGCAGGCGCTTGAGCGCGACGCGCTTGTTCTCCTCCGCGCTGCGTCGCTCGCCGGCCTGAGCGTGGATGCCGGTGGCGCGGTGCGTGAGGTGCACCTGTGTCTCGACCTTGTTGCGGTGCTGGCCGCCGGGGCCGGAGGAACGATCGCGCGCGAAGTCGCACAGGGCGAGGAGCGCATCGTCGTCGATCGCCGCGGGATGGCGGTAGTCGCGGGGCGCGGCGGATTGGTCGAAGGGGAAGTCCATCAATGGCTCGCGCTGGGCGACGCGGCGAGCGTGAGATCATCGGTGAGGCCGGCACGAAGGCGCTCGTGCCCTAGCCCCGCGATCATCGCGGCGTTGTCGAGGCAGAACTCCATCGCGGGGATACGCAGCGCGAGGGCGTACTTCGTCGTGAATGAGGCCAGCTCGGCGCGCAGGCGCGAATTCGCGGAGACGCCGCCGCCGACGAGGAGCGTCGCGTAGCGGTCCTGCTCGACGGCCCTTTCGAGGCGCAGCAGCACGTTGCGCACCGCGGCCCGCTGGAACGAGGCGCATAGGTCGGCTTTTTCCTTGTCGTGAAGCGTGGCGCCGTCGCGGGGGAAGCGAGGTTCCTCGTTCGGTGATCGGCGCTCGGGGCGGCCGCGCGCGGCGTAGAGGACGGCGGTCTTGAGGCCGCTGAAGGAGAAATCGAGCGAGCCCGGGTCCAGGCGGCTGAGGGGGAAGTCGTGGGCGCGGTCGTCGCCGCGCTGCGCGAGCGCATCGACGCGCGGCCCGCCGGGGTGCCCCAGCCCGAGGATCGCGCCGACCTTGTCGTACGCCTCGCCGACGGCGTCGTCGATGGTTGATCCGAGGCGTGTGAGCTCGAGCGGGGAATCGCATCGATAGAGCGAAGTGTGCCCCCCGCTGATGACGAGGCCCAGCGCGGGCCATTGCGCGACGTCGTTCGCATCCTCGCGCGAGAGCATCGGCGCGTGCAGGTGCGCTTCGAGATGATCGACGCCGACGATGGATTTTCCGAGCGACCAGGCGAGCGCCTTGGCGCCGGCGACGCCGACGAGGAGCGCGCCGATCAGACCGGGGCGGTTGCCGACGGCGACGGCGTCGAGGTCGTCATACGTCGCGTTCGCCTCACGCAGCGCCCGCCGGACGACGGGGACGATGCGTTCGAGGTGCGCGCGGCTGGCCAGCTCGGGCACGACGCCGCCGTACTCCTCGTGGAGATCATGTTGGCTGGCGATGACGTTGGAGAGCACGCGCCGCCCGTCGCGCACGACGGCCGCGGCCGTCTCGTCGCAACTGGTCTCGATGCCGAGGATGAGCGTCAACGGCGCTGCGCTCCGCGCGTCATTCCGGTTCGGTCTCTTCGGCCTTCTCGACCGGCCCGCCGCGCAGCCACGCGCCGAGGTTCGGCCCGGTGATGCGCAGCTCGCCGATTTCCTTGCCCTCGGCGTCGTAGATCTTGACGGTGCCGCCGGTGAGATCGGCCTCGGGCAGGAGCGGCGCGGGGAGGAGGGCGTCCTCGTCGGCGCCGGAGGCGAGCGCTTCGATCTGGCGATCGAGGCGCATCAGCTCACGCTCGAGACTGTCGCGGATGCGCCCGGCGCGCTCGAGCTCGGCGAGCGCGAGGCCGTTCTCGGGGAGCGACTCGCCGGTTGGCTTCCACTCACCCTCGGCGAGGCGGTGCGTGATCGCCTCCACGGCCGCGGCGAGCTGCTTGTCCTTCATGTGATCGAGGATCCACGCCGGATCGGACCACTGGGCGTTCTTGGTCTCGTCGGCGGAGCGCGGGCGGATGATTTCCTCCTCGCGGCGGATGCGGAGCATCTCGCGGTACTCGTCGTCGGACATCGGGACGTAGAAGCCCTGCGTGGGATCGACGCCCCACTCGACGGCGTCGTCGGTGCGATGGATCATGCGCCCCGAGGCGAGGAAGTAGTGCGCCTCGGTCATCTTGAGCTGGCCGGCGCCGCTGGGCAGCGCGACGACCGCCTGCACGGAGCCCTTGCCGAAGGTGCGCTCGCCGAGGGTGATGGCGCGCTTGTTGTCCGCGAGCGCGCCGGAGAGGATTTCTGCCGCGGAAGCGCTCTGGCGGTTGATCAGCACCACCATCGGGAAGTCCGGCAGCGTGTCCTCGGGGCGGGCGTAGCTGCGCTGTTCCGGTCGGCTGCGGCCCTTGGTCGAGACGATCAGGCCTTCCTTGAGGAACAGGTCGGAGAGATCGATCGCCGAGGTCAGCAGGCCGCCGGGGTTGAAGCGCAGGTCGAGCACGAGGCCGCGCAGGCCTTGGTTCACGAGCGGCAGCAGCGCCTCTTCGAAGTCGCGCGTGGCGCGATCGGTGAACTGGGTGAGGCGGATGTAGGCAATCTTCGACTCGGGATCGATCCAGTAGTCCCACTGATCATTGATGCGGTGGACGCCCTTGACGGTGGGGGTGTTGATCTCGGCGCGCTGGATGACGAACTGGAACTCCTGTCCGGCGCGCTCGACGGTGATGGTCACGGGCGTGCCCGGCTCGCCGGTGAGCAGCTCGATGCAGTCGTAGACGGTCTTGTTGAACGTCGTCTCGCCGTTGATGGCGGTGACGCGGTCGCCCGCCATGACGCCGGCGCGATAAGCGGGGGAGTCCTCGAGCGGGGAGACGATCAGGAGCCAGCCGTCCTGCATGCGGACCTCGGCGCCGATGCCGACGAAGCGGCCGCGGGTCTGCTTGTCGAACTCGGCGATGTCCTGCGCGGGGATGAACTCGGTGTAGGGATCGCCGAGGGCGTCGAGCATGCCCTGGATGGCGCCGTCGCGCAGGGCGTCGCGGTCCGGTTCGTCCACGAAGTCGCGCATGACTAGGGACTGGACGTCGATCAGCGGGTCCAGCCAGGAGTAAACCGAGCCGCGCGTCGAGGCGATGGTGATCTGTGCGGCGATGGCGGCGGTGACCGTCGCGACCGAGATGACCAGCAAGCTGCGGCGGATCGTCATGGGGTTCCTTTCGGGGTCGGGAGGGCCGCCGGGGCGGTCCTCGAAGCATCCTAGACCCTTGTTCGTCCGGGGCGTGCGGAGGTTTCCCGTTCTGGCGCATACGCTTCAGGCCTCGCCGCACGTTCCTTCCGGGCAATCCTCAGGGCACGAACCACGCATGGCAGCGCCAAAGAAGCATGAACGACCGGACCTGGGCGTCGCGTCCGAGCGCACGGTCCTGGCCGCGGTCCTCCTTCCGGACTCGGGCATCGACGAGAACGACCCGTTCGGCGAGCTGCGCTCCCTGGCGGAGACGGCGGGCGCCACGGTGGTGGGGGAGATGCTCCAGCGCCGTCAGCGCCCGGAGGCGGGGACGTTCATCGGCTCGGGCAAGGTCGAGGAGCTCAAGACGCTCTGCGATGCGCTGAACGCGACGATGGTGATCTTCGACAACGATCTCTCGCCTTCGCAAATCGGCAACATCGAGAAGATCGTCGAGCGGAAGATCGTGGACCGCTCGGAGCTGATCCTCGACATCTTTGCCGGGCGCGCGACCACGCACGAGGCGAAGCTCCAGGTGGAATTGGCGCAGCTCGAGTACACCTACCCGCGTTTGCGCGCCATGTGGGACCACCTCGAGCGCATCACCGGGCCCGGCGGCGTCGGCGGCATCGGGACGCGCGGCCCGGGCGAGCAACAGCTCGAAATCGACCGGCGGCTCGTGCGCAACAAGCTCACCCAGCTCCGGCGTGAGCTGGCCGTGGTGCAGGCGCGAAAGCGGCGCGAGGTGCAGAAGCGGAACCAGGAGTTCTTCACCGTGGGCCTCGTGGGCTACACGAACGCGGGCAAGAGCACGCTCTTCAACACGCTGACCTCCGGCGGCGCGTACGTCGCGGACAAGCTCTTCGCGACGCTGATGACGCGCACCCGCGAGTGGGACCTCGGCGCCGGATCGCGCGTGCTGCTGTCGGACACCGTCGGGTTCGTGCGCAACCTGCCGCACAACCTCGTGGCGTCGTTCAAGGCGACGCTCGAGGAGGCGACGCACTCGGACCTCCTGCTGATCGTGCTGGACGTGTCGGACCCCAACGCCGAGCGCCAGTACGCCACGGTCACGAAGACGCTGGACGAACTCTTCGACGATCTGCCCGAGGGCGACCGTCCGGGCATGGAGGCACGCCCCAAGCGGCTGGTGCTCCTCAACAAGATCGACCGGCTCGAGGACAACGCGCGACTGCTGGTGTGGCAGCGCATGATCCCCGGCGCGATCCCGATCGTGGCGCGCGATCCGAACGGCCCCGGCCAGGCGGAGCTGCGCGACGCGGTCCGCGAGGCCCTGCGGGGCTCGATGCGCGAAGTGCTGCTCGAGGCGCCGCTCTCCGACGCCCGCGCCGTCGCGGCGATCGAACGGCGCGCCGAGGTCCTGAGCCGCGAGTACGACGACGGCGTCGTGCGGATGCGGGCTCGCGTGGGGGCGCGGCAGATCGACGCGCTGTGGGCGGCGGGGGCGAAGGTCGTGGACGAGGCTCAAGCCGGGCCCGGGAACGGCTCGATCTAGGGACTTCTGGGGACTTCCGACGCCTCGAACGCCTCGGGTGGACATCGCCCCCGAAGGCCGCGATACTTCCCGCCCGCCCCCGGAAGGGCTCGATGACTTCCGAGGCAGCGCGGACGCCACCTTAGCTCAGTCGGTAGAGCGGAGCTTTCGTAAAGCTCAGGTCGCCGGTTCAAGTCCGGCAGGTGGCTTTTTCCTGCGCGGACTGGGGCGTAGCCTCAGCGGATGGGCATGTCCTCGTCCACGATGGACTCGTGGTCGTGGTCGAGCGCCTCGGGGTCGTAGCCGGCGCGTTCCAGCATGCGGACGCAGGTGTTCCAGCGGAGGACGGCGTCGTCGTTGCCGGGCTCGGCGAGGGCGTCGGCGCGCTCGAAGTGGCGCATCGCGGCGAGGATGTGGTGCGGGGCGCCGCGCGACATCTGCGGATCATGCAGCAGCCGCTTGCCCCAGCGCTCCTCGACGACGCCGGCGTAGTACTCGCGGTCGAACTCGGAGCGCAGCGACGCGGCGAGGCGGCGGGCCTCCTCCGGCGAGGTCGGCTGCATCGAGAACAGGTCGGTCATCGCCAGCGCGAGGCAGACCTTCGCCTCCTGGTTCTCGGGATCGACGCCGAGGATGTCGCGGCAGATGCTCTCGGCCTCGCGGGGCTCGTTGAGGAGCCGGTAGCGCTCGGCCTTCGTCAGCGCCCGGGAGATCGACGCCTTCTCGATCGGTTTGAGCTGGAACATCGCTGGTCCTCCGTCAGCGCTTCTTCGGCCGGAAGATGCGGAAGAGCTTCGTCAGCGGATCGTAGAACTCATCGACCACGCGTTCCTTCAGGGGGATGATCGCGTTGTCGGTGATGGTGATGTGCTCGGGGCAGACCTTGGTGCAGCACTTGGTGATGTTGCAGTAGCCGGCGCCGTGCTTGTGCTTGAGGTCGGGGATGCGGTCCTCGGTGTCGAGCGGGTGCATCTCGAGGGCCGCGGTGTAGACGAGGAGGCGCGGGCCGATGAACTCCTCGTGCTTGTGGTGGTCGCGCAGGACGTGGCAGACGTCCTGGCAGAGGTAGCACTCGATGCACTTGCGGAATTCCTGCACGCGGTCGACGTCGCTCTGTTGCATGCGCCAGGAGCCGTCGGGGTTGTCGGGCTGGCGCGGCTTGAAGGGCTTGATCGACTTCTTCGCGCGGAAATTGAAGGAGACGTCGGTCACAAGGTCGCGCAGCGACGGGAACGCCTTCATGGGCTCGACGGTGACGATCTCGTCGTCGGGGAGCTGGTCCATGCGCGTCATGCAGAGAAGGCGCGGCTTGCCGTTGATCTCCGCGGAGCACGAGCCGCACTTGCCGGCCTTGCAGTTCCACCGGCAGGCGAGGTCCGGCGCGGACTCGGCCTGGATCTGGTGGATGGCGTCGAGGACGACCATGCCCTCGCCGACGTTCGTCGAGTAGTCGACGAACCGGCCGCCGCTGGCGTCACCGCGCCAGACGCGGAAGGTTCGGGGCGTGGATGCTTGCTGCTGCGCCATGCGGATCGTTCCTCGTGGGCGGCTACTTGTTCTCTTCGACGACCTGCTGAAGCTCGGGCGTGAGGGGCCGGACGGGCTCGCGCACGACCTGCATGGACCCGTCGGGGCCCTTGCGGAGCAGGATGTTGAACTTCGCGCACTCGTCGCTCTTGTCGGGATAGTCCTCGCGGAACTGGGCGCCGCGGCTTTCCTTGCGCTCGATGGCGGCGCGGGTGATCGCCTCGGAGACGACCATGAGGTTGCGCAGATCGATCGCGGTGTGCCAGCCGGGGTTGTACTCGCGGTGGCCGGAGACGCCGACGGCCGCGGCGCGCTTCCTGAGCTTGGCGATCTCCTCGAGGGCGCGGAGCATCTCGTCCTCGGTGCGCACGATGCCGACGAGGTCCTGCATCGTGCCCTGCAGATCGTGCTGCACGGCGAAGGCGTTCTCCGCGGAGTCGGCGCGATCGAAGGGCTCGAGCGCGTGGCGCATGGCCGCCTCGACCTGCGACGGATTGACGGCGCCGTGCCCATTCTCCTTGGCGAACTTCGCCGCGTGCTCGCCGGCGCGCTTGCCGAAGACCACGAGGTCCGACAGGGAGTTGCCGCCGAGACGGTTGGCCCCGTGCAGTCCCGCGGCCACTTCGCCCGCCGCGAACAGGCCCGGCACGGTGGACATCTGCGTATCGCCGTCCACGCGCACGCCGCCCATGATGTAGTGCGTCGTCGGTCCGACCTCCATGGGCGTGGTCGTGATGTCGATGTTCGCCAGCGTCATGAACTGGTGATACATGCTGGGGAGCTTCTTCTTGATCCGCTCCGGCGCGTTGGGGACCTTCTCCTTGATCCACGCGATGTCGAGGTAGACGCCGCCGTGCGGGCTGCCGCGACCGGCCTTCACCTCGCGGTTGATGCATCGCGCGACGTGGTCGCGCGTGAGCAATTCCGGCGGGCGGTTGGCGGACTTGTCGCCCATGACGTAGCGCCAGCCCTCTTCGGGGTCCTTGGCGGTCTGGTTGCGATAGTTGTCCGGGATGTCGTCGAACATGAAGCGCTTGCCGTCGCGGTTGCGCAGCACGCCGCCCTCGCCGCGCACGCCCTCGGTGACGAGGATGCCGCGCACGCTCGGCGGCCAGACCATGCCGGTCGGGTGGAACTGCACGAACTCCATGTCGAGGAGGTCGGCGCCGGCTTCGTACGCGAGGGCGTGCCCGTCGCCGGTGTACTCCCAGGAGTTGCTGGTGATGCGGAACGCCTTGCCCACGCCGCCGGTGGCGAGCACGACGGCGCCGGCCTTCCACACGCGGAAGCGGCCGCGCTCGCGGTCGTAACCGACGGCGCCGACGACGCGCTCGCCGTCCTTGAGCAGGGAGACGACCGTCATCTCCATGTAGACGTCGATGCCCTGATGGATGCCGTGATCCTGGAGGGTGCGGATCATCTCGAGGCCGGTGCGATCGCCGACGTGCGCGAGGCGCGGGTAGCGATGGCCGCCGAAGTTCCGCTGGAGGATGCGCCCTTCCTGCGTGCGATCGAAGACGGCGCCCCAGGCCTCGAGCTCGCGGACGCGCGCGGGCGCCTCCTTGGCGTGCAGCTCGGCCATGCGATAGTTGTTGAGGTACTGCCCGCCGCGCATGGTGTCGGCGAAGTGGACGCGCCAGGAGTCGCGCTCGTCGACGTTGGCCATGGCCGCGGCCATGCCGCCCTCGGCCATGACGGTGTGCGCCTTTCCGAGGAGCGACTTGCAGACGAGGGCGACGGTGCAGCCCATGGCGGACGCCTCGATGGCGGCGCGCAGGCCCGCGCCGCCGGCGCCGATGACGATCACGTCGTGCTCGAAGGTCAGGTGCTCCGCCATGTCAGATCAGCCTCACATCGTGGATGACGCCCATCGAGCACATCCGCACGTAAAAGTCGGAGAACCCCACCCAGAAGAGACTCATCCACGCCCAGAGCATGTGGCGCCGGTTGAGGCACGAGGCGCAGTCGTACGCCTTGCGCTGCACGCCGTCGCCGATCTCGTCCTTGCGCCCGCCGATGAGGTGGCGTAGCGAGTGGCAGCCGAGCGTGTAGCCGCCGAGCAGGATCGGGTTGATCGTCAACACCAGCGTGCCGACGCCGACGCCGAACTCGGTCCGGCCCTCGGGCGACTTGAACATGTACGAGATGATCGCGTCGTACGAGAGGATGACGAGGAACAGCAGCGCGAGGTAGAGCGCGTATCGGTGCACGTTCTGGAGGATGAGGGGGAACTTCTTCTCGCCGCGGTAGTTCTTGCCGCGGAATCCCGGCTCGCCGACGGCGCAGGAGAGCGGGTCGGCCCAGAACGCCTTGTAGTAGGCGCCGCGGTAGTAGTAGCAGGTGAACCGGAAGAGCCCCGGCGCCCAGAGGATGAGGAGCGCGGGCGAGTAGTTCATGAATCCGGGCCAGGGCAGCCAATCGGGCTTCGGGCCGAACCAGGCGTGCGGGGAATCGCCGAAGATCTCGGGCGAGTAGAACGGCGAGAGGTAGTTCGCGCCGCTCGCGGCGAGCCAGTAGTGCTCGCCCTGGAACGCGGCCCACGTCGAATAGACGATGAACGCGCCGAGCCCGAGGAACGTAAGCAGCGGCTGGAGCCACCACGCGTCCTTGCGCGAGGTCTCGCCGAGTCGGCGGACCTGCGGCAGGGGGATGTTCCCGGTGCTCATCGTCCGCCTCCGACGCTCATGGGCCTGCTCATCGTGGGGCGGACGATACCGGAACGGCGCGTGGCGCGCCAAGCCGAGCGTGCCCGAAAGAAATCCGGCCCAGAGCACTTCCGGGCCGGTTGAGGATGTGCGAAGCGCGCTGCGGGAGGTTCAGTCGCAGGGGTTGTTGTACTGCCCGAGCGCGCCGTTGAGGTCGATGAAGTTCACCACGGCGTCGTCGGCGACGCCGTCGCCGTCAGCGTCCGGGAGGATGTTGGCGGGCGCGAGGACGCCGACCGTCTGGTTGTACTGCGAGAGCAGCAGGTTCAGATCGGCGAACGTGACGGCGCCGTCGTCGTTCACATCGCCGGGGCAGGGCAGTGTCCAGGCGCGGATGTTGTCGGCGTAGAGGATCGAGCCCGCGGGCGCGCCCTGATCGTCGCCGCCGAGGAAGTGGAGCCGATCAAGATTGTTGTGCACGCCGAAGCCCACACTTTGCTGCGGCGGGACGCGCACGACGTCGCCTCCGACGTCGGTGAGGATCTGTCCGTTGACCTTGACGATGAACGTCCCGTTGGGGGCGTGGTGAATGCGCAGCGAGAACCATTGGTTGAGGCCGACGCCCAGCGACGCCAGCGACCGGCCCGTGTCCACCCAGGTCTCGTCGTTGTGGACGGGGTCGGCGTCGTCCGGGACCTGCACCCAGATCGTCCCCGTTCCCGCGGAATAGGCAATCACGACGTTGCGGACAAAGAGCGTGGAGTTCGGCGAGATCTTCTCGCCGATCGCCCAGGCGCGCGTCGTGGCGCCGTCGGTCAGCTTGAAGTCCCCGCCCGCGGCGTAGCCGATCCCCGGAGCCACCGTGACGTTCGGCAATTGCGTGGACGCCTTGGTGAACAGCGTGAAATCGCCCAGCGACTGCGCCGTGTCCCGGAAGGTGTTCTCCATCTTCAGGACATTCGACTTCGCCCCGAGGTCCGCGATGGGCGTGTTGGGCGCGGACGCCCATCGGAACACGGTGATCGAGCTGCCGTCGTTGTCGTGCACGTCGATCGTGACGCCGTCGATGCCCCATTCGAGCTGATCGGTGTACGGCAGAACGAACGGGGGCAGCGAGACGAGCGGCAGGTCGGTGCAGTCGAGCCCGACGTCGTCGAGGAACCAGTTGTTCGTCTGGCCGTCGAGCGTGTGCTCGACCTCGAAGCGCATCTCGTCGATGCTCGCCACGAACGCCTGGATCGTGACGCCGGTCGATCCGCCGACGAGTTCGACGCCGCCGTAGGCGCCGAAGAGCGTCCCGTCGGGGTTGACGCCGATGCAGAGCTGTTGTTCGACGTTGCTGCCGCCGAGCGAGACGCCGGTGTCGTAGTAGTCGAACCCCGGCTGCCCGATCGTGCCGGCGCCGCCGATGACGGGGACGCCGCCGTTGCCGTTCGGCCCGGGCTGCGTGCAGTTGACGCAGTTCTCGTCGTCGATGGGGTCGTACGCCGGGTTGTGCTGGATGAACACGCGGCTGGAGAACGGCGGCAGCGCGTTTGGGTCGTAGCGGCCCATCGCGACGCGCGTGACGTAGCTGTTGTCGGTCATGCTCACCGGCGCCATCGCGAACGGCGTCACGCTCGTTTGAGCGCCGCCGTTGCGCGAGACCTGCACGCAGAGCTGCCACGGCTCGTGATTGATCGGATACGCGATCGGCAGCGGGCGCGACATGACCTCGCGGTGCCGTTGATCGCTGAACGTGTTGGTGTAGCGAATGACATGATCATTCGACTGGCTCTGCACGTTGGCGCCGCTCGCCGCGCTCCAGCCGTTCTGGCCGTTCAACGCTCCCACCGGGATCGATTGCAGGTCGTCCAGGAATCCATTCGGGCCGCAGACGAGCGACTGCGCCGGTTCGTAGCCCGGGATGGTGTAGACGCCGCCGGCGGCGAGATTGTCCGTGTAGATCGGGTCCACCGACTCGAACGAGCCGAACATGATGTAGCCGGAGACGCCGGAGTTCGTGATGAGATCGCCATCGTAGACCAGGCGCATGCCCGCGCCGTCGTGCAGGTCGAGGTGCACGCGCACGCGCGTCTGCGTCGTCTCGTGGCGCACGCGGACCCACGAGCCGACGGGCATCGCGACGGGGTCGCCGATCATGGCGCCGTCCGGCGCCGAGTCGATCCACCTGGCAGGCAGGAAAACGTAGCTGGTGGACAGCTCCACGGGCGCGAGGACGAACGCATGAAGAATCGGACCGCTCGGCAGGCCGATGTCGGCGCACAACTGGATCCCCGGCTCGTCCACGCACGTGCCGCCCCAGAGCAGGCGATTGGAGATCGACGTGCCTCCGCTCGCGATGGTCTCGCTGGTCCACTGGGTGGCGATCGACGTCACGAACATGTCGTGCTCGAGCGACGCGACCTGTGAAGCCGTGGGCTCGAACGTCGCGGCGAATCCGGGAATGATCGATTGGAAGTTGTACCGGGCGCCGTTGAAGAACAGGCCCGGCGGGAACGCCTGGGTCGCGTTGACCTGGAGCTTCCCGCTGCTCTGATTCCAGACGCCGTTCGGATCGGGCCCGCCGGCCGGCACGCTCGCGCCGACGGCGAGCGCCTGCCGGTTCGCGACTGTGGTCCCGCGCCAGAGATTGGTCTGCGTGAGCGAGGGGTCGCTCCAGACGGCGCAGCCCGTCTGGAAGTTGACCGTCAGGCCGGTGGAGAGACAGTCCAGATCGTCCGTCAGGGTGACGAAGCTTCCGACAACGCCCGAGAGACCGCCGCGAAGAACGGGTGGGAGCCGGGCCGAGGCCGGTGGGGCATCCGTCGGCAAAGCGACGGACGTGGCCGGGTGCGAGGCGGCGGCCGGGGCGCCCAGCCCGATGAGACCGAGCGCGACGCATGCGCTGACCTTCATGCCACACCTCCAACTTGTCATTCCCCTCGCGTTCGGGCCGGAACGCGGTCTGGCCCCCGGGCCCGGGCCGCACGATGTCCACCTATACGACAAAGGCGGCCCCGTGGATACGGGGCCGCCTCGAAAATTTGCACTGCGCAATCGGACTTGACAGTCCGGAGCGGGTCAGCAGCTCTGGTTGTAGTTGCTGAGCAGCAGGTTCAGGTCGGCAAAGTCGACGTCGTTGTCGCCGTCGAGGTCGGCGTTGTTGGGCCCGGTGCTGCCGTACTGGAAGAGAAGGAAGTTCAGGTCGTTGAAGTCGACCAGGCCGCTGTTGTTGATGTCGCCGACGAGCGCGGTGGTGAAGTCCGCGGGCGTGGGGGTGGACGGCGTCGAGCCGCCGAAGCCGCTGGCGACGACCGCCCAGTAGTACGTCGTGCAGTTGTCGAGCAGACCCGCGGGGATGATGACCGACGTGGTGGTCAGGTTCGACTCGGACCAGATCACCGGCGTGAGGTCCGGCTCGGTCGAGAGCGTGACGTCGTACGCGGTCGCGAACTCCGCCTGCTCCCACTGGAGCAGCGGCGTGAGGCCGACGCCCACCGCGTTGTCCGGAGGGCTCGTGACGTCGAAGTCAGAAGGCGCGGGATTGCCGACCGTCTCCTGACGGTAGTTGGCGAAGATGCTCGCCACGCCGTTGATGGAGCGGGTGTTGTCCGCGGCCGTCGCCTGCGAGCAGCCGGGGACCTCGGGGATGCCGATGACCTGACCGCTGACCGTCACGTTCGGATTGGAGAAGTACGGAATCTCCTGTCCGGGCGGGTAGGCCATGATGGTGATGAGCTGCGGGTTGCCGGTCGTGCGGTAGCCGAACGAATAGCAGAACGGTCCGCCGCCGCCGCCGGCGTTCGGACGATCGTGAGCGCACCCCTGGTTGTGGCCGACTTCGTGGGCGAACGTCGAGGCGCCGCAGACATAGCGGGTCACGGCGAAGCCCAGCGACTGGCTGAGGGAGAGCGACGCGGCGATGCCGCAGATGCTCGAGCTGTTGGAGCGCGACACGAGGTGGCAGAGGTCGGCGCCGTAGGTGTTGCGCAGGGTGTGGACCTCGTCCATGAACCCGTCGCCGTTGAAGCGGAAGCGGTCACGGTCGGCGACGATGCTGTTCTGGTTGGCCGGGGCCTCGACGTAGCTGGTCTCGAGGAGGTGCACCAGGCGCATGCGCGGGTTGATGTTCGAGTTGGTGTAGTAGGTGTTGGAGAGGGTCACCCAGCCGTTCATGGCGTTGGTGATGTTGGTCGTGCCGCCGGCCTGCGAGCGTGCCGCGGCCGTGTACATGATGAGCATGTCGAAGAGCGAGCCGTCGTCGCGCGGCGCGCCGCCGAGGTTGCCCTCGTTCGCTTCGCGGACCCAGACCTCGTCGCCGGGGACGAGGGCGAGGTCGGTGACCATCGGATCGTCCATGCCGCAGGGCGCGACCGAGCCGTGGACCTGCGCCACCATGTGCACGCCGGGTCCGGCGTTGCGGATCTCGTACTCGCCGGCGTTGAGCGTCCAGATGTCGGCCCAGACGTGCCCGTCGGTCTCGACGAGGACGACGTGCGAGGCCTCCGCGCCGGCGACGTGCCCGACGAGGATGCGGTCGACGTTCAGGCCCTGCTCCTCGCGGTCGAACACCACGTCGAGCGTGACGTCGTCGAAGAGATTCAGGGTCGCGGTGGTGGCGCCGGCGCGGGGCGTCACGAACATCGCGTCGTCGAAGGCGACGAAGCGAGCGCGGACGATGTCGGTGCGCTCCTCGAGCCCGGCGACGGCGGTGAAGCCGTGGACGTCGGTCGAGGCGCGGAGCAGGCCGGCGGGGGCGTCGGCCACGAAGATGTCGGCCGGCGCCGCGATCGTCGCGGAGCCCGCCACGAGAGCGGTCAGGGCAAGAACACTGGCGAATCGATGCATGAATGGAGTCTCGCTGTTGGAGCCGCGCGGACGCACGCCGCGGCCCGCAGGACAGGGTTGCTGGGAATCGTCTGTACGCAGAGAAATCGCGATGGTTTTGTCGGGTTTCAGCAGGAGGAGTTGTAGTTGCTCAGGAGGAGATTGAGGTCGGCGAAGTCGACGTCGTCGTCGCCGTCGAGATCGGCCTCGTTGGGGCCGGAATTGCCATACTGGAAGAGGAGGAAGTTCAGGTCCGGGAAGTCCACAACGCCGTTGCCGTCGATGTCGCCGACCAGCGCCGTGGTGAAGTCATACGGCTGAGCGGAGGCGGGTGTCTGCCCGCCGAAGCCGACCGCGGTGACGGTCCAGAAGTACTGCGTGCAGTTGTCGAGCGTGCCGCCCGGGACGACCGCCTGGGTGGTGGCGACGGTCGTGGACCAGATCACCGGAGTCATGTCGGACTCGGTGGACATGGTCACGTTGTACTCGTTGGCGAACTCGGCCTCCTGCCAGCTCAACACCGGGTTCGTCGTCACACCGGTGGCGCCGTCCGCCGGCGACGAGAGCGAGAAGTTCTCCGGGGGCGGGTTCCCGACCTGCTGCTGACGGAAGTTGGCCACCGTGACCCGCGTGTTGTTCATCGAGCGGGCGTTGTCCGCGGCGGTGTTGTTGTTGCAGCCGGGATTCTGCGCGATGCCGATCGGCGCGCCGCCGACCGTGATGTTCGGATTCGAGAAGTACTGGATCTGGTTGCCCGGCTCGTAGGCCATGATCGTGCGCAAGCCGCCGTTGGGCTGGGTGCGATAGCCGAAGGAGTAGCAGAAGGCGCCGACGTTGCCGTTCTGGTGGTCGTGGGCGCAGCCCATCGTGTGACCGAGCTCGTGGGCGAACGTCGAGGCGCCGCAGAAGTACCGCGTCACGCCGAAGGCGCTGCTCTGGAAGCCGGCGGACTGCGGCGCCATCAGATAGGCGAGGCCGCAGGCGTTGACGGAGAGCGACACCAGCTCGCAGATGTCCGCGCCGAAGGTGTTGCGCAGGGTGTGGACGTTGTCCATGTTGCCGTCGTTGGTGGCGCGGAAGCGCGACAGGTCGGTGTCCATGCCGCCCTGGGCGGCGCCGGCCTCGGTGTAGCTGGTCTCGACGGTGTGCACGAGCCGAATGCGCTGCGTCATCTGGCTGTTGATGTACGCCTGGTTGGTGTACGTAATCCAGCCGTTCATCGTGTTGTTGAAGCCGTTCGTGCCGCCGGCGGCGTTGCGGGCGCCGACGGTGTACATGATGAGCACGTCGATCAGGTCGCCCGTGTCGCGCGGTGCGGCGGCATCGCCCTCTTCGATGGGGCCGAGCGCCGAGATCACGTGCTGCGGCCCGACGCCGCAGGGAAGCAGGAGCGCCGGATCGACCTGCAGCACGGCGTGGATGCCGGGCTCGCCGGTGGAGCGAACCTGGAACTGCCCGCCGTCGAGCGTCCAGATGTCGGCGTAGAAGTCATCGTCGATGCGCGACACGATGATCGTGGACGTGTCCTTGAGGCCCTCGAGATGGCCGAGCCACACGGTGCCCTCGGTGGCGCCGGGCTCGGAGCGCGTGAGCACGGCGTCGTAGGACACGCCATCGAAGAGATTCAGGTGCAGCGTCGTGGCGCCGCGCTCGTCGATCGGCCGGAGATCGGACAGATCAAGCCGAACGAAGCGGCTGCGCACGACCTCGTTCTGCATGGCGAAGAGGTAGTTCGCGGGCCCTTCGGCGTCGCTCATGACGGGTCGCAGCGCGGCCGGGTCGGCCAGTGCTCCGGTCGCGAGGGCCAGGAGAAGGGTGGGGACCGATCGCTTCGCAAGCTGCAACATGGGCTGGCTCTCCGAGGCCGGCCGGATCGGCGAGCGCACTCCATCTTCGCCGGCGCCGGGCCGTGATTGGGTCTGAACATGGCGACGCAGCGACGCGCAAAATCGCGCGCTCCGACACCCCAACAGATAACGTCTACGCCGAATTCCGTAAGGGGGCAACAAAAATGATCCCATTTTCACCCGTTCAAAACCCGAACAAGCGGGGCAGGGCGTTCTGCGGCCCCATTTCCGCTCCTCTTTGACACCTTCGACATCGGCCCGAACCATGCCCGTCATGTCCACGCGGCCTGTCGCCGTAGACCTCCTGATCCTCGGCGGCGGCATCGCCGGGCTGTGGTCGCTCGCGCAGGTCCGGGCGTCCGGCCGCAGCGCCATCCTTCTTGAAGCGCACGCGCTCGGCGCGGGACAGACGATCGCGTCGCAGGGCATCATCCACGGTGGCGTGAAGTACGCGCTCGGCGGCGCGGTGGGCGACGCGTCGGAGGCGATCGCCGAGATGCCGGCGGTCTGGCGCGCCTGCCTGCGCGGCGAGGGATCGATCGATCTCCGTCGCGCCCGCGTGCTCTCCGACCATCAGTTCCTCTGGACGCGTCGCGCGATCGGCTCGCGCATCGCCGGGCTGGTCGCGTCGAAGTCGCTGCGCGCCGGCGTGGAGCCCGTGGCGGACCACGATCGCCCGGTCGCTTTTGAGAATGCGCCCGCCGGCGTCGACGTGTACCGCGTGCCCGAGCCGGTGCTGGACCCGCGATCTCTGGTCGAATCCCTCGCGGCGCCGCACGAGCGACACTGCCTGCGCGTGGACGGCGATTCGATCGAGTTCGACGCGCTCGCCGGACGGCTTGTCGGCGTGCGTTGCCGCGTGGGCGACGATGTCGTGCAGATCAAGGCCGGCGTGGTCCTGTTCGCCGCGGGCGAGGGCAACGAGGCGCTGCTTGCGCGGGCCGCGGGGTCGCTCGGCGGCGCCAGGCCCTCGCCGCCCGCGATGCAGCGCCGTCCGCTGCACATGGTGATGGCGCGCGAAGTCCGGCAGGACATCCTCCCGCCGATGTATGCGCACGCGATCGGCATGTCGTCGGGGCCGCTGGCCACCGTCACCAGCCAGCGCACCGCGGGCGGGCGGATGGTCTGGTGGATCGGCGGCGGCATTGCCGAGTCCGGCATCGAACGCAGCGGATCCCAGCAGATGCGCGCCGCGCTGAAGGAGATGGCGTCGCTCGCGCCGTGGATCGACTGGTCGAGCGTCGAATGGGCGACGATGCACATTGATCGCGCCGAGCAGAATACCGAATCGGGCAAGCGTCCGGAGCGCCCCGCGCTCGAGCCGTGGGCGGGCGGGCTGGTGTGCTGGCCGTCGAAGCTCGCCTTCGCGCCGCTCGTCGCGCAACAGACTCTCGAGGCGATCGAGCGATCGCCGGAGAGAACTCCGCAGACACCCGATCCCATTCCGTGGGCGCCCGCCGCGCCCGTCGCGCGATTCCCGTGGGAGCAGGAGGGCCTGGAATGGCACTGAGGCCCCTGGGAAAGACCGGCATCCGCGTCGGCCCGATCGGCCTGGGCACGGTGAAGCTCGGGCGCACCGAGGGCGTGAAGTATCCGCGCCCGTTCGAGATACCTGACGATCGCGCCGCGCTGGAGCTGCTCGAGACGGCGGAGTCGCTCGGCGTCAACCTCATCGACACCGCGCCCGCGTACGGCGCCTCGGAGGAGCGCCTCGGCAATCTGCTCCGCGGCCGGCGCGATCGCTGGATCATCGCCACCAAGGCCGGCGAGGACTTCGAGAGCGGCGTCTCGCGGTTCGACTTCTCCCCCGGCGCCGTTCGCGCCAGCGTCGAGCAGAGTCTCGGCCGCCTGCGCACCGATCGGCTCGACATCGTGCTGCTGCACTCCGACGGCCACGACATCGAGATCATCGAGCGATCCGGCGCGCTCGAGGCGCTCGAGCGGCTCCGAACGGAAGGCAAAGCTCGCGCCGTCGGCGTCTCGACCAAGACGCCCGAGGGCGGCGTTCTCGCGGCCGAGCGCTGCGACGTCGTCATGCTCACGTGCAATCCGGGCTACACGGACGACGAGCCCGCGATCGCCGCGGCGCACGGGCATGGCTGCGGCGTGCTCATCAAGAAGGCCCTGGCGAGCGGACATCTGGCGCCGACCGGCGCGGGCGAGGATCCCGTCGAGGCGTCGCTGCGATTTGTCTTCTCGCACGCGGGAGTCTCGTCGGTGGTGATCGGGACGATCAGCCCCGCGCATCTCCGCTCGAACGTCGAGGCCGCGCAGCGCGCGATCGCCGGCTCTACTTCCCGGTGAGCAGCACCACGCCCGCGAGGATCAGCGCGACCGCGCCGACGCGGCGCGCCGTCACGGGCTCGCCGAGGATGAACCAGCCGACCAGCGCCGCCACCGCCGGCGCCAGGCAGAAGGCCACCGGCTTGACCCGCGAGATGTCGCCGACGCTGAGCGCCGAGTAGAAGAAGATCATCGCCGCGGCGCCTGCAACCAGCCCCGACCCGAGCGTCAGCTTCAGCAGCGTCGGCGCTCCGGCCTGCATCCATCCCGTCGGCTCGGACTTCACCACCTTCATCGCGATGAAGTACGCCAGCCAGATCACCGGCAGCGCGACGGTCGAGCGCACCGTGATCGCCGTGATCGGCCCCACCTTGCCGGCGTGCAGGACGCTCTTGGTGAAGACTTCGCCGATCCCCCAGCAGAGCCCGGCGCACACCGCAAGAATGATCGCGTTCATGCCGCACAGCGTACCGGAGCCGCACCCGTGATCCGCCGCATCCTGCCCCTCGTCCTCGCCGCGACCACCACCGCCGTCGCCCGCGCCGACGAGCTCGGCACGATCCGGATCGCGACGTTCAATGTCAACGACGTCCGCGCCGAGCACGTCGCCGATCCCGACCACCCGCGCCTCCGGGCCCTCGCCGCGATCCTTCAGGAGATCCGGCCCGACATCGTTCTCCTCAACGAGATCCAGTTCGATGGCGAGGACGGAACGACGGCGCGCCGGTTTGTCGAGGTCTTTCTCGCCACGCCGCAGGACGGAGGCGCCGGCCCCCTCGAGCCGCTGCGGATGCAGGTCGTCGCGCTGCCGTCCAACACCGGTGTGTTCTCCGGCTTCGATCTCGACCGCAGCGGGAACGCCGACCCGAGCTCGACGGGGCGTGCGTACGCCGGCGACAGTTGGGGCTACGGCGAGTTCCCCGGTCACTACGCCATGGCGCTCCTGGTGAGCGAGGGCGTCGAGGTCGATGAGGCGGGGATCCGGACCTTCCAGAACTTCCGTTGGCGGGACATGCCCGGGGCCCTGCTGCCGCCGGGGGTGGATGGCGAGGGTGACTGGTACCCGGCGCCGGCGCTGGAGCGGATGCCCCTGTCCAGCAAGTCCCACTGGGATGTTCCGGTGCGTCTGCCGTCGGGCCGAACGGTCCATGTGCTGTGCAGCCACCCGACGCCGCCGGTCTTCGACGGCCAGGAGGACCGCAACGGCCGACGAAACCACGACGAGATCCGCTTCTGGGCGGAGTACCTCTCCGGGGCCGGCTGGATCGTGGACGACGCGGGCGTCGCCGGCGGCCTCCCGGCGGACGCGTCGTTCGTCGTGCTGGGCGACCTGAACGCCGACCCGGAGGCCGGCGACAGCCGCGACAACCCTGTGGGGCGCATGCTCTTACGCCATCCGCGGCTCACCGGAGTCCAGGCGCCGGCGGCGGAGGTCGCCTGGGCCGGCCTGGACCCGACCGACACCGCGAGATTCCGTCTTCGCGTGGACTACGTGCTGCCGTCAAACGATCTGCAAGTTGTTGCAGCGCAGGTAGTTCGGTGGCCGCAGGGGATTCAGGGGCCGAGCGATCATTTCCCCGTGGTGGTGACCGTTCTCGACGAGCGTTAAGAGTGCGTGAGGCCGTCTTTGGGGGCCGGGTTTTGGGGGGAAAACCTCTTGGCGGAACATTGACGGATCGAGCGCGGGCCCGCAGAATGTGCGCCGCTATTCTCCGGCCATCGGAGAGAGTGTGGAATCTCGATCCGGAAGTGATTGTCAGCCGCTATAGCCGGCCTTGCGGTCGGCGCCCTTGAGGGAGGAGACACGAATGAAGATCGTCGCCAGTGTTGGCGCCACGCTCGTGCTTGCAGGCACGGCCGGCGCCGTCCCCGTGGACTGCTTCGCCTTCGACACGTTCGACAGCGCGATGCGTCTGATTTCCTTCAGCCAGAATCCGCTCCCCGGCGCGTTCAGCAGCCCGGGCGACGGCTTCGAGGTGTATCAGCGCGGCGTCAGCGCTTCGATTCCCTTCGCGCTCCTCGACGACACGAACTCCGGTTTCCCCGGCGACACGATCGGCATCGTCGACTCGACGAAGACCGATCGCTGGTTCGGCTCGGTTGACCTTGCCAACGGCGACAACCCCAGCGGTCAGGCGACGGCGTCGTGGGTGTTCGACATCTCCGGCTATCAGGACTTGCTGATCGCCATCGACATGGCCGCGATGGGCGACTTCGAGGCCACGTCGGGCGCGTTCGACTTCTACAACTGGTCGTACTCGATCGACGGCGGCGTCGCGCAGGCGCTGTTCACCTCCACGGTCCGCGAGGATCTGTCGCAGAACTACACGCTCGAGTCCGGCGCGGTCATCGCGCTCGACGACCCGATGGAGATGAACGGCACGCTGCTGAGCAACGTCTTCCAGACGCTCTCCGCCAACATCGCGGGGACGGGCAACCTGCTGACGCTCACCCTCAACGCCCAAGGCGATGGCGGCGACGAGGCGTTCGTGTTCGACAACGTCACGGTCTGCGGCACGCTGATCCCGACGCCCGGCGCGACGGCCCTCTTCGGCCTCGCGGGCCTGGCCGGCCTCCGCCGCCGCCGCTGATCGAACTCGGCCCCGGCGCCGATCGGTTGATTCCATATTCGTTCCAACGCTTCCGAATCAAAGCAGGGCCCGCCACGGTGGCGGGCCCTGTTCTTTTTGGTTCGTCGATGCGGTGGGGGTTCTGCGCGGGCGCGTCGGCTCAGCAGGGCATGTTGTAGACGCCGAGCAACGCGTTCAGGTCCGCGAAGTCCACGTCGCCGTCGCCGTCGAGATCGCCGGCGAGGCCGGGGCCCATGAGGTTGTAGTTGCCGAGCAGCGTGTTGAGGTCGGCGAAGTCCACATCGTTGTCGCCATCAAGGTCGCCGGGGCAGCCGGCGCTCTCGGCGGGCAGGTAGACATCGAACACCACGGGCCGGTGATCGGTCGCGAAGGATGTTGCGGTCGAGTCGCCGTTGGACTGGCGGCCGGCGTCGTCGCCGCTGTAGTAGACGAAGCCCATGGAGTTCAGCTCGGTCTGGCTAAAGCCCGGCTGGCCGTCGACGTTGAAGACCTCGGCGAGGGCGTTGTTCAGGCAGATGTAGTCGAGGCGGGAGTTGGAGGATGGGAACGTCGTGAGGATCGGCGCGCCGCCGGCGTTCTGGCCGCCGAGCGTCTCGATCGCGAGGTTCAGCACGCCCGTGGGCATGCCGTTGATGGCATTGGTGAAGAGGCCGTTAAGCGTCGTGTCGAGGTTGTTGTTGGAGTTGAGGTCGCCGAGCATGATCGACGAGCCGGCGGGCGTTTCGCGGCTGCCGTTGTCGTCGAGGTCAAGGCCCTGCGTGATGTCGTTGTAGATCGCAAGGCCGGTCTGATCGGCGTTGGCGCGGCGCTGCGCCACGCTCGAGGCGTCGCCGAAGGCCTTGAAGTGCGCGTTGTACACGGTGAGCACGCCGTCCACGCCGGGGACCTGCATGGTCACGCGCAGCAGATTGCGCGGCCCGCCGATGTAGTAGGAATCCACGTCGAGGACCTGGATGTCGCCACGCACGAAGAGGCACTGGAAGTTGCCGCCCGCGTCCACCTGCGAGATACGGTGGTAGGTGTAGCCGGGCAGGTACGCGTCGCGGAACGCGAGCAGGTTCGTGTCGCTGCGGCACTCCTGCAGCGCGACGATGTCGGGCGCGAGGCCGCTGTTGGGGCCGGGGCCGTCGAGGTCGTTGGTCGTCATGAACTTGCCCGTCGCCTGGTGGGTGAAGTCGCTCGGCGGTCCGATGCCTTCCTTCACGTTGAGCGTGGCGACGCGCAGGTGCACGCCGGCGGGCTGGCCGGCGGATGCGCCGCCCGCGAGCACGGCGAGGGCGAGAAGGGACGCGCTGACAGGGCTGGTCTTCATGGGATGCATTGTCTCCAGGATCAAAGAGAAAGGCGAGGAGTTCCCCCCTCGCCTCCCGGGTGATTCGGTGTGCCGCCGACGGCGGTGGATCAGTTGCAGGACGTGTTGAACTGGCCGAGGACGAGGTTGAGATCGCCGAAGTTCACGGCGTCGTTGCCGTCGAGGTCGCCGCTGAGGCAGCAGCCCGTCTGGTTGAACTGGCCGAGGATGGTGTTGAGGTCGGCGAAGTTAGTGACGCCGTCGAAGTTGATGTCGGCGCACGGGGGGTTGCTGTTGTCGAAGGCGCCCATGGCGACGGTCACGATGCCGCGCACGGCCTGCTCGGCGCCGCCCGGACGCAGCACGCCGCCGTTGTCATCGAAGCCGTCCATGTCGGTGTCGACCGCGCCCTCGTTGCCGCCGGAGCGGAAGGAGAGGGCGAGCGTGCGGCCGGTCTCGGAGAGGCCGTCGCGGTTGAACGTGTCGCTGGCGACGTTGACGGCGAAGAAGCCGAGTTTGAGGTGATCGGCGCCGGCGATGTCGTTGAGCGTGTCGCCGTTCTGCCCGCCTCTGACGACGGAGAAGAGCGAGCGGCTGCTGCGCTCCCAGAAGAAGAGGTCGTTGGTGGTGTTGAGGAGGACCGGGCCGTCGGGGATCTGGTCGTTGTTGACGTCGCGGATCTCGGAGAACTGCTCGGTGACGCCGACGAAAGCGACGTTGCCGTTGTCGTCGATCGAGACGCCCGAGAACGGGCTCAGCGAATCGGTGAACGGCGCCGGGGGGTTCTGCGAGTTGTCGAGGAACGTGTTCTGCACGTTGTTCTGAATGGTGTCCTGACCGGCGCGGGCGACCACGACCGGGGCGCTGTAGCCGGTGATCGAGCAGGAATTGGTGTCGTAGATCGGGCGATAGAGACGGACCTCGTACGCGCGGGGCGTGACCGAGCGGTCTTCCCACACAACGACGACCTCGCCGCACTTGTTCATGTCGAACAGCCCGCCGACGAACGGCTCGCCGCCGCCGCCGGTGGCCTGGTGGTCGACGAAGCGCTGGTCGGGGTTGGCGGTGTTGAGGTTGTTGTCGCCGTCGGCGTCGATGAAGGCGAAGCCGTTGGTGAAGTTGGAGCCGTCGACCTTGTCGACGATGAAGTAGAGGAAGCGGCTGGCGCCCCCGGTGAACGGAGAGCCGCCGGAGAAGCCGACGCCGAAGGCGACGTGCAGCGTGCCGTCGCCGCTGGTGTCGCAGGGCAGCTTGGTGTTCTTGATCATCGGCTGGGTCTGACGCGAGTCACCGGCGGTCTCGCCCGGCGGAATCGTCGGGACCGGAACGTTGAGCGAGAGCCAGGAGTCCACCGGGGCGTTCGGATTGACGCCGCCGGCCTGCGCGTTGCCCCAGACATTGGCGCCGCTGGGAACGTCCTGCGCGTTGGGATCGAACGTGGTCACGGCGACGAAGAGATTCGTGCCGCGCTTCTCGGCGCCGGGCGTGCCGAGGAACACGTTGCCGGGGAGGCCGTCGATGCCGGCGAAGGCGCCGAAGACGCGGCTGCCGTTGGCCGGGGGCGCGCCGGTGTTGGCGGGCCAGGCGATGGGCATCCACTCGATGTTGTTCTGCGCCGGCGCCGCGGTGCTGAAGTTGGCGCGCCAGACGACGGTGCCGTCGGGCAGCATGGCGCCGAAGGAGTTGCTCTTGTTGACCGGGCCTTCGTTGATGAAGACGTTGTTGGAGCGACCGCCGTTGGCGGCGTCGGTGGTGCCGAACGCGGTGACGGTGCGGACGGCGGTCGTGCTGGCGCCGCCGAAGAACGTGGTGACGGCGCCGTAGGGCAGGCCGTTGGCGTCGGTCTCGACGACGGCGGCGTTGAAGCCGGCGTCGGTCTCGTCGAGGATGAAGGGCGCCCAGACCTTCACGGCGTTGAACGCGCCGTTGGCGCCGCGCACGCGCACGGCGGCCTTGGTCTGGTCGTACTGACCCGCCTGGGTGGTGGGGTCGAAGTTGATGGCCAGGGCCGCGCCGCTGGCCGCCATCAGCGCGGCGGCGCCGAGGCACACACGGGTCAGGATCGTCGCTCTCATCGGTTCTCCTCTCGATCTCCGTCGCCGCCCCGACGCTCGGGGAGGACTTGTTCTGTTCGCTGCACGAAACCCGCGATCGCGGGGATCAGTTCACAGTCTCGCCTTCCTCGTAGTAGGAGAAGCACTCCTCCATCGCGTCGCCGCCGACCCAGCGCGAGCCCGAGGGCAGCCACAGCGAGGGGTTGCGCGACTCGGCCATCTCGAGCGTCTCGGCGTGCCCGTCGAAGAACGCCGCGTTGAGCTGTCCGGCGTGCCGGTAGGACGCGTCGAGCTGCGGACGGCGCGGCGCGTAGTAGTTGGAGCCGTAGGACACTTCGCGCGAGTACATGGCGCCGCCGGAGGTGAACGCGCCGTAGTAGCTGGGCGCGAAGGACGCGTCGACGTCGACAAGGCCGGAGTCGTCGTCGATGTAGCGGAAGCCGTCGGCGAAGGCGATCTTCTGGGAGGGATCGCCGACCAGCGGGATCTTCGGGCGGTAGTTCGCGGGGATCACGGCGGTGCCGTTGATCGCCGGCGCGACGCTGCTGCCGATCTGCGTGAACGTGTAGCCGCCGAGTCCGCCGGAATAGATGTCGCGTCCGCCGAGCTGGAAGTACAGACTCATCAGGTAGCTGGGGCCGAGCGGGCGGACCGAGCGGTCGCGCGCCAGGTACTCGTCGGCCCGCATGCCGCCGGGATCGGAGCCGCCGGCGTACACGACGACCTCGAGGTCCTGCTCCGGGCAGGCATAGTTGTTGAACGCCTGGAAGAACCGGGCTTCACGCTCGGGCGACACGGAGTCATTCGCCATGATCGGCGTGATCCAGTCGTAGGACTGCGTCGGCGCGTAGGGATCCGCGATCATCTGGGGGAGCGCGGCGTTCTGCGCGTTGTTGTGGATCAGCAGGTTGCGCGGCGCGTTGACGCCGGGGACCAGGTCGTCGTTGTCGTTCGACCAGCCGACGAAGTTCTGCCCCATGCCGCGCTGCTGCGACAGGCAGACCGTCGTCTTGGCGAGCTTGTTCGCGCGCCCCAGGCCGGGCAGAAGGATGCCGATCAGCAGCGCGATGATCGAGACCACCACGAGGAGCTCGATCAGGGTGAATCCACGCTTCATTGTTCTGGTCGCTCGGGTCATTCCGGCATGCTTCATGGTCGTTGGTCCTTGCTTTCGCTCAGTCGTCCAGAACCGCGAACGAAGTGGCGTCCACGCGCAAGCCGTCCTGCTTGCCAAAGCGCTGCGTGAACACCGGCTGGTAACGCTCGACGATCATCCATCCGCCGTCCGGCGACTCGATCACCGGGAACAGCGTCCGCTCGCCGTCCTCCGCGAACGCGGGGATCACGCGGGTGCGATCGCTATGGAGCGGCAGGCGCTCGATCTTGCCCGTTCGCACATCCACGAACGGCGATGAGGACTTCAGGTCGGGTCCACCCGAGGTCACGAACGCGTAGAGACCGATCGCCAGAACGATCGGCGCCAACGCAATCAGTGCGATCTTGACGTACTTCATGGCTGTGGGCGGGCGGGCGATGGGCGCGGCCTGAGGGCCGGGCGCGGCTTACGGACGAATCCGGAAGGTCGGGTGGGCAGAATAGCGGAAATCCAGCAGGAATCGAGTGTTCGACAGGTTTTCACCCGTCATCGCTCGATGCGACGGGGTCGAACAGTAGGACGCCCCCGCCGGAATCCCCGGGAGAGTCCTGTTGAAGTTTCGGTCAAGACGCGGGAGCCCCGGCCTCCGCCCGCGCGGCGGCGACGCCGGCGATGTGCCCGCTCGCCCAGGCCCACTGGAAGTTGAACCCTCCGACTCGGCCGTCCACGTCGCAGACCTCGCCGCAGAGATAAAGACCGGGGCAGACCCGAGACCGCATGGTCCCCGGCTCGATCTCGTCGAGGGGGATGCCGCCCGCGGTGGCCTCGGCGTAGGTGAAGCCGCGGTCGCCGATGATGGGAACTGGGAGCGCCGTGACGGCGTGCACGAACGCTCTGCGGCGTTCGCGGGTCAGGTCGGAAACCCGCTCCCCGGGGTGGATTCCGGCGGTTTCCAGAAGCGCCCGGAGGAGACGTTCAGGGAGCCGGGGCTTGAGCGTCCGATAACCCGTCGCGGCGGCGTTCGCGAGGAGGTGCTGATCGAGGGATTCGGGGGTCTCGCCGGGGAGCCAGTTGATGACGAGCGACGACGCCGAGTCGGCGCCGTGGGCATCGGTCCAGAAGCGGCTGACATCCAGCGCGGCCGGACCAGACAGTCCGAAGTGCGTGCAGAGCAAGGAGTTGGTGAACGACGCGAGGCGCTTGTCGGTGCCGCTGCGGACCTCAACCGTCGCGGGTGTGGCGACGCCGGACAACTCGGTCAGGAAGTGACCCTGTTCAAGCAGGAGCGGCGCAAGGGCAGGGAAGACGCGATCGGTGATCGAGTGGCCGAGGGCGCGGGCGAGTTCGTAGCCGCCGCCGTCCGAGCCCGTCTTCGGAAGGGCCTTTCCGCCGCAGGCGAGCACGAGCCGCAGGGCGCGGATCTCCGGCTCCGCAGCGCCGTCCTGGCGAATAAGAAACGCGTCGCCATCGCGGCGAATTTCGGCGACGCGCCAGGGGAAGCGGATCTCGGCGCCGGCGTCGGCGGCGGCGCGGAGGAGGGCGTTCAGCACATCGCGGGCGCGATCGGTGGTGGGAAAGAGCTTGCCGGTTTCCTCGCGCTTCAGCGTGACGCCGAGTTCCTCGAAGAACGCGACGGTGCGGGGGACGTCGAATCGTCGGAGAACGCGCTTGATGGTGGGGCGGGGGCCGCCGGCGTAGGCGCGTTCGTCCACTTCGAAATGGGTCACATTGCAGCGCCCGCCGCCGGCGACGAGGATCTTCGCGCCGAGCGTGCGTGCCCCGTCGAGCGCGATGATGCGCGCGCCAGGGCGCGTGCGGCCGGCCCAGATAGTCGCCATGAGCCCCGCCGCTCCGGCGCCGACGATGACGATGTCCGCCTCGTTCACGCGTGCAGGCTAGCGAGCGGCGGTTGACCCCTGGGGTACACTGGTTCTGGGGAATGCCCTCGAAGGGGTCTCGTCATGGTTCCCGAGGACAAGGTCGAGAAGGCCGTCGCCGGCGACGAGGAAGCGCTCACGGAGGCGCTGCGGCTGGCCGCGCCCGATGTCCGGGCGTCCCTGATGGGCAAGATCAGTCCGCATTGGCGGTCGATGCTCGAGCCGGACGACGTGCTCCAGGTCACGTTTCTCGAAGCGTTCCTGCGCATTCGGGACTTCAAGCCGTCGGGGCCGGGGGCGTTTGTCGCGTGGCTGCGGCGGATCGCGGAGAACAACCTGCGTGACGCGATCCGAGGCCTCGAGGCCGACAAGCGGCCGAATCCGCGCCGGCGGGTGCACTCGCCGACCGCGGAGCAGTCGTTCGTCGCGCTGGTGGAGGTGCTGGGGGTGACGACGGCGACGCCGAGCCGCGACGTGGCGAAGGGCGAGGCGGTGGGAGCGATGATGGAGTCGCTCAAGTCGCTTCCGCCGGACTACCAGAAGGTGATCCGGATGTACGACCTCGAGGGCCGGTCGGCGGAGGAGGTCGCGAACGAGCTGGGGCGGTCGCAGGGGGCGATGTTCATGCTGAGGGCCCGGGCGCACGACCGGCTCAAGGACGAGCTGGGGTCGGCGTCGCAGTTTTTCTCGGTTGGCTCGTGAGCGGCGTGGACGGTTGTCGCTGACCTCGGGAACCAGGGCGCCAGCGGAGACGGTGCGCATTGAGTGACGACGCGGTCAACTCGGGCGGGAACGGGCGGGATGACGACCTGATCGCCGCGGCGAGAGCGCAGGCGCGTTCTCCCGGCGGCGGGTCGGGCTCGGCGGTGGTGGGGGGCGGCGATGGGCTTCCCGAGCCGGGCGCGTTCCCGGGGTACGAGATCCTGCGGGAGATCCATCGCGGCGGGCAGGGCGTCGTCTACCAGGCGATCCAGAAGGCGACGAAGCGCAAGGTCGCGATCAAGGTGCTGCGCGAGGGTGTGATGAGCGCCGGATCGCGCGGGCGGGCGCGCTTCGAGCGCGAGGTGGAGATCCTCGGGCAGCTCCAGCATCCGAACATCGTCGCGATCCACGACTCGGGCGTCGCGGGCGGGCAGTTCTACTACGTGATGGACTACATCTCGGGGCAGACGCTGGACGCCTGGATGTCGAGCGGAGAGCACGACATCGGGGCGACGCTGCGGCTGTTCCTCAAGGTGTGCGACGCGATGAACGTGGCGCACCTGAAGGGCGTGATCCATCGCGATCTGAAGCCCTCGAACATCCGGATCGATTCGGCGGGCGAGCCGCACGTGCTGGACTTCGGGTTGGCGAAGATCGCGACGGGCGAGGTGACGAGCGAGCCGCACGCGCAGGTGATGACGGTGACGGGGCAGTTCATCGGGAGCTTGCCGTGGGCGAGCCCGGAGCAGGCGGAGGGTCAGCCGGACAAGATCGACGTGCGGACCGACGTGTACTCGCTGGGCGTGGTGCTGTACCAGATGCTCACGGGCGGGCGGTTTCCGTATCGCGTCGTGGGCGCGATGCGCGACGTGCTGGACAACATCCTGCGCGCCGAGCCGGCGCGCCCGAGCACGGTGCGGCGGCGGATCAACGACGAAGTCGAGACGATCGTCCTGAAGTGCCTGAGCAAGGAGCGCGAGCGTCGGTACCAGTCGGCGGGCGAACTGGGTCGCGACATCCAGCGGTATCTGGACGGCGAGCCGATCGAGGCGAAGCGCGACAGCGGCTGGTACGTCATCACCAAGACGCTGAATCGATACCGGTGGCAGGCGAGCGCGTCGATGGCGGCGCTCGTGGCGCTGGTGGTGTTCGCGATCGTGATGGCGGCGCTCTGGACGCGCGCGACCGAAGCCGAGCGACTGGCGGAGGCACGGTACGAGGAGGCGGCCGCGGCGCGCGAGGCGGAGGCGGCGGCGCGGCAGCGCGCGGAGACGAACTTCGACGCGGTGCGCGGGCTGGCGCGGACGTTCATGTACGAGATCGACGAGTCGATCGCGGACCTTCGCGGCGCCACGCCGGCGCGCGAGCTGGTGCTGCGCAAGGCGCGGGAGTATCTCGACGTCGTGCGTCCGGGCGCGGACGCGACTCCGGAGTTCCTCGCGGAGTGGGCGGACGCGAACGAGCGATTGGGCGACCTCCTGAGTGGGAACGCGGGCGCATCGGTGGGCGACACGGCGGAGGCGGCCGAGCGCTACGCGGAGGCGATGCGGGTGCGCACGGAGCTGCTCGCCGCAGCGCCGACGGACGCGATGGTGATCGGCGCGTACGCGGGGAGTCTTGCGGATCGAGCGTCGATCCTGCGACTGCAGGGCAAGCGCGACGAGGCGGCGGGGACGTTCGGCGAGTCGCTGGACGAATTTGATCGGGCGATGTCGCGCGCGGCGGGCGATGCGGAGGCGCGCGAGCGATTGGCGCGCGATCGGGCGCGAGCCGCGGAGGACTATGCGGCGCTGCTGGGGCAGATCGGGGCGGATCGCGAGGGAGACGGCGAGGGGGCGCCGCTGCTTCTGGAGTCGGCGGAGCGACTGGGCGCGCTGGTGGAGTTCTGGAGCGCGAGGGCGGCGCGCGACGAGGAGTCGGCGACTCGACTGGCCTCGGCGTCGACACGCCTGGTCTCGGCGATGATCCTCGCGGCCCGGCTGGACATGGAGCGCGGCATTCGCGCGGCGGATGGCGGTGATGCGCCGACGGCGCGGGCTTCCTTTCAGCGGGCGATCTCGGGCTTCGAAGGAGCGGAAGGCGTCGCGGGCGAGGCCATCGACCGATTCGCGTCGATGAGCGCCTCGCAGCCCGCGAGCGGCGCCCTGCGCCGGGGGCTGCTCGCGTCGCGACATGCGGCGGGAGAGGCGCGCATGTGGATGGCGAAGGGCTACGAGCGGGTCGCGGAGAAGCTTGGAGACGAGGGCGCCGACGCGCTGGCGGCGCGAGCGCACGAGACGGCGCTCACGGCGTATCGGGATGCGCTCGATATCGCGGAGGAGCTGGCTTCGAGCGATGCGTCGAATCTCACGGCGCGCCGGGATCTCGCGCTCTGCCTGAACAAGGTCGCGAACGAGGCGCGGGATCTCGGCCGGCTCGACGACGCGGAAACGACGTTCGCGCGCTCGCGCGACGTCCGCGAGGAACTGGTCGCGACGGACCCGACGGCGGAGCATCGGCGCGATCTCGCGCTGGCGATCTACAAGCAGGCGCAGCTCTCGTTGCGTCGAGCGGCCGACGAGGCCGATGGGGAGCGGGCGCGCGAGCGGCTGGAGCGGGCGGTCGGGCTGTATCTGGATGCGCTCGCGCGGTACGAGGCGCTGGCGGCGGAGCAGGGCGGCGCCGCCGATTCGCGGGCCGTGCGCGTGGTGCGGCAGGAGCTGGACGCGTGCAGGGCTCGATTGGCGGAGGAAATTGATTGAATCACGCTGATCGCGTGGGTAGTTTGGAGTTCGGGGTTCGGTCCATGGGGCCACGACGCCCTTCGTCGGGGTTAATCCAGAGGAGAGCGCCCATGATGTGCAGGATGAGTTGTTGCGCCGGCCTTCGCCTGGCCGCGGCGATGGGAGCATGCGCAGGGCTCGCATCGGCGGGGCCGATCGTCTCGAGTTGGATCGGGATGAACGGGAACTGGACTGACGCGATGAACTGGAGCACCGACCCGGTGTTCCCGAACAACGGCGGCGGGCAGACGTTCGCGGTGTTCATCGACGTCGATCAGGCGGACTACATCGTCACGCTCGATCAGATGATCACCATCACGAGCCTGGATCTCGTGGGCCGGGCGCTCGGCCGTCCCACGCTCGATCTGACGAGTAACGACCTCGTCATCGAGGGGGACTTCCTCTTCGACGGACTCACGAGCAGGCCCGTAGTGTTCGCCGGCGGCGCCGGCGGGACGCTGGAGATCGGCGGGCAGGCGACGCTGCGCAACTCGGTGTTCGAGGGCGTAGGTTCGGTGACGAGTCTCGATTCGCTGGTCTTCGACAGCGACATCTGCGACGATCTGTGCGACACGCCGCTGCTGCTGCAGGGCGATACGGCGCAGTGGAACGGCAGCGGCGACATCCGTCTCCTGCAGGGCGGATCGATCACCGTCGGTTCGGCGACGACGTTCACGATCAACAGCGCGCAGACG
Source organism: Phycisphaerales bacterium (assembly GCA_041940385.1). Classification (GTDB taxonomy): domain Bacteria; phylum Planctomycetota; class Phycisphaerae; order Phycisphaerales; family UBA1924; genus JACVCK01. Next base: position 1,751 of record JBGTSD010000010.1, on the reverse strand, counting down.
CTGCTGGACGACGGCGTCGGCGGCGCGGAGCAGTTCGTCAACGACGGCGTGGTGGTGCGCAACGCGGGCGCCGCGGGGGCGACGACGATCATGGGGGTCGAGTTCACGAACAACAACGCGCTGCGCGTGGAGGGCGGGGCGCTCGACATTGACGGCGTGGTGACGAACCTCAGTGCGGGGACGCTTTCCGGCGGGATGTGGGAGGTTTCCGGCGGCTCGTCGCTGAACTTCGTCGGTCAGGATGTGCTGACGAACGAGACAATGGTGACGCTGCGCGATGCGGGCTCGACGTTCGCGTCGCTCGATGCGATCCAGACGAATGGCGCCGCGGGAATGCTGACGGTGGATACGGGAGCAAACCTGACGACCGACGGCGGCTTCCAGAACGATGGCATGCTGCGCGTGGGCGCGGCGAGCACGTTCGAGGTGGGCGGCGCGCTCGGAAACCAGACGGGCGGCGAGCTGGCGGGCGGGGAGTTCTCGATCGCCGGCACACTGCGCTACGACGGCGCGGACATCGTGTCGCTGGCGACCAACGTGACGCTCGACGGCGCGGACGCGGCGATCGTGGACGAGAACGACGCGAGCGGCCTGCGCAACTTCGCGATGATCGATTCGGGCGGCGCGCTCACGGTCGAGAACGGGCTGTCCTTCGCGACGACGATGCAGGCGGGCGACTTCACCGTCGAGGACGGCGGCCTGCTGACGGTCGGGGCGGGATCGACCTTCGAGGTTGATGAGAACAACGTCCTCACGAACTTCGACAACGGGGAGTTCTTCGAGGGCGAGTTCGACATCCGCGGCACGCTCCGGGCCTCGAACGCCGAGGTGCAGACCCTCGGCAACCGCGTGACGCTCGACGGCGTGGGGTCGGTCATCGAGAACACCGACGGCGTGGACGCGTTTAACGCGCTCAACCTGATCGACACGACGGGGCGGCTGACGCTGCGCAACGGCCGGCAGCTCACCACGCAGGGCGATCTCACGGTGCTCGGCCAGCTCATCGTGGAGAATCCCGGCGGGATGGCGCTGACGGAGAACACGCAGCGCGGTTCGGGCGATCCGAGCGCGTCGATCGTTGTCGGCGGTGCGCTGACGATCGGCGAGCGCGCGCGGATGCTGATGCAGATCGGCGGACCGACGCCCGGCACGGACTTCGCGCCGGTCGTCGTGGAGGGGGTGGTGACGTTCGACGATGCGGACGGCGAGGCGGGCGCGGGACGGCTGAAGATCCGCACGCTCGACGGTTTCGAGCCGATGCTCGGCGACTTCTTCGACATCCTTTTCTACAGCGGCCTCGAGGGCGGCTTCGAATCCATCGTCGGGCTGTACATCTCGCCGGGCCTGCGCTTCGAGGCGGAGTATCTCCAGGACCGATTGCGTCTCACTGTGGCGGAGATTCCCGCGCCGGCGAGCGCATGGTCGCTGATGGCTGGGACGCTGGCGCTTATGCGGCGCCGTCGCTGAGGACGGTCGAGCGCTCGATGAGCGCTCGCGCGTGCGCGGCCCGGGCGTGCAGGACGTGTTCGTCGACGTCCACCAGCGTCGCGTGCCCGATCTTTCGGCCCGGGCGGGGCGACTTGCCGTAGAGATGCAGGCGCACGTGCGGGTCGCTCAGCAGCCCGCCGATGGGCGGCGCGCTACCGATGAGGTTGAACATGACGCTCAGGCCACGGGGCGCGCACGAACCGAGCGGCCAGCCGAGGATGGCGCGCAGGTGGTTCTCGAACTGGCTCGTCGCGGCGCCGTCG
>JBGTSD010000009.1:0-58066 GCA_041940385.1 Phycisphaerales bacterium | reverse complement strand
ACCGTCTCGCCGAGGTAGTCCTCCGCCGTCTTCTTGAGCGACTGGAGCACCATCGCCGAGATCTCCGGCGGCGTGTAGTCCTTGCCGCGGACCTTGACCTTCACCGGCTCCTGCGCCCCGCCGACGACTTCGTAGGGAACGTTCTTCTCCTCGGTCGCGACCTCGCTGTGCCGGCGGCCCATGAAGCGCTTGATCGAGTAGACGGTGTTCTTGGGGTTGGTGACCTGCTGGTGGCGCGCGGGCTGGCCGATCAGACGCTCGCCCTTCTCGGTGAAGCCGACGACCGACGGGGTGAGCCGCGAGCCGTACGAGTTCGTGATCACCTTCGGCGTCGTGCCTTCCAGCACGGCGACGACGGAGTTCGTGGTGCCCAGGTCGATGCCGATGATCTTGGACATGCTGAATCTGCCTTCTGAGGGCCAAGGGGGCCCGGGGTTGGAATCTGGTGTTCGTCGGCGTCCGGCCCGATGCCTCGGGTCCGGAGTCGGGAGGATGGGTTGCAAGCCCCGGGCCAGACCCGTGCCCACCGTGCCGACGGTCGGAGGGGCGTTCAGGACGGCTCAGGGCCCCTCACCGCCGCCGCCACGCCGTTCTGCGGCCTGGCTGCTGCCAGATCGGCAGGACGCCTGGCGCCGAAACCGGGCCCGATAGGGCGAATCCGGGCCGTTCCCGGCGGCCAAAAGGTCGGCGTTTGTATTGCGTCACCACGGGATGGGATTTAGATTTCAGATGCGACGGGACCCTTCAGGGCTTCCCGGGATATCGGGCGGTCGGCGCGCGTCCGGCCGTACAGCAAACGCATTCCTCCAGACGGCGGCCGGCCGGCGCGTTGCGGCGTCCCCCGGCTGTCCGGCGGCAACTCCCGGCAGGCAAGGCGTTCCGCTCGCCGGCAGACAGAATCAAGAGAGGCAAGGGAGCTTCATGGCACGACGACTGACGATGGCGGCGACGGCGCTGGTTCTCGCGGCCGGCGCTCAGGCAGGCGGCATCGAGTGGCGCACGATCGACGGCTCGGGCAACAACGTGGCGAACCCCGGGTGGGGCCAGGCGGACGCTCAGCTCGTTCGAATCTGCCCCGCCGCATACGCGGACGGCATGTCCGAAATGTCCGGTGAGAACCGCCCCAACCCGCGCGTGGTCAGCGGCATCATGGACCAGCCCGATGTGTTCTTCAACGATCGCGGCCTGACCGACTGGGTCTGGCAGTGGGGCCAGATCCTCGACCACGACTTCAGCTTCACCAGCGCGCAGAGCACGCCCGCGTTCATCGAAGTGCCCCAGGGAGACCCGGTGTTTGATCCGGACAGCCTCGGCGGCCAGGTGATCGCGTTCCGCCGCTCGAACTTCGACTTCAACACCGGCAGCGACCCCAAGAACCCGCGTCAGCAGACCAACACGCTTACGGCGTTCCTCGATGGCTCCGTCGTGTACGGCTCGACGCAGGGGCGCGTGGACTGGCTGCGCACCGGCGTCGGCGGCCGCATGAAGGTGACCACCACGCCCTCGGGCGATCTGCTGCCGAAGAACGATGGCACGCAGACGATGTCATTTGTCGGCAATGACGCGCAGTACTTCGTCGCCGGCGACAACCGTGCGAACGAGCAGGCCGGTCTGGCCAGCGCGCACACGGTGCTGCACCTCGAGCACAACCGCCTCGCCGACCTCATCGCCGCGAACAACCCCGGCATGTCCGACGACGACATCTTCGAGCGGGCGCGCCGGATCCTCGGCGCCGAGATCCAGGCCATCACCTACAACGAATGGCTCCCGGCGCTGCTCGGCTCCAATCCGCTCCCGGCCTACACCGGATACGACCCGAGCGTGAACTCCGGCATCGCCCAGGAGTTCTCGGCGCTGGCCTTCCGCTTCGGGCACACCATGCTCTCGCCGTTCATTCTCCGGCTCGATGAGAATTTCGAGGTCATCCCGGACGGCAACCTCGCCCTGCGCGACGCGTTCCACGACATCACCATGCTGGAAGACCACGGCATCGCGCCCATCATGCGCGGCCTGGCGTTCCCGCTCATGCAGGAGATCGACGGACGCATCATCGACGACGTCCGCAACTTCCTCTTCTTCAACACCCCGCCATTCCACCTCGACCTCATGGCGCTCAACTTCCAGCGCGCCCGCGACCACGGCCTTCCCGACTACAACACCATCCGCCAGGAATTCGGCCTCGCGCCCAAGGCGACCTTCGCGGACATCACCAGCGACGTCGAGCTCCAGGCCGCGTTCGCGTCGGTGTACGCCGATACGTCCGATCTCGATCCGTTCATCGCGGCCGTCTCCGAGGATCATCTTCCCGGCAAGAGCGTCGGCGAGCTGCTCAACACGATCCTGGTCGATCAGTTCACGCGCCTCCGCGACGGCGACCGCTTCTGGTGGCAGAACGACGGCGATCTGCCCGGCATCCTGCTCGACGCCGGCCTCGACATGAACTGGCTCGCGTCGCGCCGCCTGTCCGGCGTCATCCGCGACAACACCACCGCCGACAACGTGCAGAACAACGTCTTCCGTCTGCCGCTCATCGGCGACATCGACGACAACGGCGAGGTCGGATTCCTCGACCTCAATCTGCTCCTCGACAACTACGGCCAGTCGGGCGTCGGCCTCGACGGCGACATCGACGGCGACGGCGACGTGGACTTCGCCGACCTCAACCAGCTCCTCGGCAACTACGGCACGTCGTACAACTAAGCGACGAACGACCGACGTTGATTCCTCACGGGCCCCGGCGCACGCCGGGGCCTTTTTCAATGATGCATTTCACAACGATCAACGCCGCAACCAGTTCTCGGGGGGATGCGTATCGATCCATGCGTCGGCGCCCGGGGACTCGCCCAGCCCCGAAGCGCGTCGTAAAGGCCTGTGACCGGGCGCGGGGATGATCCACATGCAACGCACTCGTTCCGTCGTGCTCGTCACGCTCGCGGCGTCCGCCGCACTTGCCGGCGATGGCCCGTGTCTTAACTGGGAGCCTGTCTCGGCGCCGAGCATGCCCCCGGCACGCTACGCCGCTGCCATGGCGTACGACCCGGTGCGCGACGTCGTGCTTCTCTACGGCGGGGCCACCTCGTACACCCAGCACTTTGGTGATTTCTGGCAATGGGACGGCGAGACATGGACCGAGATCGCCCAGCCGGAGCTGAACCCGGGCGCGCGATACAGCATGAAGATGGTGTTCGATGAGAGCACGGGCAAGATGATGCTGTTCAGCGGCCTCGTGCGCTCCATGTTCGGAACATACGCGGTGGGCGATCTGTGGTCGTGGGACGGCAGCGCCTGGACCCGCGAATGGGTGCAGACGAGCAACGAATACCGCGGCCGCATCGGCTGCGCGCTGGTCTATGACAACGTGCGCGACACCATGGTGGTCCACGGCGGCATGATTGTCGGAACGGACTATTTCGGCGTGATGCGCAGCGTCAACGAACGCGCCGGCGCCGTTTGGACCACGCCAAACACCGGCACGGGCATAAGCCCGGGCTACATCAACTGGCACGCCGGGTGGTTCGATCCGCAGACGCAACGAACGCTCGTGATCGGCCAGAACGGTTTCCCGACGAGCGAGCTTTGCGAGTTCTGGTCGTGGGACGGCGCCGTTTGGACGCAGTTTCATGTGCCGACACCGCTCTCGCGCAACGGAACGTACCACGGCTATGACCACGTGCGAGACCGGTTCATCATGTCGGGTGGTTCGTACGACGGCGCGCAATACGACGAGACCTGGACATGGGACGGCGCCGCGTGGACGAAGCTGAACACATCGCCGACGCCGAATCGCGGCGCGGCGTACTGCATCGACGGCGACGGGCGCCTGATCACCTTCGGTGGCTATGGCTTCGTCGGAAACCCGCCGCCGGCGACGAACGAGATGTGGCGCCTCGCCCCCGCGCCGCTCCTGGGCGACATCGACGGCGATGCGCACGTCGGCATGAGCGACCTCATGACCGTCGTGGACTCCATCAACACCAGCGGCGTCAATCTCCCCGGCGACATCAACGACGACGGCGCGGTCACCTTCGCCGACCTCAACATCGTCGTCTCCAACTACAACGAGACGTGTCCCTGACCCGGCGGAGCCGCCGTCTGCGTGACCGCCTCGGGCCCGCTACCCTTCCGGCTCGCCCCGAACGCCGAAGGACGGCCCCCCGATGCCTCTGCGGAACATCTTCAACCACGTCCCCGCCGGGACCAACATCCCGGAAGTGGTCAACGCCATCATCGAGATCCCCAAGGGCCGGCGGACCAAGTTCGAGATCGACAAGACCCTCGGGGTCGTGAAGTTCGACCGCTACCTCTACTCGGCCGCGCACTACCCCGGCGACTACGGCTTCATCCCCCAAACTCTGGCCGAGGACGGCGACCCGCTCGACATCCTCGTCATGGTCAACGAGCCGACCTTCTCCGGCTGCCTCATCGAAACCCGCGTCCTGGGCCTGTTCCGCATGCGGGACAACGGCGCCAACGACTTCAAGGTCTTCGGCGTCCCCAACACCGACCCGCTCTTCTCCGAGTACCGCGACCTCAGCCGCGTCCCGCACCACTTCCTCTACGAGGTGGAGCACTTCTTCGCGACCTACAAGCAGCTCGAGGGCGTCAGCGTGGAGACGATCGGCTGGTCCTCGGCCGCCGAAGCGACCGACGAGGTCGCCGCGTGCGTCGCCCGTCACAAGGCCGCGACGCCGCCCGGCGCGGACAAGGACTGACCCGAACAAATCCAGTATTATTGACTTGACAGACACCGAACCTGGTGTATCGTGTCGGTACGGGCTCTGGCAGGGTCCGGCATGGAGACCGAATGATGCTCACGCAGGATCGGCTTCGTCGTTTCGCGGGTCGTCAGGGAACGGGCTCGGCCGGCAGATCGTGGCGCGGCCCGCTCGCCGATGTGGGGCTCCACGGCGCGGGCGCCCGGGCAACCCTCGGTCGATTCGCGTCGGAGGCGGACGGCGGCGCCGGCGCGATGGCGGGCCTTGCCCTGCGACGCGCATGCGAGATCGGCTTCACGATCAATGACGAGGTCCGCTCGCTCGCGCACGAGGCGATGAGCCATGCGGCGCCAAACCTCGTGACCGCCGCGTGCATCGCCGGCGGCCTGACCGCCGCGCTCGAACTCGGCGCCATGCACCCCGACGCGCCCCTCTGGCGTGCGGCGTTTGATGAACGCAGTGCCGCGATTCGCAATGCCGTGAAGTCCGGCGACGTCGCACCCATCGACGCCGCGATCGCGCTCGCGCAGTGCTCCGCGCTGCCCGAGGACGTCCGCGCCGAACTCTGGTGCGTGCTGAACGCCGCCGACGGTCGCCGCGATGAAGACGCCCGGGACGTGCTCCGTAGCGCCGGGCTGCTCCGCGACCGCCGCGCCGCGTGATCGCCCGAGCGCCTCAGAGCGACGAGTAGAAGTCCGACGGCTCCGCGAACACCTCGTTCCACGGCCAGGCCGGGTCCGTGCCCTTCGGCTTCTCCTCTTCCTTCGCCCGGTGTGGCACACCGGAGCGCGTCTGCAGCGGCGCTGTCGCCAGCGACGCCGGCCGGTTCACGCGCACGCACTCGCCCTCGAACACCAGCGTGTCCGCGACGCCCGGCGTGTCGATCTGCATCTGGATCGCCGCGTGATCCGTGTCAAGCCCGACGATCTCGATCTCGCCCGTCACCGGCCTCGTCGTGCGCGGATACCCGACGCGCTCGACGATCGCCCAGCCGTACGCATGGCCCTCCGGCGCCTCTTCCGGCGGCGCGTTCCATTCGTTGCCGGCGCTCGTCGTCGGTCCGCTCCGCGCCAATTCAGCCGAGACGACGGCGAAGGGGTACCGGCCCGGCCCGAGGTCCGCCGCGGGCGTCGAGATCACCCAGGTGATCGTCGCCCAGTCCCCATCATCGCTCACGCCCTCGGTCTGCACGACAAAGAGATCGCGCTCCGCCTCGACGATGGTGATCGTGCTCTGCCGCTGGATCGTCACGACCTTCGGCGCGCTGCTCGGCGTCCACGTGGCGAGGTAGACCGGCGCGGGCGAGGGTTCGGGCGCCTCCGCGGCCTTCGGCGCGGACTCGCACCCGGCGACAACCAGCATCGAGGCGGCACATCCGACGATCAACGTGTGTCGTGTCATGAATGGTCTCAAAGGCCGGCCAGCTTTTTCAGGGCCGACGCCATCTTTTCGGGCACGGGCATCACCGACAGTCTCGATTGCTTAACCAGCGCGAACTCGCCGAATCGCTCGTCCGCTTTGATCGACGCGAGCGTCACCGGCGAGTTCGCTTTTTTCAGCGGCTTCACGTCCACCACCACCCGCTTCTCGTCCCGCGGCTCCAAGTCCGGATCGGGGTAAGGGCCCTTCGCGATCCTCGCCAGGCCGACCACCCGGCGCTCGTCCCCCGTGTGGTAGATGAACGCCTCGTCCCCCGTCTTCATCCCCCGCAGGTGCAGCAGCGCCGCGTTGTTGGTCACGCCCTGCCACACCGTCCCCTTCTCGCGGACGAGGTCGTCCCACGAGTACTCGGAGGGCTCGGTCTTGATCAGCCACGCGGCCATCGCGCGGCATTGTGCCCGATCCGCCCGCCGTCTGCACCAACGAAAAATCGCCCCGCCGAAGCGGGGCGTTCTGAATCACTCATCGATCACGCGGACGGGTTCAGAACCCGGCGCCGGCGGGCGCGGCGGCGGGCGTCGCGTTCGGCGTCGTCGAAGACGCGGTCGTCGCCTTGTGGCACTCCTCGCCCTTCGAGCAGACCTGGCCGTCCTCGATCTCGCAGCCCGGATCGCCCGAGCAGACGTACTCGCCGCTCGCGACGGTCGTCGCCGTGGCGCCGCCCGTGCAGGCCGCCTTCTCGGCGCCCGTGCACTCCGTCGCCTTCGCGTTGATCATCGACACCGGAACCGCGACCGGGAAGCGACCGCCGGCCATCACCATGCGCACCGCGGACTTCGCGGACTTGGCGCAGGTGGGGGTCGTCGCGGCGGCCGTCACCGCCGCGGCCTTCGTGGCGCAGCAGCCCGACGCGGCCTTCTCGGTGTTCGCGACCGTCTGCGCCGCGCCGGCCTTCGCCGCGGCGCACGCAACCTTCATCGACTCGGGGCACGTCGCCGCGCCGCCGTTGGCGACGGTCTGGGCCTTGAGCGTGTCGCACGCGGCCTTGATGTCCGCGGGGCAGTCGGCCTTCGCCGCGTTCGCCATCGCCGCGGTCGTCGTGACCTTGGTCGCGCAGCAGTCGTCGGTCTTCGCCGTGTTCGCCACGGTCGTCGCCTTCGCGCCCTCGGCGCACGCGGTCTTCGCGGCGTCGGCGCTTTCGGCCTTCTCGGTGTTCGCCACGGTCGTCGCCGCGGCGCCCGTCTTGTCGGCGCAGCAGCCGCCGGCCTTCTCCGTCTTGTTCGCCACCGTCTGGGCGGCGCCGGAGATCGGGCAGCCGCCCGTCGTGTTCGAGACCTGCGTCGCGTTGGTCTTCGTGTCGCACGCGGCCATCAGCTCGCAAGGCGTTGTTCCGGTGAGCAGCATCGCGCCGCCCGCCAAGAGGCCGCCGCCGGTCGCGATGCCGATGAGCAGCGTGGAGGAAATGGCGCCGAGTCGGGTCATCTTCTTCATGAGGAGCTCCGCAGGTTCGGTGATCGTGGTTCAACGGCGCGGGGCCGCGGCCCGCCGCCCGATTCTGGTCATTCAGACTCTCCGGACCCGTGTCCGGTTCGCCAAGTATCGCCCGTGATGACGGGAATCTCAACGGGTGACCCCCGGAAAGCATTCCCTGTCGGGCATCTGGCCGGGTCAGCGCCCTATCGGACGCACCGTCGGCCGCTCCGTGGGCTCAGCCGAACTGGATGCCCTGGGCCAGCGGCAGGTCCTTTCCGTAGTTCACGGTGCAGGTCTGGCGACGCATGTACGCCTTCCAGGAGTCCGACCCGGACTCGCGCCCGCCGCCGGTGTCCTTCTCGCCGCCGAACGCCCCGCCGATCTCGGCGCCGGAGGTCCCGATGTTGACGTTCGCGATGCCGCAGTCCGAGCCGTTCTCCGCGAGGAACCGCTCCGCCGAGCGCAGCGAGTCCGTGAAGATGGCGCTGGAGAGCCCCTGATCGACGCCGTTGTGGAGCGTCATGGCCTCTTCGATGTTGTCCACCGAGAAGACGTAGAGGACCGGCGCGAAGGTCTCCTCGAGGGTGATCTTCGGCACCTTGCCCTTGGGAACGCGGATGATGGTCGGCTCGACGAAGTTGCCGGGCTTGCCCTTGAAGCGGTCGAGGCCCGGAAGCCCGCCGCAGAGGACCTCGCAGCCCTCCTTGGTCGCGCTCTCGATGGCGTGGCGCATCGCGTCCACGGAGCGCTGGTTGATCAGCGGCCCCATGAGCGTGCCGCTCTGCATCGGGTCGCCGATCGGCACGGACTTGTAGCCCTTGACGAGCTGATCGATGACCTGCTTCTCCGCGCCGCCGACGCAGAGGAGCCGGCGCGTCGTCGTGCAGCGCTGGCCCGCCGTGCCCACGGCGCCGAAGAGCACGGCCCGCACCGCGAGGTTCATGTCCGCGTCGGGCATCAGGATGATCGCGTTGTTGCCGCCCAATTCGAGCAGCGAGCGCCCCAGCCGCTCCGCGACGACCTTGCCGACGTGCCGGCCCATGCGGCAGGAGCCCGTCGCGCTGATCAGCGGCAGGCGCCTGTCGCGGATCATCGTCTCGCCGACTTCGTCGTCGGCGCCGATCACCAGCGAGAAGACATCCTCCGCCTTGCCGTGCTTCGGCGTGAACACGTCCTGCTCGCGCATCACGTCGTGCGCGAGGCGGTTCATCGCGATCGCACAGAGCGGCGTCATGAGCGAGGGCTTCCAGATCATCGCGTCGCCGCAGACCGCGGCGAGCATCGCGTTCCACGCCCACACGGCGACGGGGAAGTTGAACGCGGTGATGATGCCGATCGTGCCGAGGGGCCGCCACTGCTCGAACATGCGGTGGCTCGCGCGCTCGGAGGGCATGGTCAATCCGTAGAGCTGGCGCGAGAGGCCGACGGCGAAGTCGGCGATGTCCACGCACTCCTGCACCTCGCCCTTGCCCTCGGGGAGGATCTTGCCCATCTCAAGGGTGACGAGGGCGCCGAGGTCGTCCTTGTGCTCGCGGAACTTCAGGCCCAGGCGCCGCACGATCTCGCCGCGCAGCGGGGCGGGGCAGAGGGCCCATTCCTTCTGCACGAGCATGGCGCGTTCGACGGTCTTCTCGTAGTCGGCCTTCGACTGGAGCTTGACGGCCGCGAGCGGCTCGCCGGTCGCGGGGTTGTCGGTGGTCACCGTGCCTGCTCCGGCCTTGTCGGCGCCGACGACGCGTGGGTCATCGAGCAGGCCGAGCCGCTGGAGGACGGGATGGGCTTTGGCGGGCGCGGATGCGGTGGCTGGGGTCATGGGGGGAGGATAGCGGCCCCAGCCGACAAATCAGCAGGGCTGATTGAACGCGCTCAGCAGCAGGTTCAGATCCGCGAAGTCCACTTCGCCGTCGCCGTCGATGTCGCCAGCGAAGCCCAGCCCCACGGCGTTGTACTGATCGAGGAGGATATTGAGGTCGCCGAAGCCGACTTCGCCGTCGGCGTCGAGGTCGGCGAGGCAGATGGTCTCGCACTCGCCGCAGAAGAACGTGGCGCGGGCGACCTGCGAGAGCGCGACGCCGCCGGGCGCCGCGGCGTCGTTGATGCGCCACTGGAAGTACCGCACGGTCCCGTTCAGGAGCGCATCGGGCGGGATCGGATAGTGGAACGTGGCGAAGCCCGTGCCGGGCGTTGTGCCCTCGGTCGAGATCGGGCCGACGAGCTGCTCGGGCGCGAGTACGCCGCCAACGGGCGGCTGGCTCGAGATCGCCATGAACGCGTGCGTGCCGGCGAGCGCATCGTCGAGGCCGAGGCGGAACGCGTCGGAGCCGATGGCGCTCGGATCGAGCGCGATCATGAACGGCGTGAAGCCGCCGGTCCCCGCGACGCCGTCGCCGATCAGCAGCGGCGTGGCGTCCGGGCGCTCGGTGGCGAGCGTCGGTCGATCGAAGGGGAAGAGCCCGTCGCGCACGCGCGGGTCGGTGAGGCCGTTGCGGATGAAGTCGATGACGTTCGCGCGCGCCGTGCCGGTGATGACCACGGGCAGGAACGTATCGAGGTTGTCCTGGAACTGCATCGACGAGTTGCCGTAGAACTCGAGCACCTGCTCGAGCGTGGTGAACTGGCCGGTGTGCATGAAGTGGGGCTTCAAACCGGCGTTGCGCAGCGTGGCGGGCTTGAAGCGCCCGCGCTCGTGGAACGCGCCGGTGACGCTCATGCGCCCCGGGTCTTCCTGCCAGGGGCGGAGGCCGATGTTGAAGAAGTCGGGGAACGTGTACTGCGGCGGGACGTGGCAGTTCACGCACGCGGAGTTGTGCAGCGTGGTGCGCCCCGACTGCTGCGCGGGCGTCAGACCGCCGACGTCGGCCGGCGCCTGATTCGGCACGAGCGTGCGCTGGTAGGTCGCCATGGCGAACGCGATGCGCGCCGCGGTGATGTCGGGGTCGCCGAACGCCGCCTTGAAGAGCATCGGGTACGTCGGGTTCGTCGACAGAACGGCCTGCAGGTCCGGCGGGATGTTGGTGGCGAGCGCGAGCGGGCGATCGCGCCGGATCTTGTGCGCGATCGCGCCCCAGTCGCGCGCCTCGTGCGCCATCTCGTTTTCGGCCAGCGGCGGCTCGACGGCCTGGCTCTCGAGGGCGCCGCGGGTCTGGATGAGCACTGCGCCGGAATCCGGATCGGTGAACTTGTCGCGCGCGCGTCCGTCCCAGAAGAGGAACTGGAGGTACGCGGCCATGATCATCGAGTTGGTGGTGCGCGGCGTGACCTGGCGCTGGAGGAAGAACGTGCCGTCCTCGTCGTAGGCGCCGTTCGCGTTGGCGCGGATGATGCCGAAGGATCCCTTGACGTCGTCCGCGGTCTGGTAGATCCCGTCGAAGCCGGGGTGAATCGCAGGGCGGGGATCGACGCCGCCGGTGCGCGGCTGGTGGCACGTGCCGCAGGCGACGGTGTTGTCGGAGGAGAGCTGCTCGTCCCAGAAGAGGATCTTGCCGAGGACGCGCTTGGGCTCGGTGATCGGGTTCTCGGACGGGACGACAGGCGGCGGGAGGGGTTGCGCGAACGCCGTCGCGGTAAGCGCGAGGGAAGCAAGAGCGAGAGCGCGATGCCGCACTGGCCTGGTCTCCTCGGTGGAGGTCGTGCCCGGCGCCGCGGGGCCGGGCTGGGCTGACCCTCCATTATGGCGCGCTTCGGGCCGCTAGCACGGCTGATTGAACGCCCCGAGGAGCAAATTCAGGTCCGCAAAGTCCACGTCGCCGTCGCCATCGAGGTCGGCCGAGAAGCCCAGTCCCGCGGCCTGGTACTGGTCAAGGAGCTGGTTGAGGTCCGTGAAGCCGATCTGGCCGTCCGCGTCGATGTCGGCAAGGCAGATCGTCTCGCACTCGCCGCAGAACCACGTGGCCGCGGCGATGGGAGAGAGCGCGACGCCGCCCGATGCGCTCGGGTCCGTGATGCGCCACTGGAACCAGGTGGTGGTGTTGAGCAGCGTGGCGTCGGGTGGAACGGGGTAGTGGAACGTGGCGTGGCCCGCGGCGCCGACGGTGAACGGTCCGACGATTGACTCCGCTTCGAGCACATCGCCGCTTGGCGACTGGGACGAGATCGCCATGAACGCCTGTGCGCCGGGGAGCGCATCGTCGAGGCCGAGTCGGAACGCGTCGGAGCCGATGGCGGTGGGATCGAGCGCAATCATGCGCGGCGTGACGGCGCCGGCGCCGGGAACGCCCGCACCGATCAGCTCCGGACGTGTCTCGATGCGTTCGGACGCGAGCGTGGGACGATCGAACGGGAAGAGTCCGTCGCGCACGCGCGGATCGGTCAGGCCGTTGGCGATGAAGTCGATGAGATTGGCTCGCTGCGGCGGCAGGATGGGCACGGGCAGCAGCGGATCGAGGTTCTCGGGGAACTGCTGCTGGCCGTTGGCGTTGGCGTAGAAGTCGAGGACCTGGTTCAGCGTGGTGAGTTGGCCGTTGTGCATGAAGTTGGGTTTCAGCCCGACGTTGCGAAGCGTCGGGACCTTGAAGCGCCCACGATCGCCGAAGAGGCCCGTGACCTCGCGCCGGCCCTGATCCTCCGTGAAATGGCGCACGCCGATGACGCGGAAGGTCTGATTGGTGAACGTCGGCCCGGCGTGACAGATCGCGCAGCGCGAGGCCTGGAACGTGTTGCGTCCCGCGAGCTGCTGGGGCGTGAGCTGGTTGAGGTCGTGGGGCGACTGATTCGGCACGAGCGTGCGTTGATAGGTGGCGAGCGCAAAGGCAATGCGCGCGCCGGTGATCTCCGCATCGCCGAACGCGGCGCGGAAGAGCTGCGGATACGTCGGGTTGCTCGCGAGCGCGGCGGACAGGTCCGGCGGAAGCTCGGTGGCGAGGGCGAGCGGTCGATCGCGTCGGATCTTGTGCGCGATGGCGCCCCAGTCGCGATCCTCGTGCGCCATCTCGACGTCGTTGACCGGCGGGCCGGCCGCCTGGCTCTCGAGGGCGCCTCCATTCGGGATGAGCACGGCGCCGGTCTGCGGATCGACGAACGTCCCCGAGGCGCGCCCGTCCCAGAAGAGCTGCGGCGCGTACGCGGCCATGATCATCGGATTGGCGGCGCGCCGCGTGACCTGACGCTGGAGGAAGAAGACCTCGTCGGGGTCGTAGGACCCGGCGACGTCGGCGCGGATCAGGCCGAAGGAGCCGACGACGTCGTCGGCGGTGTTCAGGATGTTGTCGGCGCCGGGATGACGCGCGGCGGTGCGCGGATCGACGCCGCCGAAGTCCGGGATGTGGCACGTGCCGCAGGCCGTGGTGTTGTCGGAGGAGAGCTGCTCGTCCCAGAAGAGCGCCTTGCCGAGGACGCGCTTGGCCTCGGTGATGGGGTTCTGCGGCGGGACGGGCGGGGGCGGGAGCGGGCCGGGCTGAGCGAGCGCGGGGACGGCGAGCACGATCGCGCAGAGCGCGGCGGCGAGGCGCATCATGGGAACTCCTCGGACGCGCCGGCGCGAGCCGCCGGCGCGGATGGCTGGTCTCCGAGGTTCAACGGCGGAGCGGAGCGGTTATTTCGTGTCCCAGACGGCTCCGGTCAGTCGAGCAGGAACGCGACCACCAGGGCGTCTCCGATGCCGACGATCGCGGCGCCCGCGATGATGCCGGCGCAGATCGGTTCGTACGAATCGACCCAGACGCGGTGACCGGTCGTCTCCGGCTTGCGGAAGATGCGCCCGGCCGCCCAGAAGATGAACGAGCCGAGGAACATCGCGAAGCACGTGGAGAACGGGATCACGAAGGCCAGGCCGATCGCGACGGGCGAGAGCGGGAACTTGTGCTTGGTCGCGATGCGCACGATCTCGAGCAGCAGGCCGACGATCGCGCCGCCGATGGCGATGTGCTTGGCGCTCTCGGGCAGCGTGTTGACGCCCTGCGTCAGAATCTCGGCGACGGCGGTCCACACCGACACGGCGGGCATCGGGAACTCATCGCTCTGCATGCCCGCGATGCCTTCGCGCATGAACAGGATGTTGAAGAGCGGCACGGCCGCGAGGCCGCCGGCGATGATGCCGATGACGTGCCCGATCGCCTGCTGGCGCGGCTTGGCGCCGAGCATGTAGCCGGGTTTGATGTCCATCAGCAGGTTCGACGCGTTGGACGAGACCTCGGCGGTGATCGCGGCGGAGGCGATGTTGGTCTTGATGTTCTGCGGGGCGATGACGCCGTAGGTGAGCTGGGTCAGCTTGCCGAGCGCGCCGGTCGGAGTGATGGACGTCAGCGCGGTGGAGTTGACGCCGATGAGCGTGAAGATGAAGACCAGGGGGATGGCGATGATGCCGTGGACGTAGGACACGTCGAAGAAGCGGTTGGCCATGAAGACGACGATGGCGCCGAGGATCGGGATGCCGATCACGAACACGCTCATCGGCAGCTCGATGTGCTTGAGGACGTCGCTGCCCTCCTTCTTCTTGCCGAGCATGCCCGCGAACGCGGAGAAGATGATCTGCGGCTTGGAGAAGAAGGCCAGGAGCGACGCGACGGTCATCATGGTGACGCCGCACCAGAGGCCCCACGCAGTAATGCGCCGGAAGCCGTAGGCGATCTCGCCGTTGGCCAGCACGGCGCCCTCGATGTCGCCATTCTGGATCGCCCAGGGCGCAAGGATGGCGAAGTGGATGACGGCGCCGATGAGGAGCGACACGCCGGTGCGGATGCCCATGAGCCCGCCCGCGCCGATCATCGCGAGATCGATCTCCGGCCGGATCGTGAGCTCGGGAAGAGGCACGCCGTTGATGCCGGGGATCGGCGCCAGGCCACGTTCGGCGAACCAGTAGTAGGGATCGTCGAAGTAGTGCCAGAAGGTGAGCGGCGCCTCGCCCTCGGGCGTGCGCTGGACGAAGCGCATGATGCCGTCGGCCTGCAAGAACTTGATCAGCGCGGCGCCGAGCGCGGCGGCGGCGAGGAGCTTGGCCTTGAAGATGCCGGCCGCGGCGTCGCCGGCGTGCAGCGTGTGCATGACCACACCGCAGGCGCGACCCTCCGGGAACGGATGCTGCTCGTCGTTGATGAACCGTTTCTTGAGCGGGAAGGCGAAGAGCACGCCGAGGATGGCGACGATGACGATCCACGGGAAGATGACGCCCCAGGTCAGCTCGGTCCCGGTGACGATCATGTAGGCGGGGAGCGAGGAGATGAGGGGCGCGGTCATGTAGCCGGCCGCGGTGGCGATCGACTGCATGCAGTTGTTCTCGAGGAGCGTGAACTCCTTGCCGAGGCCGATCTGCGCCAGGACCTTATAGAACGCGAAGGCAAGGATGACGGAGGTGATGCCGACGCCGAGCGTCCAGCCCGTCTTGGCGCCGACATACAGGTTGGTGGCGGAGAGGATGCCGCCGAGGAGGAAGCCGGTGATGCCGGAGCGCAGGGTGAGCTGCGGCATGTCGCCCTTGAAGACGTTCTCGAGCCACCAGCGGTCCTTCTGCTCGAGGGACCAGGTGCGGACTTCTTCCTGCGAGAGCTGCGGGAGCGACATGGCGGAGGGCACTCCTTACGGGGCTTGGGCGGGCCCAGCGTAGGGATATCGGCGCGGGGGTCAAGAGGTTGCGTTCGGTCGCCGTCCGCTCAGAGGGCGGGGAGGGTGGTTCGCGTGCGCTCGCTGACCACGTTCCCGGTGTTGACGGTCGTCGCGGGCTCGAAGAGCAGGACGTGGACCTCGCGCGCGGCGCTCGGGCAGTGCTCGACGCCGCGCGGGATGATGACGAACTCGCCCTCGCGGATCCGCAGGTCGTGGTGGGGCGGGCGGAGACGCATCGTGAACTCGCCGCGGACGACGAGGAACATCTCGTCCTCGTGCTCGTGGTGATGCCAATCGAAGTCGCCCTGGAACTTCACGAGCTTGACGGCGCAGTCGTTGACCATGCCGGCGACCCGCGGCGACCAGTGCTCGGAGAAGGTCGCGAACGCGTCGGCGAGGTTGATCGTTCGGACGTTCATGCGCTCCGCGAGACGGCGCTGGAGCGGCCGACCTTGCCGACATGATGGAACTCGCCGTAGGACAGCGGGCACGCCGTGTCGTTGAAGTACTCCATGATCCAGTCGACCTCGCCGCGCCGGTAGAGGCGGAAGAACGCCTCCACGGCCTGCGGCGCGTAGCGCGTGTTCACGCCCTTGTGCAGCTCTTCGAAGGCGCGATCGCCGGCGGCGTGGCCGACGTCGGCGCGGTAGGGCCGGATGCTCGTGAGCGCGTCAAAGGTGTCGATGACGGCGAAGAATCGCGCCCCGATGGGGATCGTCTCGCCGGCGACACCGTCCGGGTAGCCCTTGCCGTCGATGCGCTCGTGGTGATACCGCACGAGGTTGAGCGCGACCTGGTCCGTGACGCCGAGCTCGCGCAGGCGGCGCCAGCCGTGCATCGGATGCGTCTTGATGATCGCGAACTCTTCGTCCGTGAGCGGGCCGGGCTTCTGCAGGATGGCGCGGGGCACGTCGAGTTTGCCGATGTCGTGCAGGGCCGCGGCGACGCCGATGCGCGCGACGCGGTCCGCGTCCAGGCCGAACTCCTCGGAGAGCAGACGCGTGTAGAGCGTGACGCGCCAGGTGTGCGCGGCGGTCAGTCCGTCCTTCTCTTCGAGCGCCTGGAGATAGGGCGTGACGAGCTCCATGCGCACCGGCTCGCCGGCGAGCTCACCATCGCGCAGCGACGCCTGATCGGCGATCTCCAGCAGCCGCGGATCGTGGGCGCCATTGGTCTCGCCGGTCATGCGGGAACTGTAGGTCGAGCGGGGCGTGGGCCGTCCGTGCGGGGTCGCGAGCTTCACGGAGCGTTGGATGTCCGGCGCCGGTCAGCGGATGCGGACCAGCAGCAGGGTCTGATCGTCGGCGCGCTCGGAGGAGAACCGGGCGACGGCGTCCAGAATGGCGTCGGCGATGTCGCGCAACGACGCGGTGCGCCGCGCGGCGGCGATCTCGCCGATGCGCCGATGGCCGAACTGCTCCCCGGAGGCGGACGCCGCCTCGGTGAGGCCGTCGGTGTAGAGGACCAGAAGGTCGGCCCGCTCGCACTCAAGATCGGCGGAGACGTAGGACTCTTCGTCGTCCAGGGCGAGGGGGAGATGGTCGTTGGGCAACTCGTGGACGGCGCCGGCGGAATCGATGCGCAGGATCGGTAGGTGCCCGGCCATCGCGCAGGTCATGCGGCGGCGCGCGTCCGGGCCGGCGCTGTCCTCGATGCGCAGCGCCGCGAGCGTGGCGAACATGCCGGGCGCCACGACGCCCGACAGCACCGCGTTGAGCGCGCGCAGCGCGTGGCCGAGATCGTCGGCGCCGGGGCGGTCGTCCTGGAGCTGCGAACGCAGCGCGGCCTTGAGCATGCCCATCACCACGCCGGCGCGCACGCCGTGCCCTGAGACATCGGCAAGGATCAGGTCGAGCCGTCCGTTGCGCTGGACGGCGTCGATGAGGTCGCCGCCCATCTCGCTGCTCGCGAGCGACCGCGCGTGGACCTCGACGCCCGGCAACGACAGATCGATCGGCGGCACGAGGGACTCGTGGATCTTCTGCGCGAGGTCGAGTTCGGTGCGCATGCGGATCTTCTGCGTGACCTCGTTCTGCACGAACGTGCCGAAGCAGATGTAGCCCAGGATGATGAGCACGCTCGCCACGACGACGACGATCAGCGCCGCGCCGGTGCGGGGCGAGGTCTCGGTGACGAGGCCGTGCGAGAACGCGTACCACATGCCGGCGGTCGACACGCCGGCGGAGAAGAAGATGGCGACGGGAATCAGCTTCCGGCTCCACATGAACGACATCGCCCACAGGATCGCGCTGCACCCGCTGTGCAGCGGCATCGTCGCGGCGAGCCAGAGCGGACGGAGTGGAACGAAGCCCGTGAAGATCATGACCGCGCCCAGGCCGGAGAAGGTGGTGAAGATGCCGAGGAGGAGGATGACTCGCGCCCGGGTCGAGATGGCGAGGAAGAACTCGCGGCGGGATGGCTGAGGGGATGACATGGCGTTCAGCGTACTCTTCGGCCTTGCGAGGGCCGGCCCGGAGCTCCCGCCCGCTCGGGATCCATGCGTCCCACCTTCTGGTAGAGCAAGTTCAGGTGTCGATGCGCCGTCTCGGCTTGCCGCTTCAGCGCTGGGGTTGATCGAATGACGTCGTGATCGAGCACGATTCGTTCGAGTAGCTCCATGACGACAAAGGTGCGATCCAGCGCTTCATGCCAGTGAAACTCAGTCAGTTGGGTTGTTGCTTTCCTGGGCATTGAGTCTCCAATCCGGGTGGCACACTGCGGCAGCTTTGGGCCGCGGTGTGCTCCTCATGACGCCTAATCGTTTGCGTGCACACATGGAATGCAATCCAAAGTCCGCTCTGTCGACCACCATCGAGCCGAGGACCACGGCCAGTCGACTTGGCGAGTCGTCAGCCCTGCCCGGACCGGATTGGTGTGGATGTACGAGAATTTCTCCTCGAACTCTCGATCGGACCAGATATTGCGATCAAAGCCTCCACCGGTCTCCCAGATGCGAATGCGAACACCATCCCGGGCGTCGGCGGGGATGGCATCGAGCGTGCGCCAATGCTTCACGATCTGTCGAGCGCAAGGGGTCTTGATGCTGTTGAGAATTGTGGGAACGGTGGAGGCGCCTTCGCGCGTGCGTAGAAGTAGGTGCGCGTGATCTGGCATGAGCACCCACGCAATCAGGCGGAACTGATGCGTCGCGACCGCATTTCGCAGACTTGCTGCGAAGATCGTGGCATTCCGCGGATCGCCGAAAACTCGCATCCGTTGGTGCGTTGAGAAAGTCAGGAACCGGACGTCGTACGACGTCTCAATGCGACGCATGGTGCGCCGGGGTGGGCCGGGGTCCATGTGGTGCATTAGAGCAGGTGGTTGATCTGCACACCGCGGCCCAGAGCTGCCGCAGTGTGCCACCCAGTGGACGGCTATTGCCTGTTTAGCAGCCGCTCCATCGCGTCATGAGTCTCGCGGGCGTCGCCCGTAAGCCGGTCGGCCTGTTCGTCGGCGTGGTAGCTCGAGCGCACCATCGGGCCGCTTTCGACGACCTTGAAGCCGCGCGCGAGGCCCTGCTCGCGGTAGCGCGCGAATGTCTCCGGCGTCACCCAGCGATCGATCGGCAGGTGATTGCGCGTGGGCTGCAGGTACTGGCCGATCGTGAGGATGTCGGTGTTCGCCGCGGCGCGGAGGTTGTCCATCAGGTCGAGTACTTCGTCGTCGCGCTCGCCGATGCCGACCATGATGCCGGTCTTGGTCACGAGCCCCGCCTCCTTGCAGCGACGGAGCAACTCGACCGAGCGATCGAACTTCGCCTGCGGACGAACCGCGGGATACATGCGGCGAACAGTCTCGAGGTTGTGATTCAGGATCTCGGGCCGCGCATCGATGATGATTTGGAGCGCGTCCCAGTTGCCCTCGAGGTCCGGGATCAGCACCTCGATCGACATGCCCGGGCACGCCTCGCGCGAACGGAGGATGGTCTCGGCCCACACCGCGGCGCCGCCATCCTTCAATTCATCCCGGTTCACGCTCGTGATGACCACGTGCTTGAGGCCCATCAGGGCGAGGGACTCGGCCACCCGGCGGGGCTCGTCGAGGTCAAGGACGGGCGGCTTGCCGGTCTTGACGTTGCAGAAGCCGCAGGACCGCGTGCAGGTATCCCCCAGGATCATGATCGTGGCGACGCCCCGAGCCCAGCACTCGCCCATGTTGGGGCAGCCGGCCTCTTCGCAGACCGTGTGCAAGTTGTGCTCGGACATGATGTTGCGCAACCGGGAGTAGCCCGGGCCGCCGGGGAGCTTGGCGCGGAGCCAGTCTGGCTTGCGCCGGGGCGCCAGGTGCTGGCGCGCGTCCGCCGCGGCGCCGTCGCGGTTGTTGAGGACCAGGCCGGTCAGAGAGACCAGCGGGATTCCGGCGGATTTGAGCGGATCACCGCCGAGGGGACGCGGGTGACGGGCGAGGGTGCGCTCGCGGGCCGCGGGGTCCTGGGTGGGGTTGGGGATGGGCGGAGTCATCCGGGCGGCAGTGTAGTCGTGGAATCGGCAAACTCCCGAACCAGCGGGGTGGATTCCGGGTAGGAAGCGGCGGTTCGTGGGGGCATGGGCGCCAAAAAGCGGGCGTCCGCGTTGAATGGAGGGAGGACGGACGGTCGATCAGACGATGTTGAAATCGGCGGTCTGGGGAGGATGGAAGGCCTCCGGATCGCGTTGACAGCCCGTTAGTGACTGGTAGGTTGATAGACCAGCCGGGTTTGCGCTGGGGCCAGGGAATCGGTGACCCTTCGGCGTGGAGACGCCAGTCGAGATGTCTGTCCGTGCCGCCAACCCCACCGAGGGTCCTTGGCGAAGGGGCGCGAGCCCGTCGATGTTGAGCCGAATTGCAAAGGAGATGGCAGTGAGTCAGCGAGCCGGGCGAAGCCGCCCAGAAGAGCGTCGGGATGTCGGTCGCCGGGCCAGCACCCGCGCGTCGAAGGCGCGTGCGGCGTTCGCGTTGGCGCTCGCGACCATGGCGGCTTCGTGCGGGCACGAGACCGACTCGTGGCTGTGGGATCCGAGCGTCGTCGGACGCTGGGAGCACACGCCGACGGTCGTGCCGATCCTCGAACGCATCGACGTCATCGAGCGGGAAGAAGGCGACTACGTCGAAGTGACGCAGGTCACTCCGGAGGACCTGATTCCCGTCGTGTCCGACTACACCGTCGGTCCCGGCGACACCGTGCGGGTCGAGATCTACGACTTCATCTCGGTGGGTCAGCCCGCGATCTACGACCGAATCGTGGACACGCAGGGCATGCTGGATCTGCCGCAGCTCGGTCGCATCCCGGTGCAGGGTCTGACGGCCGAAGAGATCCGTCTCAAGGTCGGCCAGGAGGTTGTGAATCAGGGCCTGATGCGCGAGCCGCCGCTGGTGGCCGTGACGATGTCCGGCCAGCGTCAGGCGACGTTCTCGATCTTCGGCGCCGTTTCCGGCGTCGGTCGGTACTTCATCCCGGCGCCGGACTACCGGCTGCTCGAGGCGCTGACCGAAGCGGGCGGCATCTCGCCGACGATCCGCAAGGTGCAGGTCATTCGTCAGGTTCCGCTGACGGAAGAGGCCGGCGCGCGAACTCCCGCCGATGCCACGACGCCGGCCCGCCCGCAGGGCCCGTCCGAGCAGCGCAGTCTCGAAGACCTGCTCAAGGAACTCGAGGGCCAGGAGGGCGGCGGTCAGCCGGGCGCGATGTCCGATGAGCCCGTCGGGTTCGCCGTGCTGACGCAGGACACCGCGAACGATCCGCCCCCGGAGCCGCCGATCGATCTGATCGAGCCGCAGACCGCGCCGACGCCGCCGACGCGTCGCGATGCGCCGGCGACACCGGGTCAGGGCTCATGGATGTATCTGAACGGTCGCTGGGTGCAGGTGACGCAGGCGCAGACGACCGACAGCGCCGGGCCGGGTTCGGCCGACGAGCCCCGCCTCGTGACGCAGCGCATCATCGAGGTGCCCACGGGACCGCTCCTGAAGGGCGCGGCTCAGTACAACATCGTCATCCGTCCGGGCGACGTCATCAGCGTGCCGGGCCCTGATCTGGGCCTCGTGTACCTCGGCGGCCCCGGCATTGCGCGGCCCGGCGTCTACCAGATGCCGCAGGTCGGCCGACTGACGCTCAAGCAGGCGATCACGTCCGCCGGCGGGCTGAGCGCCGTGGGCATCCCGGAGCGCGTGGATCTGACGCGCCGCATCGGCGACGATCGCGAGGCGACGATCCGGCTGAATCTGCGGGCCATCTTCGAGGGCACGCAGCCGGACATGTTCCTCAAGCCGGATGATCAGGTGAACGTCGGCACGCACTTCTGGGCGCAGCCGGCGGCGATCATCCGCAACGGTTTCCGGATGACGTACGGGTTCGGGTTCCTTCTGGACCGGAATTTCGGCAACGACGTGTTCGGTGCGCCGCCGGTGAACCGGCTCGGCGGCTAACGCGAGCGTGCCTGGCCGATGGGGCGGAGCTCCGTCGGGATCGGATCTGGCAGGACGCCGAACATGGCCCGGAACCATTCGTAAGGTTGCTCTGAGGGCGATCAACGCGATGGCCGCGCTCAGGGCGCCGGCCGGGTGAAGGGCTGGCAGACGAGGGCGAGGAGGTTTTCGCGGCGGTGAGCACGATGGCGGCGACAGGCGCGGCGGCGGGGGGGACGGCGAAGTCGCCGTCGGACTTCCTGCGCGCGTGGCTGACGCCGTCAAATCTCGCGATCGCGGGGCTTCTTCTCCTTGGGCTGGTCGCGCTCTTCTGGGACTGGTTCCTGCGTCAGCATCGCTTCAGCAGCGAGCAGGCGGCCGACTGGGGCCACGCCTACATGGTGCCGCTGATCAGCATGTACGTCGTGTGGACGCGGCGCGAGTCGATCGCGAAGCTCCGCCCGGCGGTGTTCTGGCCGGGGGTGATGCCGCTGCTCCTGGGCATCGCGATCTACTTCCTGTTCACCCTCACGGCGGCGCCGGGCGTGCACATGTTCCAGGGCTTTGCGCTGGTGATGTGCGTGGGCGGCATCGCGCTGATGCTGCTGGGCCCGCGGATGTTCGGCGCGCTCGCCTTCCCGATCGCGTACCTGGCGTTCGGGGTGACGCTCGCGGACAAGCTGATGGGCATGATCACCTTCCAGCTCCAGCTCCTCGCGACGGAGGGGGCCTGGATCGTGCTCAACGCGGGCGGACTGACGACGGACCTCGCGGGCAACACGCTGACGGTGCGCAGCGGCGGCAAGTCGATCCCGTTGAACGTCGCCGAGGCGTGCGCTGGCATGCGCATGGTGATCGCGTTCCTCGCGCTCGGCGTGGCGGTGGCGTTCCTCTCCTGCCGCCAGTGGTGGCAGCGGGTGGCGCTGGTCCTCATGGCGATCCCCGTCGCGCTGGCGACGAACGTCCTGCGCGTCGTGTCGCTCGCGGTGGTCAGTCTCTGGAACCCCGGTTTCGCGGCCGGCGATGCCCACACGCTCATCGGCGTCCTCTGGCTCGTGCCGGCGTTCCTCGCGTACATGGGCATCGTGTGGATTCTCAAGCGGATCATGCACGAGCCCGCGCCGGGAGCGGCGGCATGAGGCGCCCCACGCTCACCAGCCCCGCGTTCCTCGCCGCGTTCGCGATCCTGATCGGCTCCGCCGTCGGGCTCCGGGCGACGATCGGTCTGCTCGGCATCCACGTGCAGAAGGCGGCGATCTACGCGCCGGGCGGCCGGCAGGTGCACGCGATCCCGACGAAGGTCGGATCGTGGGAGCGCTACGGCTCCGACGAGGTGCTCTCGGCGGAGGCGCTCGAGGAGCTGGACACCGACAACTACGTCTCTCGCGCCTACGCCACGAAGTGGAACGGCGTCGAGACGCTGCTCGACTTCCACGCCGCGTACTACACGGGCATGATCGACACCGTGCCGCACGTTCCCGAGCGCTGCTTCGTCGGCGGCGGCATGTCGATCTCCGGCCGGCACGGGCGCGTGCGCATCCCGCTCGATGTGAGCGGCTACACGCCCGATCCGACGGCGACCGGCGATCGCGAGGTGCTGCAGGCGTTCACGCAGGACGGCGCGCGGGTGCGACTGCCGTTCGACGTGCAGGATCTCCGGATGAACGTCATGGAGTTCGCGGCGCCGGGCGTCAAGCAGCCCATCTTCGCGGGCTATTTCTTCATCGCCAACAACAGCATCGCGCCCACCGCCGAGGACGTTCGCGCCCTGGCGTTCCGCGATGTGGATTACTACGCCTACTTCGTGAAGGTGCAGTTCACGAGCTTCCAGGCGAACTCGGCGGAAGAGCTCGCGGAGCAGGCGGCGGATTTCCTGAAGGAAGGGCTGCCCGAGATCATGCGGTGCCTGCCTGACTGGATCGAGGTCCAGGAGGGCCGGTACCCGGCGGATCATCCGCGGCGAAGTCAGGAGCAGAGCTGAGGGTTGGGCCGCGCTGGCGTCGGCGCGGCCAGGACAGACGTTCGGCAACCGATTGGAACGGATTCGAAATGGCAGGCAAGGTCAACATCAAGTTCGTGGCGATTCTGGGCGTCTCGCTCGTGGTTCTCGCGGGCGGCGCCGCGTTCCTCGCGTACAAGGTCGTCGCCCGGTCGGGCGACGACCACGAGCGCGCGGGCGACAAGCTGATGGAGGTCGGTGACTTCCGCGGCGCCGCGGACGAGTACTCGATGGCCGTCAGCGAGGACCGCACGAACGTGCGCTGGCTGAAGAAGTGGCGCGACGCGCTCATCAAGGTGGTGCCGGAGACGGAGGTCGCGTATCGCGACGCCTACCAGAAGCACTACATGGGCATCCTGCAGCAGCTCGCGAACGTGCAGTCGAGCGACGTCGCGGCGCAGGAGGACTACCTGCGGGCCCTCGACGAGCAGAGCCGGCTGGTCGGCGCTTCGGGTCAGACGTGGACGGACATCGCGACGGCCGCGGACCGCTCGATCACGGCGCTCGCGCAGGTCAACCCGGACACGCAGCGGCTGCGCCGCTACCGCGGTCTGGCGCTGCTGGCGGCCGCGCGGACGATCGACCCGAACGAGCAGACCAAGCAGCAGATCATCGACGACCTGCGGGCGGCGATCGAGGCCGACCCGAACGACGTGGAGGCGCAGCTGGGCATCGCCGAGCTGTTCGTCGCGGACGCGACGCGTGCGAAGCGCGCCGGCCGACTCGACGAGCATCAGCGTCTCTGGGACGAGGCCAAGGCGCACCTGCGCACGCTCGTGGCGAATTCGCCGGACGACGCGCGCCCGATGATGCGTCTCTGGGAGATGGAGACCGACGAGAAGCTCGAGGCCGCCAAGACGGTGGCGACGAAGGACGCGGCGATCCGGGAGGCGGGCGCGGGGCTCGATCCGATCGTGGACGCGGTCACGCGCATGCCGGAGGCGGCGATCGATCGTCCGTTCCTCGTGCGTCTGCAGCGCAACCTCTTCGCCGCGCGCAAGGACGACGGCGCCGAGCTGTGGCTGGGCGTGGTCGAGCGCTTGCTGAGTACGCGCTCGCAGGACCCGGTGCTGCTGCTGCTCCGCGCCGAGGCGCTGGGCCAGGCGGGCCAGCACGAGCAGGCGATCGAGCAGTATCAGAAGATCGTGGACATGCCCGATCTTCCGGTGAGTCTCGAGGGCATCGTGCTGCGTTCGCAGCGCGTGTCGGCCGTCGCGGCGCAGGTCGAGCAGACGCTCCAGATCTGGTCGAAGACGCCCGAAGAGAGCAAGCCCGAGGCGATGGCGCGCGTCAAGGCGGCGCGCGACCGGCTGGCGGAGCGCGTCAGCGAGGACAATCTGACGCTGCTGCGCGCCGATGCGCTCATCGCCGTCAACGACGGCCGCAACTCCGACGCCATCCGGCTCCTCACGGAGCTGAACACGCGCACCGGCGCGAGCGACTCCGGCGTGCTGTTCATGCTCGCCAAGGCGCTCGAGCGCGACGGTTCGCTCGGCGCGGCGATCCAGCAGTACGACCGCATCCTGACGATCGAGCCCTCCAACTACACGGCGCAGATGGAGGCGACCGAGATCGAGATGCGTCTGCAGAACGTGCAGAAGGCGTACGAGCGCATCAAGGGTCTGCAGGCGGTCGATCCGGACAATCCGCGCATCAAGACGTGGTACGAGACGCTGCGCACGCTCATCGAGAATCAGGAGTCCGACGCGATCTCCGATCCCACGATGCGGGCGCTGCTCGAGGCCCGTCGCGCCCGGCTGCAGGACCCGCCGCAGTTCGCCACGGCCGAGCGCATCCTCGACCGCCTCATGCGCGAGCAGCCGGACGATCCCCGCCCGCTGGTGGAGCGTGTGACGGTGCACACGGCGCGCAACGAGATCGAGCAGGCCAAGCAGCTCGTCGAGCAGGGGCTCGAGAAGTTCCCGAAGAACCAGGAGCTCGTCCTGGCGAAGCTCCAGCTGCAGAACCCGGACCCGATCTGGGTGCGCCTCGAGTACATCCGGCAGTCCGAAGTGCCGGAGATGGACAAGCTGCTGCAGATCTTCTACATCCTGCGCTCGGGCAACCGGCTCGAAGAGGCGGAGGAGACGCTGCGCCAGGCGATCGCGCTCGACCCCAACGACTCGCGCATCATCGAGATCCAGTTCGTCGAAGCGCTCGAGGCCGGGGACTTCGCGTCGGCGCGCGAGCAGGCGACGCTCGCGGCCAAGGCGAACGTCGACCAGCTCAACGGGCAGCTCTACCAGGCGCGACTCGACCTCGCCGAGCGCAAGGTCGACGCCGCGATCGCGACGCTCGATCGCGCGACGACGCAGATGCCCTTCTCGGCCCCGGCGTGGCGACTGCTGGGCCAGGCGCGCATTGCGAAGGGCAACATCGAGACCGGCCTCGACGCGATGCGCCGCGCCATGGACATCCGCCCGACCGACCCGACCACCGTGCGCCCGCTCATCGGCATGCTGATCGAGCTGCAGCGCACCGAAGAAGCCCTCGCCGTGGCGCGCAAGGCGCGGGCGCTCAATCCGAACGAGCCGGCGCTGGTCTCGGCGTGGCTCGAGCTGGAGGAGCAGTACGGCGACAAGGACGTGGCGCTGAGCACGCGCGAGCGCCGATTCACGATCGATCCCAGCGACGCGGAGAACTCGCTGGCGATGGCCCGCCTCCGCACCGATCTCGGCGACTACGCCGGCGCCGCCGAAGCGCTCGCATCGCTGCCCAAGGAAGGCCCCGAGGCGCTCGGCCCGAACTCGCTCCGTGCACGACTCGCGGGCGAACAGGGCGACATCGAGGGCGGCGCCCGCATCTGGGCGGAATACATCGAGTCGCTCGAGCCGGGGCAGACCAGGCTCGCGGCGATGCTCTCGCTCGGCGAGTACTTCGTGCGCCTCGGCCAGCGGGACGAGTCGATCGAAGCGTTCGAAGCGGCCCGCGCCGCGCAGACGCCCGAACTCATGGAGGCGGATCGCCGTCTCGGCGACCTCTACTTCGAGATGGGCGACAACGAGACCTCGGCCGCGGCCTACAAGCGCGTGCTCGACGGCGGCGCCGACCGCGACTACATCGTCGCCAAGCGTCGCGTCGAGGCGCTCCTGCGCATGCGCCTCTGGGACGAGGCGGTCGCGGCGATCGAGGCCATCGAGGCCAAGCAGGGACGCGACCTGCAGACGCTCCTGCTGCGCGTGGACGCGGCGACGGGGCGCGGCGACACGGCGCTGGCGCGTCGGCTCGTCGACGAGGCGGTGCAGCTCGCGCCGACCGACCCGCTGCCCTTCATCCGCCGTGCGCAGCAGTCGTTCGCCGATCCGGCGCAGGCGCCCGCGGTGATCCGCGACCTCGATCAGGCGACGCAGATCCGTCCGAGCATGGTCCTGCCCCGGCGCATGCTGGCGCAGATCTACGCCCGCGAGGGTCGCCTTTCCGATGCGGTGGCGCAGCTCAACAAGATCATCGAGTTCAACCCGTTCAGCGATCAGATCCGCCTCGAGTCGATCATCGACATGGTGCGCCTCGGCCGTCGCGACGACGCGATGACGGCGGCGCGCCTGGCGGTCGAGCAGCGGGCCGTCGACGAGCCGCTCTGGTACGTCTACGCGGGCGACGTGATGGCCCGCATGGAGGACTTCCGGCAGGCCGTCAACTTCTACGGCAAGGGCTACGAGCAGACCGGCAAGGTCGAGCATCTCGGCCGGCTGGTGGACTCGATGCTGCGTCTCCGTCCGCCGCAGGCGGATCAGGCGGAGCAGGCGATCAACTCGCTCTCGCAGGACGAGCTGCGTGACAACCGCATGATGGTCGAGGCGTTCCGGGCGCGCATCGACGCGTCGCGCGGGAAGACGCCCGACGGGCTGCGTCGCCTCGAGTCGATCTATGCCGACGCCTCGAAGCGTTCGGACACGGCGCGTGCGTGGGTCGGTCAGGTGGACATCGTGCTCGGCGGCGATTCGATCAAGATCGCCGAGTTCATCGAGCAGGTGCAGCCGTTCGCCGAGCAGCCGGCGTACATGAAGGTGCTGACCGCGCGTCACCTGGCGCAGAACCAGGCGCGCTGGTCGGAGGCGCTCCAGGGCCTCGACGGCATCGAGTCGGATCTGGACCCCCAGCGCGATCCGCTCTCGGTCCTCGACCTGCACCGCATCCGCGCGAACCTGCACTACATCCTCGGCGACTACCAGAAGGCCGCGGACGAGTACCGCGCCGGCCTGCGGCTCTCGCCGGACGATTCGGAATTCAACAACAACCTGGCGTTCACGCTGGCGACGCACCTGGGCAAGCCGGAGGACGCGGTGGCGTACGCGGAGCGCGCGGCGGCGCGCGATCCGGACAACCCCGCGATCCTCGACACGCTCGGCGTGCTGTATTACCAGACGAATCAATTCGCGAAGGCGGACCAGATCCTGACGCGCTCGCTCGAGGCGTCGGACGACGCCCTCAACCGGATCGCGGCGAACATTCACCTGGCGAAGGTGAAGATCGCGCTCCGCGACTTCGGACGCGCCCGCTCGCTCGCCGAGGACGCCCGGCGCGAGATGGGGTCGGATCCGTTGCTCCAGCAGACCTATCAGACCGAACTCGATTCCTTGATGCGGGAACTCGAGAAGACCGAATAATGTGAAGGACGACTCCGCGACAGGGACGCTTCAACCATGGCCATGACCACTCCCACTGCTCCGACTCCCTCGACCCAGGTCCGCCCCGCCCCGGGGCCGGCGCCCGGCGCGAGCTCGTTCAACACCATGGTCGACCCGGTGCGGCTGCTCAAGCAGTACCTGTGGTGGCTCGTGGGCGCCGGCGTCGTCGGCATCGTGCTCGGCGTCGCGGCGTACTTCGCGCTGCGCATCTGGATGCCGCGCTACACGGCGGACGTGGTCTTCCAGGCCAGCCGCCCGATCACCAACGCGGACGACTCGCCGACCGACACGGGCGACGAGAACGAGATGCAGCTCTTCATGTACACGCAGGTCGCGGTCATGACGGACCCGAACCTGCTGACGGAAATCGCGAACCAGCCCGCGATCCGCAACGACACGAAGTGGGGCTCGCAGTTCGCGGGCTCCGGCGGCTTCGATCAGCGCGCCGCCGCGATCGAGCTCGAGGACGTCATCTCGGCGCGCGTGCTCCCCGACACGACGTTCATCATGCTCTCCGCCACGGCGCGGGACAAGGCCGACTCGGCCACGATCGCGAACGCCGCGGCGAACACCTACGTCGAACGCCTCCGGCGCACCACCAGCGCCGCGTTCACCGAGCAGCGCGAGGCGCTGACCCGGCAGATCCAGCGGTCCGACTCCGAGCGCCAGCAGCTCGAGCAGCGCGCCCGCAACCTCCTCGGCGACAACACCATCTCCTCCCTCGAGGGCCGGCACAGCACCGCCCAGCAGGAGATCGCCACGCTCTCGCCCCAGCTCGTGAACTACAACAACGAGCTCCAGTCCACGCGCGACCGGCTCCGGCAGTACGAGTCCGACCTCGCGGCGCCGGGCGGCGTGCGCTACCCCGAATTCATGCGCAACGAGGTCAAGGCGGACCCGATCATCGCCCGCCACGACGCCAACATCTCGGCGCTCACCACCCAGCTCCGCGCCATGCTCGAGGACCTCGGCCCGAGCCACATCGCGATCAAGCGCATGCAGAGCCAGATCGCCGCGGCGGAGATCGAGCGCGACAAGGAGATGGAGCGCCTGCTCGCCGAGCGATTCTCGGCGCTGATCTCGCTCACCCGCCAGGCGGCGCAGGACTACTCGGTCCGCATCACGGAAACGCAGGAGCAGCTCCGCTCGGCCGTGGCGCGCGCCAACGAGCTCACGATCCTCCTCGCCGAGTACGAGACCATCAAGAACGACGCCGAGCGCCGCGCCACCGAGCGGTCCGAGTACGAGGCCCGTCTCCGCGAAGTCGAGGCGACCGTCGACCGCCAGGCCTCCTCGCGCATGACGCTCCTCTACCGCGCCACGACGCCCGACCAGGTGTCGTTCCCCAAGATTCAGCTCGTCGTTCCCGTCGTGACGTTCCTCGTCCTGTTCCTCACCAGCGGCGTCATCCTGCTCCGCGAGGTGCTGGAGCAGCGCGTCCGCACGCCGGCCGACGTCGCGGCCCTGCCGCGCACCAAGGTGCTCGGCGTCATCTCCGACATCGCGGAGGACCCGTCCTCCCCGAGCGCGCTCGAGGTGGCCGTCACCGAGAAGCCCGACGGCGTCGTGGCGGAGCAGATCCGCCAGCTCCGCACCGTCCTCGTCAAGAAGGTCGGGCGCGGGAGCGTGATGTTCGTCAGCGGCCTGCCGGGCTCGGGCACGACCTCGCTGGTCGCCGGCCTGGCGCGCTCCTGCTGCGCCGTCGATGAGCGCGTGCTCGTGATCGACGCCAACATGCGCCGGCCGCGCATGCACAAGATCTTCGGCCTGCCCGAAGGCCCCGGGCTCGGCGACGTGCTGTCCGGCAGCGCGACGCTCGAGGCCGCCGCGCAGCAGGTCGGCAAGACGCCGGGCGTGTCGGTGCTCACCGCGGGCAGCGGTCCGAGCCGCGTGTACGAGCGGCTCAACTCCGACGCCATGACCAAGCTCATGGAGGACGCCAAGCAGAAGTTCGGCCTCGTGCTGGTCGATGCGCCGCCGATGACCGTCGCCGGCGACGCTCTGGTCCTCGCCGGACGCGTCGACGCCTCGGTCCTCGTCGCTCGCGCCTTTGGCGAGACGCGCGGCCTGCTCGGCCGCCTGCGCAACCAGCTCGGCGACGCCAAGGGCGAGTTCCTCGGCGTGGTCGTGAACGCGGTCCGTTCCTCCGCCGGCGGCTACTTCCGCAAGAACATCCGCATGACCCACCAGTACACCAGCGGGACCGGCGAGATGCCCAGCCCCGGCGCGAAGCGCAAGAAGTCCTGATGCAACCCCGCGCCGCGCTTCGATGCGGCGCGATGATCGACCCCAGCGGGTCCAGCGACGTCCATGGACCAGACCACCGGTTCAAGCACCTTCGATCTGCTCGCGCAGGCGACCGACCCGGGAAGGACTCCCTCCGGGTTCATTCGTCCGCTCGAGGAGTCGTCGCTGCCGGTGCTGCCCGGGCCCGCGGAGACCGAGGCCGCGATCGAGCAGATCACCGATCCGACCTGGCTCCAGCTCTTCCACCAATACATCGGCGTCTTCGTCGTCGCCTTCATGGTGTCGGTGCTGCTGACGCCGGTCATGCGCCGCATCGCCGTGGCCAACGGCGTGATCGATCGGCCGAGCGAGGCGCGCAAGGTCCACAAGATCCCGGTCGCCTACCTCGGCGGCGTCGCGGTCTATCTGGGCATCCTCGCCGGCGTCGTGTTCTCGTACCTCGCGCTCCTTCGCCCGGAACTGATGGAGCTGCACACGGCGGACGCGGACCCGGTGCCCATCTCGATCCTCGCGGGCATGACCGCGATCACGGTCATCGGCGTCGTGGACGACATCGTGGGCATCAGCCCGCGCATCAAGATCGGCGGCCAGCTTTTCGCCGCGGCGCTGCTCGCGTTCAACGACATCGGCGTCAAGGTCGCGACCGGGCTGCTCAAGCCGCTCGGGCGGCGGCTGGACAACGAGAACCTCGTCTACGGCTTCGACCTTCCCGACTGGATGTCGTGGGCCTCGGTGGTCTTCGGCGATCACATCCAGGTCGACGTGATCTACTGGACTGGCACGGCCATCATCGCCGTCTTCGTCATCGGCGCCTGCAACGCGAGCAACCTCATCGACGGGCTCGACGGCCTGCTCTCCGGCGTGACGGCCATCGCCATGGTCGGCCTGCTGGCGATCGCGCTCGCGCTCGGCGCCGCGAACGACGGCAAGCTCGACGCGGCCCGCATCGTGCTCTGCATGGCGGTGCTCGGCGCATGCCTTGGTTTTCTGCCGCACAACTTCAACCCGGCGAGCATCTTCCTCGGCGACGCGGGATCGATGCTGCTGGGCTTCATGACCATCGTGGCGATCCTGTCGCTCGGCGACACCGGGCGCACGCACCTGGTCATCGCGGGCCTGCTGATCTATTCCGTGCCGATCATCGACACCACGCTGGCGATCATCCGGCGCAAGATGGCCGGGCTCCCTCTCAGCGCGGCCGACGACCAGCACCTGCACCACCAGCTCAAACGCGCGCTCGGCGTCAAGGGCGCCGTGCTCGCCATGTACGGCATCGCCGCAATCTTCGCGTTCCTCGGCGTCGCCGTCAGCATGGGCCGCGGACGCGTGATCTACGCCATCGCCCTCGTCGTGGGCGCCTTCATCGTCGTCACGGCGATCAAGCAGGCGTCGAGGGCGCGGATCGAGGCCGACGCCTCCCGCTCCCATCTCAAGCGCGGCGCCGGCCCGGCCGCCCCGAGCACGCCCGCCGCGACGACGGCGCGCGAGCCCGAGCCCGTCCGAAGCTGACGGCGCCTCGCCGGAGCGGCTAGCGTGATGGCCCCGAAAGGAGCCACCATGCCCAGGCGCACCATCGACGAGTTCCGGCGCGAACGAGCCGTCGGCCAGGAAAAGCTCAACGCCACCGAGCACCTCGGAATCAAGCGATTCCTGTCGCTCGACAGCGCCGCATACCGCGACGGCGCGCTCGACGCCCGCACCAAGGAGTTGCTCGGCCTCGTCGCCTCCGCCGTGCTGCGCTGCAACGACTGCATCGACTACCACCTCGAGCAGTGCGTCAAGGCCGGCGTCAAGCGGGATGAACTGGAAGACGCGCTCAACGTCGCCATGGTGGTGGGGGGATCCATCACGATCCCGCACCTGCGTCACGCCTGGCAGTCGATGGACGAGCTCTACGCGGAGCGCAACTAGGTGAGCCGCGGCGCGGCGTCATGGCGGCTCGTCAAGGGGCGCATGCTCCCGCTCGATCGCGCGCGCCTGATGGCGATCCTCAATGTCACGCCGGACAGCTTCTCCGACGGGGGAGACCTGCCCACCCCGCAGGCCGCGTCGGAGGCCGCACGCCGCGCGATCACGGACGGCGCCGACATGCTCGACGTCGGCGGCGAGTCCACGCGCCCCGGCTCGGCGCGCATCGACGCCGACGAACAGATCCGCAGGATCGTCCCTGCCATTCGTGCCATTCGAGACGCCGGCATTGGGGCGCCGATCAGCGTGGACACGACGCTCGCCTCCGTCGCGCAGGCGGCGCTCGACGCCGGCGCCGATGCGATCAACGACGTCTCCGCAGGACGGGAAGACCCGGCCATGTTCGCGCTCGCCGCGGAGCGCGGCGCCGGGCTCATCCTTATGCACCGCCTCGCGCCGCCCGGGGATGATCGTTACTCCGATCGCTACGACGCGCCGCCGGACTATTCGAACGGCGGCGTCGTCGAGGTCGTGCGCCGGTTCCTCGAGGACCGCATCGACGCGGCGATGAAGGCCGGCGTCGATCGCGCCGCGATCGCGATCGACCCCGGGCTCGGCTTCGGCAAGTCCGTCGAGCAGAACTTCGAGCTGATCGGCGCCATGGACCGGTTCGTCGAAACGGGTCTGCCGGTGCTCGGCGCCGCGAGCCGGAAGAGCTTCATCGGGCGTGTCACGGGCGTCGAGGAGCCGCGCCTTCGGGTCGAGGGCTCGATCGGCGCGGCGCTGGCGATGCACGCGCGGGGCGCGCGGCTGTTCCGCGTGCACGACGTCGCGGCGCACGCACGGGCGTTCCGTGCGTTCGAGGCCGCGACCCCCGCGATCGGGGCCCGCCGCTAGTCCCCGGGGCGGATGCCCGATACGATGCTTCCCCCGCGGCATCCAATGGGGTGTGTGGCGGCTTTTCCGCCCGCGGCGTACAGGAGACTGATTCCATGGCAGGCAAGAACACCCTCGAGTTCACGGACTCTTCGTTCGATTCCGAAGTGCTCGGCTCCAAGGAGCCGGTGCTGGTCGATTTCTGGGCCGAGTGGTGCATGCCGTGCCGGATGCTCGCGCCGACCATCGACGAGATCGCCGACGAGTACCACGGCAAGCTGAAGGTCGGCAAGGTGGACACCGACTCCAACCGCGACGTCAGCATGAAGTTCAACATCTCCGCGATCCCGACCATCCTGCTCTTCAAGGATGGCCAGGTGAAGCAGAAGTTCGTCGGCCTCACCAAGAAGGCGGACTTCAAGGCCGCGATCGACTCGGTCCTCTCCGCCTAAGCGGACGCCCCCGGCGTCTCGACCTCGCGCGCACGCGTCGCCCACCCGCCGATCTTCGGCGCTTGGGCGGCGCGTGCTGTCTTCCACAGGATCGCCGCGCCGATCACCAGCATCCCCGCGCTCAGCCACTGGCCGTACGAAAGCCCCGCGGGCCGCTGCACCGCGAGGTGCGCATCGGGCAGGCGCCAGAACTCCGTGATGATGCGCCCGACGCCGTAGATGATGAAGAACCACGCGATGATGAACCCCGGCCGGCGCGGCTTCGCCCACAGGAGCCACAGCGCCACGCCGACGATGATCCCCTCCGCGAGGGCCTGATAGAGCTGCGACGGATGGCGCGAGGCGAGCAGCGGCGCAAGATCCTCCGCAAGGTCCGTCGCCCCGCTCTGGATGTCGTCGATCAGCGTGCGGATGGCGTCGCCCCTCGTGTCGCCCGGCGACGCGACGCGCAGAAGCAGGTCGTCCAGCGCGAGCTGCTGCTCGGCCGACAGTTCCGGGGCGTGCCCCTCGAGCAACTCCTGCGGGTACTTCACCGCCCAGCCCGGCGCGGGCTCGCCGGGCGCCGCGACGACCCGACCGAGCAATTCACCGTTCACGAAATTCGCCAGCCGCCCGAAGAACACGCCGATCGGGCCGACGAGCGCGAAGCAGTCCATGACGTGCAGCGCAGGCACGGCGGCGCGCCGCGCCGTCCACCAGCACGCGACGGCGATCCCCGCCATCCCGCCATGACTCGACATTCCGCCCCGGTTGATCGCCAGCGCGCCCCACCACGGCGGCGCGTTGGAGAACGACCAGAGCAGCGACTGGTCGTAGATGAGGATGTACCCCAGCCGCCCGCCGACAAGGGTGCCCAGCACGATCGCGAAGAGCGCATCGGTGACCTGCTCGGCGTTCAGGAGGATCAGCCGCCGCTTGGCGAGCGCCCGGAGGATCAGCCACGCGCCGACGAATCCCGCGATGTAAGCCAGCCCGTACCAACGGATTCCGACGTCGTGCGACAGCCGCACGGCGAAGGGGTCGAGCGTGTGCAGCCAGGCGCCCAGGGTCGGCATAGCGCGGCAGGATACTCCCCCGCGGTAGACTCGTCGTATGACGCCATGGGCAGACTGGCCCGAGTGGGCGATCGGCGTGCTGGTGGTCGCGATCATTGTCGTGCCGGCGTTCGTGCTGGCGTGGCTGATGCGGGCGGCGCGATTCATGGGCGGCGGCGGCGCGGCGTGCGCCGTGGCGGGCGGGATTCTCGCCGGCGTGCTCATGGGGCCGGGAGTCCTCGGGCGATCGGCGCCGGACTTCTACGAGCGCGTGTTCGTCGGCGCCGTGCACGAGCGCGAGACCCGCCAGCGCCTCGCGCGCGAGCATGCCTTCGAACTCGCCGTGCTGAAGTCGAGCGATGTCACGCCGGAGGCAGTGGACGAACTTCGCGCCGCCCACGGTGAAGCGATCGACCCCCTGATTCGCGCCGAGTTCGCCGCCATCGATCGGCGCGCTGAAACGGTGGGGGCGATGGGCCTCGGCCTCGCCGCAGGGGCGCTCGTGCTGCCGTACTTTCTGCGGGCCGCGGGCTCGTCACGACGCCCGATGTCCCCGTCGGATCGCCTGCGGGCGCGCCTCGCGGGCGCGATCGGCGCCGGACTGGTCATCGCGGTGTGCGTGGCGATCCTCGCGGCGTTCGTCGGCGTGGATCATCGCGCCGCCGCGGCGTTCGGCGCGGCGTGTGCCGCGGGCTGGGCGGCGCCCGGCGCCCGCGCCCGGCGAACAGGCCCGAATGGGCGCGATCCGCGCATGGACCAGGCGTCGGCGACGTCGCTCGGCGTCTCGCTGCTCACCGGCGCCGCGCTGCTGTCGTCGGTCTGGCTGGCCGTCGCGGCGATCCCCGGCGTCGCCGGCCTGCGCCGCCCCGGCGGCCGTCGCTTCGGTCGATTCCTGCGACGCAAGCTGCACGGCCTGGTGTACGCCGTGCTCGCGCCGTCCGCGTGCGCCGCGGCCGCGATGCGCCTCGATCCCTACGTCATCGTCGCCGCCGGCGGCAAAGTGCTCTGGATCGGCCTCATCCTCGCGCTCCTCGCCTCGACCGACGGCCGCTGGTGCGGCATGGCGGTCGGCTGGCTGGCGACGCTCGGCCGGCGCGGCCTCGCGACCGCAATGGAGCGCGCGACGGGTCAGCTCGCCTCCGGCGTGGGCATCGCGCAGTGTGCGCTCACGCTGCTGCTGCACACGGGCGGGATCATCGGCGACGCGATGGCGCTCGCGCTGCTCGCCAGCGCCGTCCTCACGGAGACCATGGTCGGCGCGTACCGCTTCTTCACCCGGCAGGTGGAGGATGTCCTTGAGGAGTCGGGCGAACTCGCCTGATCAGCGGGCGAGCGAGGGGATATATCCGAGCTGGCGATACTTCTCGCGGTACTTGTCCGCGAGCTTCGTCTGCTTGGACTCCAGCTCGATGCGCCGGCCGTCGATGAACGCGTCCGTGACCTGCGTGGTGATCTCCATCGGATCGCCGGTGGTGACGATCAGCGTCGCCGCCTTGCCGGGCTCCAGCGAGCCGAGCGAATCGCCGGCGCCGAGGAGTTCCGCCGCGGAGAGCGTGATCGAGCGCAGCGCCGCGTCGTGATCCAGCCCGTACGCCACGGCGGTGGCCGCGTGGTAGGGCAGGTTGCGGTCGTTGCCGTAGCCGGTGGACGATGCGCCGAGCGCCCAGCGGACGCCGGCCTCTTCGAGCGTGGTCGGCAGCGTGAAGGGCTCGTCGTAGTACGAGTCCTCGCGCGACGGCAGGCGGTGCACGCCGGTGATGATGACGCCGACATCATGCTTCTTGAGCAGGTTCGTGCAGCGTGCGGCGTCGCGCCCGCCGACGATCACGGGCTTCAGGCCCCGGTTGATCGCCCACGACACGGCGGAGCGGATCTGCTCGGCCTCCTGCGCGCGGATGAAGATCGGCTTCTCGCCGCGAAGCACGCGCCCCATGCCCTCCCAGCGGGTGCTGACGGGGGTGGTGTTGTCGGCCTTGCGCGCCGCGAAGTAAGCGTCGGCTGCGGCGAAGGCGTCCTCGATCGCCTGCAGATTCTTGCGGGCGTTCTCCATCTGCTCTTCGTCGGTCTGGCGCATCCAGCGCGAGCGGATCGGGCGGACGTTGGGCCAGTTGACGACCAGGCCCGCGTCGTCGAGGACCGCGAGGTCCTCCCACGTCCAGCCGTCCATGCGCAGGACGGACGCACGGCCCGGGACCGTGCCGCCCTCGGGCATCACGCCGACGGTGAGCACGCCGGTCAGGCGCGTCACAGGGATCTGCGTGGAGTCGGGGTTCACCGCCACCGCGGCGCGGACTTCCGGCGTCACGGCGCCGGTCTCGGCGTAGTCGAGCGTCGAGCGCACGGCGCCGACCTCGAGCAGGCCGATGAGCGTCGTCGGGTTGACCAGGCCCGGGTACACGTGCTTGCCGGCGCCATCGACGACGTCCGGCGTGACGCGCTCGCGCAGGTCGAGGGGCTCACCCTCGCGCCCGACCTGACGGATCTTGCCGTCCACGAACAGCACGAAGCCGTTCTCGATCGGCGCCGACGACACCGGGTGGATCGTCGCATTGCGGATCACGATCGGGCGCGACTGCGCCGGAGCGGGGATGCCCAGGTCCTGGGCGAAGGCGCCGGCCGCGATGGCCGCGGCGCCGAGCGTGGTGATGACGTTGGAGATCAGGGTCATGGCTGTGTTCCCTGGAGAAGAGTTCGGGTGATCAGTGCGCGTGGAGGTCAACCATGCCGCAGTCGCCGCAGCGATGCGCCTCGGGATCCACGCCCGAGCGGAGCAGGCGGAGGTTGCGCTCCATGAGCGCATCGAGGAAGGCCTGCTGCTCCTCGGTCGGGGGCGTGTCGGTCGTCGGCCGGCCGGGGCGGCCGGGTCGAGCGTCGCCGTCGGGCTTGTCGCCGGACTTGCTCGCGCCCTCGGCGAGAATCTTCTGGATGATGCGCCGGCGCTCCGTGTCGATGCGCTCGCGATGGCGACGATCGGTCTCGAGCGAGAAGTATTCGCGCCCGTCGATGTACGTCGCCTCGCAGCGAGAGAACGTCGAGAGCGGGTCGCCCGACCAGATCACGAAGTCCGCGTCCTTGCCGCGCTCGAGCGAGCCGACGCGCCCGTCGATGCCGAGCTGCTTCGCCGGATTGAGCGTGACGAACTTCAGGGCCTCGGCCGGATCGACGTTGCCGTACTTCACGGCCTTCGCCGCCTCGGTGTTCATGCGCCGGGCCAGCTCGTCGGAGTCGGAGTTGAACGACACGCACACGCCGACCTCGTGCATGATGGCGCCGTTCTCGGGGATCGCGTCGATCACCTCGAACTTGTACGCCCACCAGTCGGAGAACGACGAGCCGCCGATCGCGGCGTCCTTGATCGCGTTCGCGACCTTGTACCCCTCCAGCACGTGCTGGAACGTGCCGATGCGGAAGCCGAACTCCTGCGCGACGCGGCAGAGCATGAGGATCTCGTCCTGCCGGTAGGAGTGGCAGTGCACGAGGCGCTCGCCGGCCAGGATCTCCGCCAGCGCCTCGAGCTCGAGGTCACGGCGCGGCGGGGCCTTCTTCGCCTTGTCGGACGCGGAGAGCTTGCTCCAGCCGTTCATCTCCGCCGTGTAGTCCTTCGCGGCCGTGAAGGCGTCCACGATGATCGCCTCGACGCCCATGCGCGTCTGCGGATAGCGGCTCGTGTAGCGCTCGCCCCAGTTCGCCTGCTTGACGTTCTCGCCCAGCGCGAACTTGATGCCGCCCGGCGCGCCCTCCACGCGCATCTCGTCCGGGTGACGCGCGCCCCAGCGGATCTTCACGACGGAGTTCTGCCCGCCGATCGGATTCGCCGAGCCGTGGAGCTGGTTCGCGGCGGTGAGGCCGCCGGCCAGCTCGCGGTACCAGCCGACATCGTCCGGATCGATCACGTCGAAGATGCGGACCTCGGCGGTGATGGCCTGGGTGCCCTCGTTCACGCCGCTGCTGATGCCGGTGTGGCTGTGGCAGTCGATGAGGCCCGGGGTGACGTGCTTGCCGCCGGCGTCGATGGTCTTCACGCCGTTCGGCGCGCGAAGATCGGCGCCGATCGCCTCGACCTTGCCGCCCTTGACGTACATCGAGCCGTTCCGGATCACGCCCTCGGGGCCGCTGGTCCAGATGACGGCGTTGGTGATGAAGAGGTCTTCCTGCGCCGGGATCTCGGCGACGTCGTAGGGGCCGAACGGATAGCCGAACGTCTCGGGAACCTCGGGCTTCTTCTTCTCGTCGTCCTTCGACGCGACCTCGTCCTTGTCCTCTTCGTCCTTCGCGTCGTCGTCCTGGTCATCCTCCGCGGCGACGGCGTCGTCGGCCTTCTTCTCCTCGGCCTTGGCGGGCTCCTTGCTGGTGCGCTCGGCGCGCCAGGTGAACATGCCGCCCATCGGGTCCGTGCCCGTGCCGAGCATCGTCTCGCCCTCGACCACGGCCGAGATCGAGTACACGCCCTTGGGCTCGTCCTTGGAGTCCACGAGGAAGTGCACGCGGTTCTCGAGCGACTTGACCGCGCGGGCCTTCATCTTCTCTTCGCCCTCGGTCACGGTGATCGCGTGCGTACGGCCGTCCTTGGACGTGACGGACATCGTCGCGAACGGATCGGCCTGATCGCCGATGAAGACGTTCCACTCGCCGACCATGTCGAGGTCCGGCGCCGCCTTGATCTCGTAGCGCGCCCCGTCCACCCACACGTCGCGGATCTCGCCCTTCTCGTCGAAGAGCGCGCCCTTGACGGCGACGAGGTTGGCGATGCGCCCCGGCGCGACCTCGCCGACCTTGTCGGAGACGCCGAGCATCGACGCCGGAACCTTGGTGAGCATGGCGAGCGCACGGTCCTCGGGGAGGCCGTGCTCGATCGCCTTGCGCAGGTTCTTCATGAAGTCGTCGCGCTTCTTGAGCTTGTCCGTGGTCAGCGCGACCGTCACGCCCGCCGCGTCGAGGCGACGCAGGTTCGTCGGCGCCTGCTCCCACGTCATCAGCTCGCGCAGACCGACGGCCTCGACCTCGGCCTGGGTCTGCACCTTCGGCGTCTCGGGGAACTCCAGCGGCACGATCAGCGCCAGGCCGGTGTCCTTGACCGCCTCGAGCCGGCGGAACTCCGTGCCCGAACCGACGATCATCGCCGGACGGTCGAATTCCTTGGCGATCTTCGCGGCCCGGAGGAGCTCCAGCTCATCGCCGATGTTGAAGAGCAGCGGGGTGTCCTTCTCCCGACGCGCGAGGGCGTCGAGCGCGACGGCCGGCATCGGGCGCTCGCGCGACGCGCTGCCGCCGTTGAAGGACTTGAGGTCCTCGGCGCGCCAGTCGGCGTCGCTGAGCGTCTGGCGGATGAGCGCGATCGCGCCCATCTGCGAGCCGGGGTAGCTGCTGTCGCCGAAGCCGCCGGTCTCGAACGCGACCTCGTGGAACGCGCCGGTGCGCAGCGGCTGGACGCCGGCCTCGGAGTCCGCCGGCGGATCGGCGAGCGTGATCACCGCGCCCATACCGCGGAACACGCCGCCCTTGGGCGCGATCGCCGCGGCCGTGAAGCCCATCTTGCGGAGCGACTCGAGGTCGCCCTTCGCCGGGCCGGTCCCGTCCAGCGCCGACCGCTGCGAGAGGACACGATCGTTCCAGTGCGCACCCGGCACGTTGGCGTCGGGCTTGGGCGTCTCCACCGGGAGGTGGGCGTCGATCAGGCCCGGGTAGATCGTCAGGCCGGAGTAGTCCCAGACGCGAGCGCCCGCGGGCGGCTCGCCGCCGGGAGCTACGGACACGATCACGCCATCCTTGATGACGATCGTGGCGTTCTCGACGGTCTCGCCCGGACGCGGAACCAGCGTGGCGCCGGTCAGCGCGTGCCAACGCGGATTGACGTCGCGCGGCCCGTTCGACGGGGCAGGCTGGGCAAGCGCCGAACCGACAAACGCGGCGAGGGCGACGGTGGTGTTGAGCGCGGCAAGGGCGATGGAACGCCGGCCGGCACGACGACGCAGGTCTTGCGGCATGGCCGCTTTATACCGCCTTCACACGCGGAAGTGGCGCCCAACGTGCCGGATAGACCCTGCCGGGCCTTACTCGCCGCCGGAGATCACGATGTCGTCGAAGCTCTCAACCTCGTTCGCCCGGGTGTCGCCGCCCCCGCTGCCCAGAATCGGGGCGTAATCGATCACCTTGCCGACGTCGGCGAGGTCGGACGGGCTCGCGGCGCCCTTGTCCTGGTCGCGGGCGAAGTAGATCTGGTCGGCCCCGGCGGAGATCACGATGATCTTGCCGCGGGCGCGGAGCGGGGTCAGCGGGCTCGACGGGTTGCCGGGGTTCTCCTCGCCGGCGAAGGCGGGGCTGCCGAGCAGGCCGCGCAGCGACGCCTCGCGATGGGCGGTGGTCGGTGCGCCCTGCGGGCCCGCGATCGTGCCCAGGATGCTCCGGCTGGACTGGCGGATGCCCTTGGCGCCGAGGCCCGGGTTGGGGCTGTTGTCCGCAGGCGCGTCGTAATACCCGGCGTTGGACGACCAGTAGAAGAGAGCCAGTTCGTCCAGGTCCGGGTTGGCGGTGGCCGACGCGAACTCGAGCGCGAACTCCGACTGCGGCATGACCGCGGACTCGTCCGGGCTGAAGATCACCAGCGGCTGACCGAAGTAGTCGATGATGTCGACCATGTCGGTCGGGCCCTTGGTCGCCGAGTCGTCGTGGCGCTGGCCCGAGATGGGCTGGAGCACATCGCCGCCAAGGCGCAGATACCCGCCGCCGCCGGCGTCGGACTGGCCGGAGCCCACGAGCCCGTTGTCCACGCGGACGGTGTTGTTGGCGACAGGGCCGACGTCGACGAAACCGTTGGTGGCGCTCGGATCGTTGGAGCCGGTCTCCGCGACGATGCCGCCCGCAAGGTCGAGCAGGACGTTCTCGGAGTTGGTGAAGCCGATGGAGTTGTAGTTCGTCGCGGCGCCCATCTCGAGCTGCGAGAAGCGGCCCGGAACGCGCCGGTTGTCCGTGATGAACGAGGTGCCGGCGGTGGCGACGTCGTTGGCCAGGCTCATCGTCGAGGTCTTGCGGGCCGCGTCGCGGACGGCGCCCAGCGTGGGGACGAGGATGCCGACCACAAGGGCGATGATGCCGACGACAACGAGCAGCTCGATGAGCGTGAACGCCGGGCGGCGGAGCGAAGACGGGTTCCGGGGGCCCC
The DNA here is from genome assembly GCA_041940385.1 of Phycisphaerales bacterium. Taxonomy (GTDB): domain Bacteria; phylum Planctomycetota; class Phycisphaerae; order Phycisphaerales; family UBA1924; genus JACVCK01. Next base: position 16,275 of record JBGTSD010000009.1, on the reverse strand, counting down.
GGGGCATGGGATTCTCCTTCGTGGTCATCGGTGAGAGCGCGAGGACAAAGCTCGGGGCCCGGTCCCACCCCAACACATGATTCGGCTCCCGGGGGGCGGCGGTTCCGCCGAGGCCGGGAACGGCTGTTCGGGAAGTGTACCTGCCCGGGGGGCGGGAGGCGCCGCGGGGCGATCGGCGCATGAAAAACGCCGCCGGGAGGCCGGCGGCGTGGTGAGTTTCAAAGATGGGCCGGGGGCCTGATCAGCAGACCTCGTTGTAGTTGGAGAGGACGATGTTCAGGTCGTCGAAGTTGCAGGTCCCGTCGTCGTTGACGTCGCCGGGGAGGAACGCGCCGGACTGGTTGTAGTCGGTGAGCACGTTGTTGAGGTCGACGAAGTTGACCATGTTGTCGCCGTTCGTGTCGCCCTGGCAGCCGGCGCCGACGAAGCTGAGCTCGAAGCGGTAGAGCTGGATGTCGAGCGCCGAGGACGTGGTGAACACGCGCAGGTAGTAGTTGCCGCCGGTCTCGATCTCGAAGTCCGCAACGGACTCATCGACGCCCGCGCCGTTGGCGTTGGCGGTGTGGAGCACGGTCACGCCGTCGGGCGCGATGATCTGGAAGCCGAGATTGAGAATCGACGAGGACTGCACGAGGGGGCCGCTCGGGCAGCCGCCGCCCTGCGGCGCGTTGGGGTAGTTCGGGAAGTTGCTGACGCGCAGGTACGCGTTGAGCAGGCCGCTGGTGGGCAGCGTGACGCGGTAGAAGTCGATGTCCTCGTGGAACGCGTTGCCGGCGCCGTTGTCGATGGAGCGGTCGTTGAGGATCAGGTTGAGGCCGAGCTGGCCGAGGTTGGTGGCGAGGCCGGCGGTGTCGTTGGGCTCGGCGTTATCGCCGTAGATGCGCTGCATGCCGCGGACGTCGTCGGTGCGGGGGCCGTCGAAGCTGGTGTTCAGGCCGGGCTCCATGAGCTTGCTGCCGTCCTGCGGGCAGGAGTGCGCAAGGCCCATGCCGTGCCCGTTCTCGTGGGCCACGACGTTGCGGAAGAAGCGGAAGTTGTTGCCCGACGACTGGTACGACTCCGAGGAGTCGATCACCATGTCGCCGTTGGTCGGGAAGAAGTTGAACGCGAGCGTGCCGCCGGGGCCGTCGATGTTGATCGACACGATGCGGATGTCGCCGCGGCTCGGGTTGCCGCTCGTGCCCCACGACGCGTTGTCGTCGTTGATCTGCGTGTAGGTGACGGCGGCGAGAGTCTGCCAGCGGTCGAACACGGCGCGGACCTTGTCCTGACCCTCGTTGACGCTGCCGAACCACTGCACGAAGCGCTGGTTGAGCACGTTCTGCGTGCTGGCGCCGCCGCCGATGCCGCCGAGCGTGTCCGACGGGAACGAGTACGTGCGCGACGTGGGCGTGCCGACGGAGTTGATGCCGTCGCCGTTCCACGAGCCGCCCGGGAAGTAGCGCTCGCCGTTCTCGCCGCTGGAGTTCGCGAGCACCCAGAAATACATCTGCTCCATGTAGTCGTCCGACGTGCCGGGCGCGAAGCACATCGCCAGCCACGGCGTGCGCCAGAGGTCCGACGAGGGCGTCGCCTCGACGACCGGGTGCGGCGCGACGACGCGTCCGGACAGATTCGCGGCGAGCGCGTCGTCGAACGGCGCGTTCGTGTCGGCGGCGACAGCCGCGCCGGCGAACGCCAGCGCGAGGAACGGGGCAATGCGATGGGTCATTCCAAACTCTCCGTACGGGATCGGGGCTGGCGGCGGATGGCCGGGTAGTGGCCGCCGCGGATGGTCGCGGTGGGAACAGTCGTCCGAATCGATGGGTTCCGCGGTTCTCTCCGCAGATAGTGGGTCATCGGATGCGGACGGGTCAAGAGGAATCGGCCCGGCGGCGCGGGAAAAGACGCTCCCTTGCTCGGAAAACGTCGCCGAGCCCCGGTTTATTCGCACTAACAAGGTCCGATCAGCCATCATTCAGCGGCACGACTGGTTGAACACGGACAACAGAGCATTTAGGTCCGCGAAGTCCACATCGAGGTCATTGTCGAGGTCCGCCGCGGGATCGAACCCCGCATCGCCCAGGCTGGCGCCGAAGGCGTCGAGCAAGCGCGAGAGATCGGCGAAGTCCACCGCCCCGTCGCCGTTGATGTCGCCGACGATCGCGCACGGCGCACGCTCGTCGGCGCCGATGTCGAACCCTTCGCCCGCAGGCCGCGGCTGCGCATCGATGTCGAACGCCGGCGCTGCCTCGCCCGACCAGCTCGCCACACCCGCGTCGATCGCGGGCGAGCCCTCTGTCAGGTGGAAGTCCGCATCGAGCGCATCACCGGGCGCGGCGAAGATCGCGGGCAGGTCCGCCGGCGCCGCGAGCGCCGATTGCACGTCCAGCCCGGTCTGCGTGCGCCACTGCGCCAGCGTCAGGAACGATCCACCGAGATCGAACCGGTTGGTCAAGAGGTTGGAGTCGCAGGCGAACCCGGCGAGGGAGGATGTGGAGATGGACACGGCGCCGCGCGCGATGTTGAGGTTGATCAGAATGTTGTTGAAGGCGACATTTCCGGTGGAGCCGTCCTGGATGTTGAGGCACCAGCGGGCGTTCGGAGCGTTCACGATGGTGTTGTTGGCCACGAGGTTGTTCGACGAGGGCTGGCCGCCGTCGATGCGGTAGAGCGAGATGCCGCTCGCGTGGTTGTAGTGCGCGATGTTGTTGACGATCCGGGAGTCGCGCACGCCGTCGCCGTTGATGGCGGACCCGCCGCCGGTCGAGACCTGCGCGTTGCCGTTCGCGTCGATGTACGCGACGCCGCCGGCGCCGTTGTCCCAGAAGACATTGGAATCCACGACCAGCTCGGACATGACGCCGTCGCCGCCGAGCGAGGCGTCGCCGTTCATGTGCAGGCCGTTGTTGGAGTTGGAGTACGACACGTTGTGGCGGATGACGTGCCGGTCGCCGGAGTTCGAGACGTAGATCCCGTGCTCGCGGTACGCGTGGTGGCACACGTTGTGCTCGATGACGAGGTCGGAGACGAATCCGCTCAGGATGTTGCGGTTGCCGTTGTGGTGGATGTGGTTGTTGCGGATCGTGATGTGCCCGGCGTCGGCGTTCAGCGGCGAGACGATGCGCACGCCCTCCTGGCTGTTGCGCAGGTCGTTGGTCCCCGTGATCTCGAAGCCCTCGACGATGATCCAGGAGACCGTGTCGAGGTTGACGCGCGAGCGGTGATTCGTCCCGTTGTGCGGCGCCGCGGCCGCGTTGATGTGCGCGCCGGGCAGGCCCGAGTACGTGATCGGCGCCGCGCTCGTCCCCGATCGCACCGCGTTGAAGCCCGCGTACGTCCCCGGCGCGACGATCACGGTGTCGCCGGGAAATAGGTTGTTCGCGGCGTGCTGGAGCGTCGCCCACGGCAGCGACGCGCTGCCGGGGTTCGCGTTGGACCCGCCGTCAGCGGGCGGAGCGACGTAGTAGGTGGCGGCCCACGCCGGCGCCGCGGCGAGAGCGAGTCCGAGTGCTGTGCGCATCATGAGCGCACGGTACCGTCGCCTCATGCTCCCGCACATCGTCGGCGTCGATGCTTCTGGCTCAGCACCCCGTATTGAACGCGCCCAGCACCGCGTTCAGGTCGGAGAAGTCCACATCGTCGTCCTGATCAAAGTCGGCGTTGTGGTTGTAGAGTGGGTTGCCCAGAACTGTGTTGTACGACGCGAGCACCGCGTTCAGGTCGGCGAAGCCGACAAGGTCGTCCGCCGTTGCGTCGCCGGGGCAGGGGTGGGGGAGGCGCGCGATGAAGGCGCCGCCGCCGCCGCCCACGAAGCTGCACGAGAACGCGACCTCGCCGCGATCGTTGATGCTGGTGTGCCGACCGGACTCCGGGCTGTTCCACGACCACGCGAGCACGGAGATCACCGTGCGGAATACGCCGGGCGTCACCTCGAGCATGTCGCCGGAGGCCACGACCTTGCGCAGGCGCCCCGGGCGCCCGGCGAAGAGCCCGTTCGCCGGCGTGCTGTTCACCACGTAATTCATCGAGCCGTTGATCAGACCCTCTGCGCGGTTGTTGAACGACACGCCGCCGTTGCTGATCGATATCAGCAGCGTGCCCGGAGGCATGTCCGGCGCCTGCACATTGAGCAGCGTGAGCAGACGCGGCTGCGCATTGGCCACCGGGAACACGATCCACACGCCGGCGTTCTGTGCGCCGAAGGAAAGGTTCGAATAGAAGATCACGCCGCCCGAACCGTTGATCAGCGGCGTGAAGTCATTGAAGTTCGCGCCGATGGGCGCGCCGGGCGCCTGCGTCTGGCTCTGCGCGAGCAGTTGAAACGCGCCGGGCGCACCGCGCCACACGCCGACGCGGCTCGGGAACCCGCCGGGCGCCGCGGCGCCGCCGGCGATGACGTACTGCCCCGCGTCGTTCATCTGCGGCGGACCGCTGTTCTGACCGACGAACGTGGTGTGGGTCCAGCCCGCGGGCATGCCCGGGGCCGAGTCTCCCGCGGCGACGACCTTCTGGATCGCGCCGCCCATCGGGCGCACGAACAGCCCGAAGAACGGCGCCGCGCTCATGTTCGAGAAGAACGCGACATCGCCCGCCCCGTTGATGGACGGCGACGTGATGAACGAGAACGGCGCGCCGCCGGGCGTCGGGGAGGGATCGCCCGTGCGCGCGACCAGCGCATAGTTCCTCGTCGCGCCGTCGGTCGCCAGAATGACGCGATTACCCGGCGACGGAACGCCGGTGAGCGGCGCGATGAACGCCGAGCGCCCGGCGTCGTTGAACGCCAGGTCGCCCACGCCGCTGACGCCGACCTCGCCGATGAGCGCGCCCGGGATGACAGCGACGGCGTCGCCCTCGCGCGCGGCGATCTCCGCAAGCCCGCCGGCGCTGTAGCACAACGCCGCGTCGAAAGCGAAGCCGCCGGCGGAGTCCATCCTTCCCGCGAAGAACACGCCGCCGTTGCGATTCTGAATCGGCGGGCTGACGCCGACGATATTGACCGCGCCGGAGCCCGTGATCGGCTGTCCAACGATCGCAGCCAGCGTCACCCCGCCGCCTGCCTGCCACACGCCGTTGTTGTCGCCGCCGGGGTTCGGTGTGTTCGTCAGGAATGACTGGAGCGCCAGGCGGCCGATCGTCTGGCACGTCGGGTGCTGCGGCCCATTGAATGTGCCCGTCGCCGAGCCCGGAGCCGACTGACCCGGTGCGATGACCGGCGTGATCGTGATCTGCGCCGAAGCGGAAAGTGACCACGCACCGATCGCGCCGGCGGTGAACAGGGCACGCGTGATGGACAAGGGGTGATCTCCTCGAGAGACGCCCGCTCGCGCGCGGGCATCGGGCGCCGGGCCGCGCGACGAGTGCGGCGAATCGTCGGCGCCGGCGTCAGCGTACCGCGCGCCGGCGGAGATTCCAGAGGATTGCACCGGACGAATCCGCGGTGCGGCGTCCGTCAGGGACAATCAGCGTTGAAGCCGGAAAGGACCTCGTTGAGATCAGCGAAATCCACGATGCCCGAGCCGTCCAGATCACCGAAAAGGCCGACGCCCGACTGATTGAACTGCCCAAGGATCGTGTTCAGATCGGCGAAGTTCACGGCGCGATCGCCATTGGTGTCGCCGGGGCACGGCGCCGCCGCGGCGTGGGCCTGGTCGCCCAGGAACGCGAGCAGCGCCGCGTCGGACACGTCGCCGGGGTCGGTCAGGTCCAGCCCGGTCAGCTCCGGCGGCACGATCGGCGTGGCGAAGCGCGCGAAGTCGAAGCGCGCGATCAGGTCCGGCGTGAAGGGCACGAACGGATTCGGATCACCTGGCAGCGGCGGCGCGACGGTGACCGAGTTGTGATGGAACGGATCGAACGTCTGCACCTTCAGCCAGTCGGTGTACGACACGAGCCCGGCCTGCATCTGCGCGGGGAAGTCGTCGCGGTGAAATCGCCCGTGGACCTGCCAGGACTGGCCGGGCGCGCGGCGCAGGCAGATGATCGCATCGCCGATGCGCGCGATCTGGAGCAGGGCCGCCGGCCCCGCCGCGGGCGAGAGGAACAGCGTCGACTGGCTCTGCTCCGTCGTCTTGATCTCGTGCTGCCACGAGGGCGGCGTCGTGTCGCCGTGGCCGAGCGAGAGGAACACGTAGTTCTCCTGCCCCGGCGCCCACGTGCCCGGCGTGACGTCGCGCGGCGCCCGGATGAAGACGCCCGCGAGCGAGTACTGCGACTGCGGCACGGACACGCCGTCACGCGCCGACACCGTCACCTGCGTCGTCATCACGAAGTCGCCTTCGACGAGCTTGAACACGAACGGACCGCGATAGTTCTCGTACCACGACGTCGTGTACGGCACGAGCGTCATCGCGCCCGGCGTCGTCACATTCACATCGTGCACCTCGAGGTGCGTCGCGTTCCAGCCCTCCGTGAACTCCACCCGGCTCCACGCCTGGATCGAGCCGGCGTGGCTGAACTCATCGGAGAGCGCGGCGAGCGGATCGGGGACGCCGCCGGCGATGGCGAAGGTCGAGATCGAGAGCCCGAGGGCGACGCTGGCGCAGAGTCTGTTCATGGAGGTCTCTCCGCGAATGAGGCGGGATCTCCAAAGGTGCGTTTCACTCCGGGGCAAGGCAAGCAGAATCCGCTCAATCACAGGGCGCGTTGAAGCCCGACAGGATGAGGTTCAGATCCGCGAAATCGACGTCGCCATCGGTGTCCCGGTCCGCACGCCCGTCGTAGGCGCCCGCCTGCTGGCTGGTGTTGAACGCGCCGAGCAGGATGTTCAGGTCGGTGAAGTCCACGAACCCCGAGCCGTCCACGTCGCCGGCGCAGAGGTCCACGACGGTCGCCATGTAGATCGAGTACGCGTCCGGATAGGCGGCGAACGAGGTGATCTGCCCCGTCATGCGGCTGTGCCTGTTGACGCGTTTGAAGTCACGATCGATCGTGATGATGTCGCCCTCAAAGACGGCGCAGTCGTCCACGATGTTGAAGTCGCCGGTGAACGGGAGCGTGACGATCACGTCGAATCCGGCCTTGGTGTGGGAGACTTCGAGAAGCTGCACATAGTTCGGCCCGGGTTCCCGGTCCAGACCCACCATGTCGCCGTTCGGATCGCGACCCAGACCGTCGAAGTCCGCGCTCGCGCCAAGATTGACGATCTCCGTCACGGCGCCGCTCAGCGCCAGCCTGCCGAGATGGCTGGACGAGGCGATATTCGGCGAACCCGGACGCCACAGCGCCACGATCAGGTGGCCCAGCGCGTCCGTCGACAGCGACTCAATCGCGTTCGGGGCGTTCACGCCATCGACCGTGAGCTGCGCGGCGGAGATTGTCGCTGCGGTCCCGGGATTCAATTCGCCGATGAATGCGCCGTTCGGATAGATCGAATTCAGCACGTATAGGCGCGCCCCCTCCGACGCCAGGTCCGTGACGAACCCGGTGTCCTGTCCAAGATCGACGAAGCCGACTTCCACCACCACGCCGGTGTCCGCGTTGATGCGGACCAGCGTCTGATCGTTGACATCCACGCCGAACAGCGTCGGGATCCCCAGCGCCACGGGCGCGGTTCCCGCCGCCAGAAGCAACGAAGCGACACGGACCATGGGATGGCCTCCTCCTGCCCACGAGCGGGGCGCAGAACACCCTACCGCGCCGGCGCGCCCGCACAACCCTGATTCTTCGCCTGTTGCCGCCGCTTACGCGTGGATCACGCGTCCCTCCGACGCCAGCGCCGCCTCGTGCAGCGCCTCGTACATCGTCGGGTGCGCGTGCACCGTCACGATCAGCTCCTCGCTCGTCGCCTCGAGACGACGCGCCAGGCCCAGCTCACTGATCAGCTCCGTCGCCTGATCGCCGAGGATGTGCCCGCCGAGGATCTCGCCCCGCGGCAATCCACGAATGATCTTGACGATGCCCTTGTTCTGCGCCGACGCGATCGCCTTGCCGTGCGACTGCAGGTTGTACGTGCCGATCTCGTAGTCCTTGCCCTTCTCGAGACCCTGCTCCTTCAGCGCACGCTCGGTGTAGCCGACGCTCGCGACCTGCGGGTGGCAGTACGTGCAGCCGGGGATAACCGAGTAGTCGATCGGGATCGGATCGTGCCCCGCGAGCCGCTCGACGCAGATGATCGCCTCCTCGGAGGCCACGTGCGCCAGCCACGGCGGCCCGATGACGTCGCCCACCGCGTACACCCCCGGAACGCTCGTCGCGTACGTCAGCGGCTTGGGATCGCCGAACGCGCTGGGCGTGTAGTCCGTGACGATGTGGTCCTTCGCGGTCTTGAGGCCCAGCGCATCGTCGAAGAGCCCGTCGTAGCGCCCCTTCACGCCGATGGCGAGCAGCACCTTGTCCGCCTCGAGCGTCTCCTTCTTGGCGTCGTCCGCCTTGCCGTCCTTGACCGGCGCCACGGTGACCTTCACGCCCGACTTGGTCTTCTCGATCGCCGTCGTCGTCGTGGAGGTGCGGATCTCCATCCCCGCCTTCTTGTAGATCTTCTCGAGCGCCGAGCACACGTCCTCGTCCTCGACGGGCAGGATCCGCGGCAGCATCTCCACAACCGTCACCTTCGTCCCGAACGAGTGGTAGAAGTACGCGAACTCCATCCCGATCGCGCCCGCGCCCACCACGATCAGCGACTTGGGCTGCTTCGGCAGGTTCATCGCCTCGCGCGCACCGAGGATCGTCTCCCCGTCGAACTTCGCGAACGGCAGCTCCCGCGCCACCGAGCCGGTGGCGACCAGCACGTGCGTCGCCGTCAGCGTCTCGCGCGGCTTGGGCGCAATCGTCGCCGGCGCGTGCGTCAGCGTGTCCTTCACCGTGCAGTCGAAGACCTGCACCTCGCAGGGCTGGCCGCCTTTGGCGCCCTTGGTGATCTTCGCGTGACCCTGCACGTGCTTGATCTTGTTCTTGTTGAAGAGGAAGGCGATGCCCTTGTTGAGCTTGCCCGCGACGTCGCGCGACCGCCCGATGACCTTCTCCCAGTTCACCTTCACCGCGGAGAACGACAGGCCCCAGGTCTCCGCGTCGTTGATCTTCTCCATCAGTTCCGCGTTGGCGAGCAGCGCCTTGGTCGGGATGCAGCCCCAGTTCAGGCACACGCCCCCGAGCTTGTCGCGCTCGACGCAGGCGACCTTCATGCCGAGCTGGGCCGCGCGGATCGCGCCGACGTACCCGGCGGGCCCGCCGCCGATGACGATCAGGTCGTAGTGGTTGGGCTTGGAGGCGCTGGCGGTCGAGACGAAGGGCTTGGCGGCGTGGGCCACGGGCGGGTGTCCTCTCTGCGTGGAATGTCGGGAACGCCCTCTGAGGGAGCGGGGGGGCCGATTCTAGTGAGGGCTAGCGGAGGGCTCCAGCGACGCCGGAACGCGGATCGAGCGCAAAGAAACGCCCCGGCGAGCAGGCCTCGCCGGGGCGGATGAGCGTCAACGAGATTCGCGTCCCGCGATCAGCAGGCCGAGCCGTAGGCGTTCAGCAGCGCGTTGAGGTCGTCGAAGTCGACGTCCTCATCACCGTCGAGGTCTCCGGCCAGGCCGGCGCCCGTCAGGTTGTAGTTGCCCAGCAGGATGTTGAGGTCGCCGAAGTCAACGACGAGGTCGCCGTTGAGATCGCCGGGGCAGTCGATGATCGCGCACTCGTAGACGTCCATCGACACCGCGTCCACCGCGGCCTCGACGACCGACCCCGAGCCCAGGTCCGACGCGCGGAAGCGCAACCGGACGGTGCTCGTCGGCGTGACGAAGTCCTCCACGAGGAACTGAACGAAGTTCCAACCGCCCGACGCCTCGGGGCCCGCCGGACCGACGGTCTCGAGGTTCGTCCACGTCGCGCCGTTGTCGTTGGAGATGTCGATGACGAACGTGTCCGCGTTCGCCGCCGCGCCGGTGTCATTGGAATACCAGCGGGCGTAGGAGATGTAGGCCGCGGCGCCGCCGGTGGCGTCCATCGCGGGGGAGATCAGCGTGGTCGTGCCGCCGTCGACGTCGTTAGCGCCGACGCCGCCGGTCGTGTGCTGCCCCGTGACGAAGCAGAAGGTGCTCTCGCCATCGAAGTCGTCGCCGGGCTGGGCCTCGGTGCCGACCGGGTCGACACGTTCCCAGACGCCGGTCGTCGCGTTGTCGCCCGGAGCGCCGATCGTCCAACCCAGGTCCGTCGCGAAGTTGTCCTCGAAGGAGACCGTCACGCCGGACGCGCCGATCGCGAGATACGACGCGTTCGGAGCGCTGGACGGATTGTTCACCGTCACGTTGGTCGTCGTCGCGGCGGAGACGAAGAAGCGGACTTCCGCGAGGCAGTCCACCGGCGGGAACGTCGCGTTGTACGTCTGCTGCCCGCCGCTGCTCGAGACGAACTGCATCGGGTACTGCTCGAACACGTTGTCGCCGTCGTCGTCCACGTGCAGCACGGCGGAGCCCTGCAGCGGCGTGTTGCTCAGGTTGCCGCTCACACGCACCGGGAAGGTCTGCCCGCTCGGATTGACCTCGCCCGGAAGACCATCCGGATAGACGAACGCCAGCGCCGTGATCGCCGGGCCTGCCATGTTGTGCGCGCCGAAGCCCTGATTGATCTGGGCGTAGTGCGGCGAGCCGTTCGTGATGTCGGCGTCATCATCGTCCAGCGTGATCAGGTCGATCGTGATCTGCGGCGTGATGTTGGAGCCGGTGTGCAGCAGAATCGAATTGATGAAGAGACCCGAGATGATCTCGAGGTAGTCCGACGGATTCGTCGCCGCGAGGGCGTTGCGCGTGTCCCAGACCGCCGACGAAAGGAGCGGGGCGCACGCGTGCGAGCCGGCCGAGCAGGGGTACTGCATCGAGTTGAGCGCGCTACGCAGGCCGCTCGAGCAGGAGCCCGACCAGCCGCGACCGAGGATCGGGTCGTCGAGGAGCAGGACGCTCATGACGTCGCCCGCGCCCTCGCCGTACTGGCCCTGGCCGGAGCCGGCGCGATTCACGAGGTGATGGCCGTACTCGTGGTAGACCACCGACGTGAAGCCGGTGTTGGGGCAGCCGCCGCCGGCGCGGAAGAAGTTGATGTTCTGACCCGAGGGGCTGTAGAAGGCATTGCACGTGTCGGCGATGTTCACCGTCACGTCCATCGGCCCGCTGTGACTCGGCAGCACCGGGTAGGCCGGCGAGAACGCGAGGACCGTGTCGCGGATGACGTTCGAGTGCAGGTACGAGTTCACCTCGGAGAGGGGGAACTCGGTGTTGCCGGCATTAAAGAGGATGTTCGCCGGGCCGGGCGCCGCGACGTTCACGCTCTGATTGGCCGAGCCGATGAGCCGGAAGAACTCGCCGTTGGCGATGGACGCCGTGACGGTCTGCGTGCCGCCCGCGACGTTGGGAACGACGAAGTCGCCCGCCGCGTCCGCGAAGACGGTCGCCGCGCCGACCTGCACGCGTGCGTACGGCAGGCCCGTCGCCACCTCGGCGTGGCAGAAGTCGGCGCCGGGGCCGTCGGTCGCGAGGCCCGAGACGTTGCCCTGCATGTCGACCTCGTAGCGCGCGTGCTCCTCGTAGAGGATCGCGCCGGTCGCGGCGTCGCAGACGAAGAACCACTCGTCGTAGTTCGAACGCCGAACGTCTCCCGTGGTCGCGTAGAACTGGATGGCGAGCCGCGGCTCGGCCGCCTGGTTCTCATCGCCGGCGAAGATCACCAGCGTCGGCTCGAGGAACGTGTTCAGGTGGGGGTGGTTCGCCTGCGCGACGGCCTTGGCCATCGGCACGTTCGGTGCGGCCGCGACCGCGTCGTCCACGACGAAGCCCGCCACCGTGCGGAGCGACGAACGCGCCAGCACGAGCGGGAACTGATCCTCGTTCCGAACCAGCAGGTTCAGGTTGGATCGGAAGACCGGCACGCCGTCGAACTCGTGGCGCATCTGGAAAAGGGTGAACTTGAAGCCGTCGTCCGTCGGCATGAGACCGATCGGGCCCGCCACGCCGCGCTCGGCGCCGCCGACCACCAGCTCGCCCGGCGTCACGCCGAACACGCCGGAGTGCTGCGCGAGGAACGCGTTGACCGAGGCCTCGGGGCTGGCGCCGCGCGAGAACGCAGGGCCGTACACGCTGGTGACCCGCTCGCCGGTCATGTAGAGCCCGGCTCGTGGGTTGTCACGGGCGAACTGGTCCAGGGCTTCCACGCCAAGGCCGGCGACATTGGCCACCGCCCCGGCGCCGAGAAACAGCGACGCCGCGGACAGCCACACGAATCGATTCAGCATTCGGACTCTCCTTCAGATTGTGACCACCCTTCCGGGCGGTTGCAGGGGGCTGGCAGGGGCGCGAGCACGGCGCACCCGCGGACTAGGCCGCAACGGGAAACTACCACCTGATCTTGCACGCTCCAACGGATATTCCGCCCCGCGGTCAGAAAAAACCCCGACGCGGACCGCATTGGGCCCGATATCGGCGGGTCTACCGGAGCTTCATGGCCGTCGCCATCGCGACCCCCATGTCCGCAGGAGTCTCCGCGATCACGATCCCCGCCCCCTTCATCGCCGCGATCTTCGAGTCCGCGCCGCCCTCGCCGCCGGAGATGATCGCGCCCGCGTGACCCATCCGCCGGCCCGGGGGCGCCGTCCGCCCCGCGATGAACCCCGCGACCGGCTTGGTCACGTTCTTCTTGATGTACGCCGCCGCGGCCTCTTCGTCCGTCCCGCCGATCTCGCCGATCATCAGGATGCCCTGCGTCTGCGCATCGGCCTGGAACAACTCGAGACAGTCGATGAAGTTCATGCCGCGCACCGGATCGCCGCCGATCCCGACGCACGTGGACTGCCCGAGCCCGAGCTGGCTCGTCTGCCACACGGCTTCATAGGTGAGCGTGCCCGAGCGCGAGACGATGCCCACGGCCTTGCCCGTCTTCGCCTGGCTCACGTGCGTGTGGATGTAGCCGGGCATGATGCCGATCTTGCAGCCCGCGTTGGTGTACGGGCTCTTGACGGAGTCGCCCTCGCCGGTCTTCGGCCCGGGGGTGATCACGCCGGGGCAGTTGGGCCCGATCAGCGTGACGCGCTCCGCCGCCGTGCGCTTCGCGTTGGCCTCGTCGAGGATCGCCCGAACGCGCACCATGTCCTGCACCGGCACGCCCTCGGTGATGGCGCAGATCACGCGGATGCCCGCGTCCAGCGCCTCGAGGATCGCATCGCCCGCAAACGGCGGCGGGACGAAGATCATCGTCGCCTGCGCGCCCGTGGCCTGCACCGCCTGGCGCACCGTGTCGAAGATGGGCAGGCCGTTGTCGTCCTTCGTGCCGCCCTTGCCGGGCGTCACGCCGCCGACGACCTTGGAGCCGTATTCGAGACAGCCGCGGGTGTGCAGCGCGCCGAACGCGCCGGTGATGCCCTGGCAGATGACCTTGGTGCTGGCGTCGATGAGGATGGACATGGGGCGGGAAGGATAGCGGTTGGCCCGCCTAGGGTCGGATGCTCGAGCCCATTCGCCGAAAGGAGACCGCTCATGCCCGCCGAAACGACCCCGAAGCTGGCCCCAGGATCGAAGGCCCCGGCCTTCACACTGCCAAACCAGAACCCGTCGAAGCTGGGCCCGAAGGTTTCGCTGGCCGATGCGCTCGCCGGCAAGAAGGGCCTCGTGGTGCTGTGGATGTGCAACCACTGCCCCTACGTCGTCGGCTCGGTGGAGCGCATCAACGCGCTGGCCGCGGAAACGTCGGCGAAGGGCATCGGCTGGATCGCGCTCTGCTCCAATAGCGCGCAGACCCACCCCGAGGACTCCGCCGAGAAGATGTCCGAGTACGCGAAGAAGTGGTCGCTGCCCTTCCCGTACCTGCGCGACGAATCCCAGGACGTCGCCCGCGCCTACGGCGTCGAGCGCACGCCGGAGATCTTTCTCCTCGATGCCAAGGGCGTCTGCGTCTACGAGGGCGCGCTCGACGACAGCCCGAAGGACGCGAGCGCCGTCAAGGACCGCCCCCTGAAGGACGCCATCGAGGACGTCCTCGCCGGCCGCCCCGTGCGCCGGCCGCAGACCCACGCGATCGGCTGCTCGATCAAGTGGCGCGCCTGAGCCGCGGCCTCAGCCCGACAACTCAAGCGCCACGACCACCCACTCCCGCCCATCTTCGGCCGTGAACTCGTGGATCACGTCCCAACCCGCGCGCTCGTGCGCCCGCAGCGACCGCGGGTTCGCGCGGCTGATCTCCGTGATCACCACGTCAAAGTCCCGCGACATCAGCCGCCGGTGCTCCGCGTACATCCCCTCGACCAGCCGCCGCCCCCGATGCTCGCGCGCCACGCAGATCTGCCCCATCACGTACCAGCGCAGCGACTCGAGCGGCCTGCCGCGATGCTGGAGACCCTCCAGCCGCTGGAACATCGGCTCCAGCGCTGGGAACCGATCGCGGAACTTCGCCTGCATCATCAGCGCGTACGCGACGACCTCCCCGGTCGCCCGCGCCGTCGCCACCACGTGCGGCCACGGCTCGTTCATCTCCCGCAGCAGCGCCACCGTGTGCCGCAGCGTGACGAATCCCTGCGAAGCCAACTCCGCCGGGTCCAGGATCTCCGGCCGATTCAGCGCCTGCAGCGCCACGATCTGCCGGAAATCATCGTCCGACGCGGCGGCGCGGAAGTCATATTCGTGCGACGGCTGCATGGCGCCGAAACCTCAGCCGCCATCCCACGGGAAGCGATCCGAATAGTGCCGGTAGAAAAGCCCGATGCAGCGCATCGCCACGAGCGTCACGTACACCTGCGCGACGGACATGACCGCGCGGAACGGCGCGTTCGCGAACGGGTTGATCGAATCGGTCTCCTCCTTCGCTGGAAGGAAGTAGGACGGCGCCACGACGAGCGCGAGCGCGACGAGCACCGTGCCCCAGATCGCCAGGTACGGCACGAACGCCGCCGCGATGCTCCGAACCATGAGGTCCACCCGGAACATGGCGAGAATTCCGTTGAGCGCCACCATCAGCATGCTGATCGGCCACAGAAACGCCGCGCCGGAAGCGATCACGTACGCCGCCGTGTTGGAGGACTCGAAACCCGCGACCATGGCGAAGATCGCGTACAGCAGGTACCCGAACAGAATGAGCGTGAAGCCCACGCCCACGAACCGAGCCAGCGGCAACACGAGACTCGAAACCAGCCCGTCGAAGTCCGAGCCGTTCGGAAGATCGTCCGAGCCGCCCGCCGTCTCCGTGATCGTGGCCATGTACAGAGCGCACAGCGCCGCAAAGGGGATCAGCCAGACGAACGGCACGAACATGAACTCGTTCACGAGGCCGAGAACGAGCGCACCGATGAACACCAGCAGGTTCACGGGACGGAATACGAACGTGAACGACAGCGGCAGGTCCGTCCAGAACGAGCGCGACGCGCGCTCAGGGGCGCTCGAGCGTCGTGACGGAGCCGGCATCGCCGTCGACATCGTCGGCGGCGCGACGGCGACCGCAGCGGGCGCGGGCGCCGCCAGGTCGTACGCGATGTCGTAACTATCCGACGCCGCCGGCGCAATACGAATCGGCCCGCCGCACTTCTTGCAACGAACCGTCTTGCCCGCGAGCTCATCGGGCGCGCGCCCCTGGGCGCCGCACACACACACGACGTCGATCATGCAAACCCCCAGTCCGGATCTGGCTTGGTCACCGGGCGGGCAAGATACCGCCCGCGCGATCCCCGCGCGCGCGTGCTCTACAATGCCCCGCTCGCAACTCGCACGATCCTGACAGGACCCGAATATGACGACTGCCGACTCGTTCCACGCGCGCTCCACCATCTCCTGCAAGGCCGGGGAGCACGTCTTCTTCGACCTCAACGCCCTCGTCGCCGCCGGCGTCATGTCCAAGGACAAGCTCGCCAAGCTCCCCTTTTCGATCAAGGTCCTCCTCGAATCCGCACTGCGCAACTGCGACGGATTCGTCGTCAGCGAGGAAGACGTCCGTGGCCTCGCCAACTGGAACGCCGCCGCGCCCAACGAAGTCGAAATCCCCTTCCTCCTCGGGCGCGTCGTCCTCCAGGACTTCACGGGGGTCCCCTGCGTCGTCGACCTCGCCGCGATGCGCGACGCCATGCGCAACCTCGGCGGCGATCCCAAGTCCATCAACCCCCTCGTCCCCTGCGACCTGGTCATCGACCACTCCGTGCAGGTCGACGAGTTCGGCAGCAAGGTCGCGCTCACCATCAACGCCAAGAAGGAGTTCGAGCGCAATCGCGAGCGCTACGAGTTCCTCAAGTGGGGCCAGCAGTCGCTCTCCAACTTCAGCGTCGTGCCCCCCGCGACCGGCATCGTCCACCAGGTGAACCTCGAGTACCTCGCCAAGGGCGTGCTCACCCGCGAAGACGAGCAGACCGGC
>JBGTSD010000008.1:0-58693 GCA_041940385.1 Phycisphaerales bacterium | reverse complement strand
TGGAGACCTCGTCGCCGAGCTTCTTGAACTGATCGCGGAAGGCCTCGCACTGGGCGCGGACTTCGGCGGGGGTCTGCGGATCGACGTCGTGGATGGAGGCCATGATGCGTTGACTCCGTGATCAGGAGGATGGGTTCGGTGGCTGGTCGTCGCGCGTCTGGTCCTGGGCGCGCTTCTTGGCGCGGAGCAGGCGCGACATGCCTTCTTCTTCCGGTTGTTCGGATTTCGTCGCGGCGCTCCGCCGATCGGCGACGGGCGCGGGCTGGTCCTTGGTGACGATGTCGAGCGATGCGCCGGAGGCGCCGTCCTTGGGCGCCTCGAACTTGGTCGCGGCGCTCGATGCGGCGGCGCGTTCGTCGGCGGCCTGCTTGGCGCGCTGGCGGGCGGCGCGAAGGGCGTCGATCTGCTTCTCGCTGGCCTCGCGGCGCCTGGCGAGCCCGGCGCGCAGGAGACGTGGGAGCGCTCGGATATCGATGCGCACGCGCCGGACGGCGACGTCCACGAGGAACAGGCCCACGCCGGCGACGGCGAAGACGAGCCACATCGAGCGGCGGGCGACGGGCATGGGCAGGCCGGCGCGATCGAACACGCCGTCGAGGCGCGCCGAGCCGGTGAGGACGCGCCCGCCGGTGATGTCCGCGACGCGGCGCAGGAGCGCGGTGTTGGAGGTGAGCGCGCGGCGTTCGTCGCCGCCGCTGCGCACGACGGCGGCCTGGACGATGCCGCGATCGACGGCCGCGGCGCCGCCTTCGCTCGTGATCTCGGCCTCGTAGCGCAGGTTGAGGAGGTATGCGCCGGAGTCGTCGGACTTGAAGCGTCCTTCGTAGCGCCCGGGGCCGACCATGCGCAGCTCGATCGGTTCGCCGGAGAGATCTGGGCGGACGACGCGTCCGAAGATGCGGGCGAAGTTGAGGCGGTCGCCGTCGGGGCCGAGGGCGTCGACGGAGACGATGGTCTCGTCGCCGCGTTGTTCGGTGACGACGTCGAGGTTGGAGGCGCCGGTGGGGCGCATGGCCCATCGGGTCTGCTGCTCCCAGAACATGCTGAACTGCGACCAGCTCAGCCAGGCGCTGTTCCAGCGTGAGGACGCTTCGGAGGTGTAGGCGACGACGCGTCCGAGGCCGTGTTGCCACTGCGCGAGGATGGGGTCGTCGGTCGGGCTGCGCATCGAGGTGAGCGCGAGGCCTTCGCGATCGGCGGTGACGACGTAGCCGGTGATGGCGGGGGGCGCGCTCAGGCCGCGCAGCGGCGAGCCGGGGATGGCGCCCGCGTTGATGACGGTCGGCGTGAAGGGCTCGCCCTCCCAGATGAGCGAGCGCAGGACTGTCTGCGCTTCCTTGATGAAGATCTGCGGCAGGTTGGCGAGCTGGTTGCGGGTGTTGACGAAGTAGTAGTTGCCGCCCGTTGCCAGCGCGATGTTCTGCATCTTCTGCATGTCCGGACCGCCGGCGCCTGAGGTGTGCGGGAAGACGGCGACGGTGGAGATGGTGATGCCGGCGTCGATGAAGCGCTGGATCAGCGGCGTGCCGGGTCCGGAGGGATCGCCGTCGGAGATGATGATGCAGTGCTTCTGCCCGGCCTGCGCTTCGCTGAGCGCCTTGTGTGTGGCGATCATCGCGGCGTTGAAGTCGGGCATGTCGCCGAAGACGAGGTTGTTGATGGCGCGCTTGACGTCGGTGCGGTCGCCGACGGGCGCCATGGGGTAGGCCCACTTCACGCCGCCGGAGTTCCAGTCCCACTCGATCACGCCGACGAGGTCGAGGCGGGAGAGGGCTTCGACGGCGGCGATGGCGACCTTCTGTCCCCAGAAGTTGCCCTCCGGCATCTCGCAGGAGTGCATGAGGAGCGCGAGGGCGCCGCGGGGGAGCTGTTGTTTCTGCGGCGGATCGAGGAGGAGCGGGAACGCGTCGGCGAGGGGCGAGCCAATCCATCCGCCGGCGCCGAAGGCGCTAGGTCCGCCGGTGACGATGAGGCCGCCGCCGCCATCGTGCACGTAGGCGCGGAGTTCTTCCTGCTGTCGGCGCGAGAAGCCGTAGGACTGTGCGCCGGCGAGGAAGACGGCGTCGTAGGCGGAGAGTTCGACGACGGATTCGAAGGTGGCGGGCGTGGGCTGCGCGACGACGTCGAGGCCGGCCACGCGGAGGGCGTTCAGGAGCGGTTCGTGCGCGATCAGGTCGTCCGCGAGGAAGAGGATGCGTCCTTCGGACTCGACGAAGGTCACGGCGAGCGATTCGTTGTTGGTCGCGACGGCGTCGAGGGAGGGATCGTCGGGCTCGAAGACCGCGCGGAAGCGCTGCGGGCCGCCGGTCGGCAGCATGACGGGCACGACCTGCGACGCGACGCCGCCTTCGAGCTCGATGCGCGCGGAGACGCCGGCGTCGGGGCCATTGAGGTCGACGGGCTGATCGTTGAGCAGGAGCGTCAGGCGTCCGGGGATGCGCGTGTTGGCCGGCGCGGTGGTGCGGAAGACGAAGCGGACGTTGGCGGTCTGGCCGGCGCGGGCGGTGGGCGGGGCGACGAGGCGCTCGAGCGCGACCTCGCGATCGATGCGGTACTCGACGGGCCAGACATCGATGGGCACGTTCGCGGCCTTGGCGGCCTCGGCCGCGGCGAGGAGCGAGCCCGCGGTCTCGTTGCCGTCGGAGACGAGGACGAGGCGGCGCGCGGCGTCATCGGGGAGCACGGCCATCGCGAGACGGATCGACGAGGCGAGATCGGTGGCGTCGGGATCGCCGGAGTGCGTGACCTCGAGCGCGCGGACGCGGCTGCTGGGGAGCGACTGGACGAAGGGTTCTTTGGCCGCGGTGACGAGGCCGAGGCGATCGCCGGGCTTCGCGTCGGCGAGGGATTCGTCGATCCATTGCTTCGTGCGCGTGAGCGTCTCGCCGGGCATGGACGCGCTGGAGTCGATGACGAGGACGGCGGCGAGGTCCTCGGCGCGTCGGCGCCAGTGGGGCTCGGCGATGGCGCCGGCGATGAGAAGGACGACGAGCGCGCGGACGACGATGGCGGTCCAGCGCAGCGTGGGCGAGAGCCCGGCGAGCGAGTGGCGCGCGATGAACCAGAACGCGAGCCACAGGATCGGCGCCAGGAGGAGCCAGAGCGGCTGATCGAACTGGATGGGCCCCACGGTCATGGGCGCTGCGCGGTTCCCCCGGCTCCCCGGTGCGTCGAATCGAACGCGACGACGCGATGGTTGGCGGAGTCCAGAACGTACGCGATGTCGCCGATCGACGCGACACCCCAGGGGCAGGCGAGGCGGCCCGGCTCGCGCCCGGGGCGGCCCCAGGCGCCGAGGCGCCGGCCGGTCGCGGGGTCGAGGCGCTGGACGCGCGAGGCGCCGAACTCGGAGACAAGGATGGAGCCGTCGGGGAGGATGTCGAGGCCGTAGGGGTAGTTGAACTCGCCTTCGCCGTCGCCGGGCATGGGCCCGAGCGCGGAGTCGACGCGCCCGATCCAGCGGTCGAGCGCGCCGTCGAGCGTGAAGAGGCCGAGCCGGTGATTGCCTGCGTCGGCGACGATGAGGCGCTGGAGCGCGTCGTGCCAGGCGATCGATTGAGGGCGCTGGAACTCGATGCGGTCGGCCGTGGCGGATGATCCCTCGCCGTCACCGAAGGCGAAGAGGAAGTTGGCGTCTTCGTCGAAGCAGGAGACGCGGTCGTTGCCGCCGTATTCGGTGACGTAGAAACGGCGCGAGCCGTCGGGCAGGTCGACGACGGCGATGTCGGTGAGGTAGATGAACCGGCCGGGCTCTTCACCGAACGCGCCCCATTGACGCACGAGCGTGGGCTCGCCGTCGTTGACGCGATAGACCATGACGCGGTGGCAGTGGGTGTCGGCGATGTAGACGGTGTCGGCGTTGCGCGGATCGACGGTGATGCCGGTGGGGAAGCCGTTGGAGGTCTCGGGCATCGTCCACGAGGCGAGGGGATGGCCGTCGGTGCTGAGGCGCTGCACGTGGCCCTTCTTGTCGATGAGCCAGAGGGAGTGGTCGTCGGCGTCGAGGCAGCGCGGGTAGACGAACTGGCCGGGCTGCGTGCCGACCTCGCCGAAGATGGCGATGGGGCGGATGTCGGCGCCGTCGGTCGGCGCGGCGCGATCGCAGGCGGGGAGGAGGATCAGCAGGAGCGCGAGCGGGGCGAGGCGCGCGAGGCGGCGGATGGAGATGGAGGCGAGCGCGCTGGATGCGAGCGCGAGCGTGAGGGAGAGGAGGAGCACGATCGACGCCGCGGCGTTGAGTTCCTCGACGCGCAGGTAGTGCAACATTCCGAGCATGCGTTGGGAGAGTGTCTGCGATCCGGGCGGGGTGAGCATCACGGCGGCTTCGATCTCGTGCAGGGAGAGCGCGCCGGCGGCGATGCCGGCGCCGAGGAGGGCGGGCGCCTGGATGGGGAGCGCGGCGCGCAGCCAAGCCATTGCGGGGCGCGGCTCGATGCGGCGGAGGTCGCGGAGTTCGCGGGGCTCGAGGTGGGCGAGGGCGACGCCGGCGATGAGGCCGAGCGCACCGAAGCGGGCGATGTGCGCGAGCGCGATCGCGCCGGAGGATTCGACGAGGGGGCGCAGGGACGGGATGGCGCCGGCGCGGGCGATCGCGGCGCCGACGAGGACGCCGGGCATGAGCGCGAGGACGAGCCAGATGGCCGCGGCGAAGAGACGCGGCGAGCGTGCGCCGGGGAGAGAGCAGGCGAGCGACGTGATGGCGCCGATGAGCGCGACGGCGGCGCCGACGGCCGCGGCGATGGCGGCGCTGTGTCCGAGCGCGGGCGCGATGGACGAGGCGACGGCGGGGATGGAGCGGGCTTCGCGCAGGTGTCCGAGGAAGAGCGCGAGGGGCGCGAGGGTGGAGGCGGTCCAGATCAGCGCGGTCGCGAGCAGCGCGAGGCGCGAGGTGCGCGCCGGCGCGGGCGTGACACGGTCGGACGATCGCGCGTCCATCGAGCGGGCCAGCCAGAGTGCGAGCGCGACGCCGGCGAGGAGGGAGATGGTCATGAGCGGCGCCGCGGCGAGCCAGGCGGCGCGGGCGCCGGCGGTCTCGTCGAGCCGGCGCCACACGGAGATGGCGCTGGTTTCGATCTGTGCAAGGTGGAGCGGAACGGCGGAGCCGAGCATGACGAGCGCCACGAGGCCGGCGCCGGCGACGATCGACGGCGCGAGGGCGCGGAGTGAGAGACGGAGCACGGCGGCGCGGCCGTGGAGTCGTGCGGCGTCGAGCGCGGAGGCGTCGATACGGCGGGCGCCGGCGCCGATGACGATCGCGGCGGTGGGCCACGACCAGAGCGCAAGGCCGACGACGGCCTGCGCGCCGTTCGCGAGCGGCGCGAGGCGCGCGGGGTCGGAGGCGATCACGGAGGCGAGCCACGATCCCGGCGCGCGCAGCAGGCCCCATGCCGCGTGGGAGGCGTAGGCGGGGAGCAATACAGGGCAGAGGAGGAGCGCGGTCCAGCGCGCGGGGAGCGTGCGCATGAGCCAGCCGGGCGCGATGGCAAGGAGCGCGGCGAGGGAGCCGATGAGCGCGGCGACGCCGAGGGTGCGCGTGAGAAGCATCGCCTCGCGCGTCCAGGAGACTTCCACCGGCGCGCCGGCGTCGCCTGCGAATGCTCGGACGATGCCGATTGATGGAAGGGCCGCGGCGGTGAGCGTCGCGACGAGAAGGAGGGCGCCGGCGAGCCATGCGCGCCGATCGCCCCCCGACGCCGTCATTGCGGGAACGCCTTGCGGAAGATCGAGAGCGCCTCGGCGGCGTGGTCGGCCATGTCGTCGTAGTCGATCACGGCGGGCTCGGGCACGGCGAGCTCGGGGAACTTGGCCGCGACTTCCGGGCGCACGGGGATGTTGCGCGAGTCGCTCTGCGCGAGCATCTCCTCGGCTTCGGCGCTGAGGAGGAAGTCGATGAGGAGCGCGGCGTTGTCCGGGTTCGGTCCGCCCTTGACGCGCGCGACGGTGTTGGGGATCACGAGCGCGCCGTGCGCTTCGTCCACGTTGCGCCCGGAGATGTCGTAGTTGTCGTGGCGGATGTAGATCATGTCGACGGGCCAGCCCTCGCGCTTGGCGGCCCAGACGTCGTCGGTGTCGGTCATGCCGCCGCGGGCCTCGCCCATGGCGACGGCGCGGACGACGGCGGCGTTGCCGTCCACGAGGCGGAGGCGCTGCTTGCGCATCTGGTAGCACCAGAGCTGGAGATCGCCGTCGCCCATGAGCGTGCTCATGCCGGCGATGTGGTCGTAGGTGGTGCCGAACTCGGGGCGGGCCATGACGAAGAGGCCGCTGAAGGTCGGGTGGAAGAAGTCGCGGACGTGCCGGATCGGGCGGACTTCCTCGTTGATGTTCACGCTCGGCGGCTCGTTGGTGTTGTAGACGAACACGCGGGCGCGCAGTGCGAAGCCGTGCCACAGGCGGTTCTCGTCGCGGTACTGCTCCGGCCAGTCGCTGAGCGCCTCGGACTCGTGCGGCGCCAGAAGGCCCTCGCGCCCGAGCGCGATGGTGTGGAGAATCTCGCTGTTCCAGAAGACGTCGGCGCGCGGGGCGTCCTTCTCGGCGCGGATGCGCTGCGCGAGGCCCGTCGCCTTGACGGCCTCGTTGTCGCCGACGCCCTTGACCTTGACGCCCGTCTTCTTCTCGAACGCCTCGATGAGCTGGCGCGCGATCGGCTCGTCCGCGGAGTAGTAGAGGACGACCTCGCCCTTGTCGCCGCCCTGCGCGCGGGCGTGGTTGGGCGAGACGACGGCGGCGAGCAGCGCCGCGGCGGCGCCGAGCAATGCGAGGAAAACGCGGTCCGTGCGGATCATGAGGGCGATGGCTCCAGAGAAAGGGGACGCGAGCGACGCAGGTTACGGCTTCTGCGCGTTCTCGTCAGACGCGGGAGCGTCGCTCTCGTTCGCCGGCGCGGCCTCGGGCTGGCCCTCGGCCTTGGCCTTCGCCTCGAGACGCCCGAAATAGTGCTTGATGGCGTCGTGGTACTCGCGCGGCACGCGGTTGGTCTCGATCGCCTCCGACGCCGCGGTCGATGCGTCGGCCACGACGTCCGCAAACCCGGCCTTGGCCTCGCCCTTCACCTGGGCGCCCTTGACGAGCATGCTGCCGACGATCGGGCCGCCGTGGTCCTTGCCGCTGGCCTTCTCCTGCTTGGTCTTGAAGGCCGCCTCGGCGGTGGAGCCGGTGGCGCCCTGACCCTGGCCGCGGCCGCCGCTCGGCTGGCCGGGTTGCAGGGCGCCAGGTCGGCTGTTCGAGCCGCCCGGGTTCCACGCGCCCTGTTCGCCGGGGTTGCCCTTCGGCCTCATCATCGACATCAGGTCGTACTCGTTCTCGCCGAGCTGGCCCGCGAGTTCGCCGAGCTGGTCGAGCGCCTCCTGCATGGCCTTCTCGGATTTGCCCGCCGTCGCCGCCATCATTTCGGCCTGCGAGAGCTGCTCGCTCATGCCGGACATGCCCTGGCTCATGCCGCCGGGGTTGCTGCACTGGCCGGCGCACTGGGACATCTTCTGGAGCTGCTCGGACGCCTTCTTATTGGATTGCGCCTGCTGCTGGAGCTGCTGCTTCTGCTGCTCGGAGAGGTTGGGGTTGTTCTCGAGCGCCTCCTGCAGCGCCTGCGGGTCGTTTGCGAGCGAGGGGTCCATGCCCGCCTGCTCGAGCGCGTTCTCCAGCGCATCCTTATTGCCGGCGAGCGCTTCGAGCTGCTCGGCGAGCGACTTCATCTGCTCCTGGATCTGCTTCTGCTGCTCGGGCGTGAGCGCGCCGGCGTCGAGCTGGCCCTGGAGCGCCTCGAGCGCTTCCTTCGCCGCGCCGAAGTCGCCCTCCTGCAATGCCTGCACCAGATCGTCCAGCGGCCCCGCGCCGGGCTGGCGCAGGTCTTCGAGCCGGTCCCGGAGTTCATCGAGCGTCTGGCCGTCTTCACCGAAGCGGATGTCCGCGAGCTGGTCGGCCACGCTCGTCAGGCGGCGGATGGCGCTGCGGCGGATCTCGTCGGGATCGCGCGGGGCTCCGGCGTCCGGCGCGAGTTCGCCCTCGTCGAGCTTCGCGTCGAGCCCGGCGAGCATGGACTTGAGCCGGTCCTCGTTCTCCGCCACCTGCTCCTGCACCTGCGCGACCTGCGTGACCTTGGCCTCCTGCTTCGTGGCGCGCTCGAGGGCGCCCAGCGCGTCCCATTGGGGCAGGAACATCCAGCAGAGGGCGAAGGCCACGAGCGCCGCGATCGGCGCGGGCCAGAAGCGCGGCGTCTGCACGGGCAGGGCCTGGCGCACGATCACGCGCCGGGCCGCGACGCTGGCGGTCTCGATCGCGGCCTTGGACCACGCGTCCGTCGCGCCCTCGACGCAGAGCGCGGTGCTGAGGGACTCGCGCAGCATGGCGCGATCGTCCACGATGCGGGCGACGTCGATGGCGCGCGGGCGGGTCGCGATGGTCCACGCGATGGCGCCGACAAGGGCCGCGCCGCCGGCGATCATCCACGTGAGGTTCCAGTTCATCGGGAAGGCGAAGACGCGCTGGGCGATGAGGATCGCGAGCAGCGCCGCCGCGCCGATCGTCGCGGCCATCAGGAGCGATCGTGCGAAGCGACCGAGGGTGATCCAGAGCCGAGCGCGATGGATGATGCGGCGGATGTCTTCCATGGAGGTTGCCTCCCGGGAGACCCATCTCGGCCGCCCAACCACGAGCGGCGCCCAACCAAGGATAAACCCGCCCGGCCACCACCGGTTCCGGCGGGGGCGGGATTCATGGAGATTCTTCGGCTTTCGGTCGGGTCGGGTTCGCGCTTCCGAGGTTTGGAACGGTCAGTCCGCCATCCCCGCCGGGTCCTGGCCGTCCTCGATCGCCCCGATCTTCTTGACGCGCCTGGCGTGGCGGCCGCCGCTGAACTCGGTGTTGACGCAGGTGTCCACAATCTTGTCCATGAGGCGGATGCCGAGGAGGTCGGCGGAGAGACAGATGACGTTGGCGTCGTTGTGGGAGCGGCTCATCTGCGCGGTGATCTCGTCGTGGACGAGGGCGGCGCGGATGCCCTTCATCTTGTTCGCGGCGATGCAGGTGCCGATGCCCGTGCCGCAGATCAGCACGCCCATGTCGGCCTTGCCGCCGGAAACGGCGGAGGCGACGGCGAATGCGGGGTCGGTGTAGTCGCAGGGTTCGCGCGAGACGGGGCCGAGCGTCTGCACGTCGTGCCCGAGCGCGCGAAGGTGCTCGGAGAGGTGGACGATCGCGTCGTGTCCTCGGTGGTCGCCGCCGATGGCGATGCGCATGGGTGGGGTGGCTCCGCGCTGGTGGCGGTTCTGATCAGACGCCCAGTTCGTCCAGCCGCTGGACCACCGCCGCCTGGATCATCGCCGCCGTCTGGTTATAGGCGTCCTGCGAGGAACCGAGCGGATCGGCGATGTCCCGGCCCTCCGGATCGAGCAAATGCACGCGGGCGCGGGCGGAGGGCTCCAGGGAGAGGATGGCCTGCACGTGCGCGGGGGTCATGGCGTAGATGGCGTCGGCCTCGTTGATCAGCTCGCGCGTGAGGGTGCGGGAGGCGTGGCGCTGGGGCTCGATGTTCAGGCGCCGCAGCGCGACGATAGCCTCGTCCGTCGCCGGCATGCCGGGGTAGGCGCCGACGCCGGCGGAGAGCACCGTGGTCGCGATCGGCCCCGCGGCGCGCTGGCTGATGGCGTCGCGCGCGATGGCCTCGGCCATCGGGCTGCGGCACGTGTTGCCCGAGCACACGAAGAGGATGAGGCGCGAGAGCGCGCGCTTGACCTGGCGCGCCTCGAGCGCGCCCTCATGAGTGATCTCGTAGTCGCCACCGCGGCGGAGGCGGACGTGCGTGGAGCCGCGCCGCCAGGTCGTCGGACCGGTGTCGAGCAGCAGCGCGACGTCGCGCCGGACATCGTCGGCGAGGTCGCGATCGGACGGCGCGTCGATGGGCGTCGATGCGGACGGCGCGGCGGCGCCGACGATGGTCGTGCGCGCCTCCGACAGGATGCCGCGGCAGAGGTCGTCGCCCGGCACGCGCAGCGCGAGGGCCGCGTTGTCGTCGAGCACGCCGGCGCCGACGGAGAGTCGATCGCGCGCGGCGCCGAGCGCGGCGCCGTCCATCTCGATCGCGAAGGTCACGGGCCCGGGGAGCAGGTGCTCGAGCAGGCGGCGGTGGACGGCGCGCTCGGCGCCGACGAGGTCGAGCGCGGCGTCGGCGGTCGGCGCGTGCCAGGTGAGCGGCGCGTCGGGCTTGAGTTTGGCGAGGCGTCGTGCGGCGGCAATCGCGTCGGGAGACGCCGCGCTCGCGAAGAGGCCGTAGACGGTCTCGGTGGGCGCGATGACGAGGCGGCCGCTGCGCAGGGCGTCGGCCGCGGCCCGGACGGCGTCGCGCCGGGCGTCGGCGCCGGCGTTCTTCAGGTTGATCCTCTCCATCGGCACGGGCCCATTGTGGGCGCGTGGGCCCGGGGAATCCACGCCCGGCCCGGATCCGAACACACGCACCGGACGATCGATCCCCTAGAGTCGTTGCAGGAGGACTCTCCGCTGGCGAGGTTGGCCCCCCATCCCGAGCAGGCCCGGCGCGCGTTTACGCTCATCGAGCTGCTGGTCGTCGTCGGCATCATCGCGGTGTTGATCGCGATCACGCTGCCGGCGCTCTCCGGCGCGCAGCAGGCATCGCGCCGGGTGAAGTGCCTGTCGAACCTGAAGGGCATCGGCGTGGGCGTGGCGGTGTTTCTGAATCAGTCGCAGGACAAGTTCCTGCCGTACTGCCTGCCGCTGGACGACAGCAGCGTGCTGGGCCCGGCGGACCAGACGCCCGGCGAGACGAACTCGGACGGAATCCTCGGCACGTTCGGGCCGATGCTCGATGCGCAGGAAGTCTGGATCTGTCCGTCGGACGATGACATTCCCTCGGGGCTGTCGTTCGATGAAGCGGTGGGGCGGCACTGCTCGTACGAGTACTGGGCGGGCACGCTGATGCTGGCGCGCGAGATCTTCCGCGACGATCGGAGCCCGTGGATCTCCGTCACGCGTTTCTACGAGAACAACCCGGACTTTCCCGTGTTCGCCGACTCGGCCGAGCGGCATCCCGGCGGGCAGGAGTACGATCAGAACGCGCTCTACTACGGCGACTGGCGGGCCGACTGGCTCCGCCTGAACCCGGAGGACAGCGTCGGACCGTGAGGCGAACACCATGGGTGGACTTTCCAAGCAAGCGCAGCAAACGATCGGGATCACCCTCGCGGCGGTTGGCCTGCTCGGCGGCGGTGCAATGACGTGGGCGGCGCTGCGCCCGATCAACGCGCCGGACGCGCTCCGCGACCCGCTGCGCGACGTGCTGGGCTTCACGCTGCTGAGCGACGACTTCAACAAGCTGCCGATCGACGAACGCATGCGCGTGGTGATGGACCTGGCGCAGCGGCTGCAGAGCATGGGCGGGAGCGATTCGGCGCTGCTGGCGTCGTTCGCCGCGGGGATCCGGGGCGAGGCGCGCGAGCGGCTCGAGCGGAACGTGCGCAAGCTCGGCGTGGACATGATGACGTCCTACGCCGCGAAGTATGCGCAGGTGGCCCCGGAGGATCGCGCGAAGCATCTCGAGGAGACGGCGATCGAGTGGCAGAAGATGATGGAGCAGCTCACCGGTCAGCAGCGCGAGGTGGACGATGCGCAGCGGCTGGAGGAGATGAAGGAGCAGGCCGAGCGCGACGCCGAGCAGGGACGGCGCGACGCCCGACCGCTCACCGCCGATCGCGCGGCGAACTTCTTCACGATGATGCAGGAAGACATCGCGGCGTACGCGAATCCGAACGAACGCGCGCGCACGGCGCGATTCCTTCGCGACATGACACGTCAGCTTCGAGGCCGGGACATCAAGACCAATCAGCCGAAGCGTTGAGCGGCGGAAGCCGACTCTGAGGAGTCCGCGACGAAGAGTCGGACCGTCCCGACGTTACCCCCCGCGCTTGAGCGTGATCGTCACCGGGCCGTCGTTGGTCAGCGACACCAGCATGTGGGCCGCGAACACGCCGCGCGCAACGCGCAGTCCGTGGTGCGATTCGAGGCGGGAGGCCAGCCGTTCGACGAGCGGCGCGGCCTTGTCCGGGGGCGCGGCGTCGACGAAGCTGGGACGGTTGCCCTTCTGCGCATCGCCGGCGAGCGTGAACTGGCTGATCACCATCACACCGCGGTCATCGGCGGGGAGATCGAGCAGCGAGCGGTTCATCTTGCCGGCGTCGTCGGGGAAGATGCGCAGGTTGGCGCACTTGTCGGCGCCCCAGTCGAGGTCGGCCTCGGTGTCGGCGTGCTCGACGGCGACGAGGAGCACGAGGCCGCGCCCGATGGACTCGTCATGCCCCGCGCCCGGCCCTTCCTCAACCCGGACGCGCGCCTCGGACACGCGCTGCGCGACGATGATCATGGCGCCGTCACTCGAAGAGCACGACGGAGGGCATGGCCCGCGCGCCCGCGCTGTCGCACACTGCGAACGAACCACCGGGCAGCATGCACGCGGAGCCGAACGCGCCGTCCTTGCGGAGCGCGTAGAGCGTGACGTTGAAGTTCGGGCGGCCCTGCGCGTCCTGGAGGCGCTTGAGGCGCGTGCGATCGGCGATCATCTTGAGGACGTGGAGGCAGGCGTCGGTCGGGCTGTCGCCCATCTCCATGCGCATGACGATGGACCTGGCGCCGCAGACCTGGATGACGGCCTCGCCGCGCCCCGTCGCGCCGGCGGAGCCGACGGCGTTGTCGGTGTAGAGGCCGGCGCCGATGATCGGCGAGTCGCCGACGCGTCCCGGCAGCTTCCACGACAGGCCGCTGGTGCTGGTCGTGCCCGCGAGATCGCCGGCGCCGGTAAGGCACGAGCAGTGCACGGTGCCGGTGGTGAAGGGGACGGGCCCGGCCGCGGCCTGCTTGTCGTCGCCCGGCGGAATGTCGAGTTCATCGTCCTGGAGCCAGTCGTCGTCGCGATTGAGCGTGGTGCGCCACTTGAGCCAGGCCTCGCGGGACTTCTCGGTGAGCAGGTTCTCTTCCTGGAAGCCCATGCGGCGCGCGAACTTGAGCGCACCCTCGCCGACGAGGAGCACGTGATCGGTGCGTCGTGCGACTTCGAGCGCCACGCGCGCGGGGTTCTTGATGTTGCGAAGAGAAGCGACGGCGCCGGCGCGGTGCGTCGGGCCGTGCATGACGGAGGCGTCGAGCTCGACGACGCCCTCTTCATTAGGCAGGCCGCCGAGGCCGACGGTCATGTCGTCAGGATCATCCTCGACGATGGCGACGCCGGTCACCGCCGCCTCGAGCGGATCGACGCCGGCCTTGAGCAGCTCGTACGCCTTGCGCACGACCTCCTTGCCGTTGCCGGAGGCGATCGCGATCGGTCGCTCCGTCGGCGCCAGCCCGACGCGCTTCGGCTCGGCGCGCTGCGCCTCCTGCGCCAGCGAGCCCGTCGCCAGCAGACCCGCGCCCACTCCCGCGGCGGCCAGGAACTCGCGACGTGACACCGTATCGCCCATGAGCCAGTCTCCTGTCGCGACTCTTCAGAGCCGCCCGAACTTCGGCAGCGTCCCGACGAGCGGGCGCAGATAGTCGATGAACGCCGGCGTGACCTTGCCGGGGCCCGCGATGAACTCCTCGGGCATGTGGCGTGTCTTGGCCGCGACCTGCTCGAGCTTCACCAGGGCGCACTCGCTCTTGTACGGCGAAGAGCTCACACGCCGGATGACGATCGAGCCGTCCTGCTCGCCGCGGAGCGCGCACTCGGCCGCGAATGCGCCGACGCGGCGCGCTTCCGCCGAATCCACAGGGCTGGGGTCCAGCCAGTAGCGCTGCATGTATCCGAAGGTGTCGGCGCGGACGCGCGGCGGCTTGCCGCCCTTGGGCGTCAGGTCGGCCTTCACGCGCTCGGCGAGGAAGTCGCCCAGAGCGCCGACGCCGGAGAGCTGGATGTTGCCGTGCGCATCGCGCTCGCGCTGGAGCATGGTGATCGTCGCCGCGATGGCGTTGCCCGCGCGATCCTGGATGCCTTCGCTCACCGACACGACGCAGCGGCCGAATTCCTTCACGACGCGGTCCACGGCCGTCGTGAAGTCCTCGGGGTCGAAGACCATCTCGGGCGTGTACACGAGGTGAGGCCCGTCGCTGTCGCGGTCCTTCGCGAGGATGCTCGCGGCGGTGAGGAAGCCCGCGTGCCGGCCCATGATGACGTTGATCTTGATGCCCGGCAGCGCCTGGTTGTCGAGGTTGTCGCCCATGGTCGCCATCGCGACGAAGCGCGCGGCGGAGGGGAAGCCCGGCGTGTGATCGTTCTCCGCCAGGTCGTTGTCGATCGTCTTGGGCACGTGGAAGCAGCGCAGGTCGTAGCCGGCCTTGGTGGAGAGTTCGTTGACGATGCGGCACGTGTCGCAGGAGTCGTTGCCGCCGATGTAGAAGAAGTAGCGCACGTCGCGCTTCTGGAGCGCCGCGAAGATGCGCTCGCAGTACGCCGCGTCCGGCTTGTCGCGCGTCGAGCCCAGCGCCGCGGAGGGCGTGCGCGCCACCAGGTCCATCTGCTCCGCCGAGACCGCGCTCAGGTCGACGAACTGGTCGTTGGTCATCCCTCGCACGCCGTGACGGGCGCCGTAGATCGTCCCGATGCACCCTGCCCCGCGCAGCCCCTCGACCACGCCCGCCAGCGACTGGTTGATGACGGCGGTGGGGCCGCCCGACTGGGCGACGACGGCGTTGCCGGTGGGGACGCTCTTGGACATGGGGTCGAACTCTCCGGGATCGGGCTGCGGCGGATGTCTTGCCCGATCCTACCGCGCCACCCGTCCTCGATAGACTACCGGCTCATGAGCCGCTTTCTGCGGATCTCGACGCTTCTCGCCGGCGCGCTGCTCGCCTCCTGCGCTGCGCCGCCGAAGAGCGCTCAGTTCGAAACGCCCGCCGGCGCCTACGCCGCGGCGTTCGAGGGCGCCAAGGACGAACTCCGTCGCGCCGGCTTCGAGCTCGATCGCGTCGATGCGCGCGCGGGCGTGATCACCACGCGTCCGAGCGCCTCCGCGGGCTTCTGGACGCCCTGGGTGGTCGACGAGCAGTCCTTCGACGACGAAGTCGACGGCACGTTCAACGCCGAGCGGCGCATCGTCACCGTTCGCTTCACCGGCGCCGCGGGCGACGAGGACCTCCGCGAGCATCAGGGCCCCGTCGCCGGCGCCGTGGAAGTCGAGGTCTTCCGGCTCTACCGGCCGGGTCGGACCATCGAATCTTCGGCGATCCGCCTGACCAGCCAATATCGCGACGAGGGGCTGACCCGTCGGGGCCTTCAACCGGACATTACTGTCCCTATTGGACAGGATGAGGCCCTTGCCGCGGCCCTCGCATCGCGGATTTTCGCCCGAGCAGACGCGATTCCGGATTAATCCGCCAGAATGGGCGGGTCTCGGGGGGAACTTTGAATGATTCCAAACGTAGAATGATCTGAATACCCGATTTAGTGGGTGTTCGGCGGGCGTGTTGGCGGGCTTTCACCCAGCCGACAAGTCCGATAAGCAGGAAAACCCGAGAATGGGTGGACCAGTGCCCCCCATGATCGAATGATTGAGTTCACCTGACGGAGCCGTGTCGCTCCGTTTACGTACCCCCGAGTTGGGGCTGCCTTTCCATGACCGAAAGGGGCTTCAGATGGCTTCGATGTTCCGTGTTGATGGTGGCCGCGTCGCGAAGGCAGTGGAAGCGACGGAGGCCGTGTGCGCACTTCCGGCGATCGCAACCCAGGACTGGTGTGATCGTGCGGCGAGCGCGCTCTCCAAGCTCTTTGATGGTGCGCCTGTCGGGCTCGCGATCGCCGAAGTGGACGGCGCGGGCGCGTTGTTGCGTCTCGAGTCGGTCGGCGCTTCCGGCGCCGTGCTGACGGCGGACCGCCAAGAGATCATTCGTCGTCGATTCGAGATGGCGAGCAAGCTCGGCTGGACGCTGGGCGAGCCGTCGTCGTGGCAAGGTCCGCAGGCCGCGCGCCTCGCGGATCTGCCGGTCGGCATGTCGTGGGCGGCTCAGGAGGCCGGGCGCCAGTGGGCGTCGATCGGCGTCGTGGAGCTGCTCGTGGGCGTCGCGACGATCGCGTCGCGTCGTCCGGGTCGTGTGGTTGTCGTCGAAGTCGGGCGCGCCGGCGCAGGCCGCGCGTTCGAGGACGCCGACAGCGCCACGCTCTCCGGCGTGCTGCGCGCCGTCGCGCACCGTGCGCAAAAGGCGTTCGGCGCCGAGCCGATCAGCGCGAATCGCATGCTCACGCCGCGCGAGCAGGAGGTTCTCTCCCGCCTGGCGCTCGGCGAGAGTGTGAAGGAGATCGCGATCCGGCTCGATCGCAGCCCCCACACCGTGCACGATCACGTGAAGGCGCTGCACCGCAAGCTCCAGGCCTCCAGCCGCGGCGCGCTCATCGCGCGGGCGCTCGGCTACCTCTCCGCCGAACCGGCGAACGAGGAGTCGGCGTCCTCCAATGGGCTCAGCCGCAGCGGCGCTTCCATCGCCAGCGTCGGCTGATCAACCCGAACCTTCTCTCCTCCTCCCACCGCGGCGCCGCATCACACGTCGGCAAGCCGACGCGGTAGCATGCTGCTATGACCGGCGCCCCGGGGCAACTTGGGAACACACCACGCGCGGCCGGGCCCGAAGGGCTCGGCCGTGTTTTCGCGCAGAACCTCGAGACCGCGCGCCTGCTCGGCGTCGACTTCGTGCCCGTGCGCCTCACGTCCCGCGATGCGCCCGCAGCGCCCGCCGATGTCGTCGTCGAGTCCAAGCCCAGGGCGCCGGCGCCTGACCAGGACGAGCGCGCCCGGCGACAGGCCCTCCTCGACGCCCTCCGCGACCGTCACGACGCCGAGTGTCCCCATTGCACCGCCGCAACGGCCCATGCACGGACGGTGTTCGGTGAGGGAGACCCCTGCGCCGGCCTGATGTTCGTCGGCGAAGCGCCGGGCGCCGAAGAGGATCGAACGGGTCGCCCGTTCGTCGGTCGCGCCGGCCAGAAGCTCGACGACATGATCAAGGCGATGGGGCTTCGACGTGAAAATGTCTACATCGCGAATGTCCTCAAGGCCAGGCCGCCCAACAACGCAACGCCCACGCCCGACGAGGCGGATCGCTGCGGCCCGTACCTGCGCGAGCAGGTCGCGATCATCCGTCCCCGCGTGATCGTGGCGCTCGGCAAGCCCGCCGCGAACTACCTGCTCGGCTCCCGCGACACGATGTCCAGCATGCGCGGGCGCTGGGGCCAGTACGGCGACACGCCCGTGATGCCCACGTTCCATCCTGCCTATCTCCTCAGGGCCTACACCCGGGAGAATCGCGAGAAGGTCTGGTCGGATCTTCAGTTAGCGATGACGCGGCTCACCGGAACGCGCTAACTCGGACGAGGTGGTCCCCTGAAATTCGGGGTCGCACTCCTGCAGAACTGCGCACTTTTTTGCCGAAGGATGGGATACCTTTTTCAGGACTCGCGTATACTCCCACCGTCGGCGGCCATGTCGCCGACCGAACTGAGCCAACCCCCACGAGGCCTGGCGCTCTGCCCTTCGGGCGAGCGCTGGGCTTTTTTCGTGCGCACGTTTTTTTCGCAATCGGTTCGTCATCGCCGCCGATGCCGCGCCATCGATGACGGCGCGGTGCGCCGTCACTCGAAGACCAGCTCCGTCTCCGGCGCAAGCTTCTCGAGCTGAATGACGCGATACCCGGTGATCAGCCCGGTCTCGACGCTGTAGTCCACCTCGAACGTCAGAAGGACCTTGGTTCCGGCCTCGAAACCCTCGAGACTCACCCTCGGGTCCACCGCGAACGGCATGGTCATCGCGCGCATCCCGGTCGGCGGATCGCCGTGCTTCTCGACGAACGACGGGATCTCCTCGTGGCGCGCCTGGATCTCCGGCGCGGGCTCGTCCGGCGCGGGGACGCGCACCATCTCGGCGCGCACCGCGTACACCACCTTGTGCACCGTCGCCGCCGGCGCCTTCTTGCGGGCGCAGGCAGAGAGCGGCGTGAGAAGAAAAATGGCCGCGAGAGCCGCGGCCACGATTCGCTGAGTTCGGTTGTGCATCACCCGGAAGGGTAGTCCCGTCGATCAGCCCTTCGCGAGGTACTTCGCGACGCTGCGCAGATCGTTGGCGAGCTGCGGGACGTAGGTCATCTGCCACTCCGCGCCGGCCTCGCAGCGGACGACCTTCGCCGAACGCTCGCGCTTCTCCCACGGGCGGCCGCCGCGGCTGCGGACGACCAGGCGCTGCATCCGATCCTTCTGGCCCTTCGACAGGCCGCGCTTCAGGTCCGGGTCCTGACGCATGAGCCGCTCGATGGTCTGCGTGTGATCCTCGACGCGCGGCGCCGTGACCACCTTGAACTTGACCGTGCTGCCGGGCTTGAGGGCGTCGATGTCGAGCGGCTTGCTCATCCGTTGGCTCCTAGAGGCGATGCGCCCGGCGTCGAGTTCGATCTCGAACGGCGCGCGAGAGATTCCGAAACAATCATCCCACCTGAACAGCTCCGGCCCGGCGCTGCGCCCGGCCCGAAGGGTCAGGAGTGTATCAGTGACCCCCGCAGAATCCAGCAGACGGGGGGACCCCCGCCACGAGGCCCCTACAGTACCCCCATGAGCGATCCGACCCCCCAGCCGGCCCCCCAGGGACGTCCCATCCCCAAGTTCGACCCCTCCGCGCCCCATCAGCAGCGCCCCCGACTCCGCCCGATCCGCGGCTTCGGCTTCATGCAGGAGGGCAAGCCCCTCCTGGGCCTCGCCGACGCCCGGCAGATCTCCGACAAGATCGTCTTCACGGCGCCCGCGGCGCAGGCCATCCTGCCGCACCTGACCGGCGAGCACGACGTCGACACGATCGTCCGCAAGGTCAACGAGTCGGTCGGCGACCGCATCAAGGAGCCGCTGTCGCGCCAGATCCTCGAGCAGTTCATCGCCCAGCTCGACGACGCCGCGCTGATCGAGGGCCCCAACTTCGAGACGCTCCTCAAGAAGGTGCGCGAGCAGTTCGACTCGATGCCGGTGCTGCCGCCGTCGGTCACGGCGAACTTCGCTGATGTGCTGGTGCAGCAGGAGATCGGCGAGAGCGCGACGGAGGAGCAGAAGGCCGAGCAGGGCCCGGGCAAGCTGCGCGCCATGTTCGACGACTGGATCAAGCAGGCGCTGGACAAGGCGCCGGATCCCTCGTTCGACGCGCTCCCGAAGGCCATCGTGGCGCCGCATATTGACTACGGTCGCGGCTGGCTGAACTACGCGCACATCTACGGCCGCATGCGCGTGGTGGACCGTCCGGACCGCATCGTCATTCTCGGCACGAACCACTTCGGCTCCGGCACGGGCGTGACCGGCTGCGACAAGGGCTTCCAGACGCCGCTGGGCACCTCGCCGATGGACGAGGGCTTCACGGACCTGCTGAAGAAGAACCTCGGCGCCGATTACTCCGAGCGCCTCTTCCGTGATCGCTACGACCACGAGCGCGAGCACTCGATCGAGCTGCAGATCGCGTGGATCCAGCACGTCTTCGCGCCGCCCTCGAGCGACGGCGAGCACGTGCCCGTGTTCGCGGCACTGATCCACGACCCCGTCGTGCGCGGCGGCGAGTCCTACGACGGCGCGGGCCTCGCGCTCGAGCCGTTCATCGACGCGCTGCGCAAGACGATCGGCGACGCCGGCGGCAGGACGCTGGTGATCTCCTCCGCGGATCTCAGCCACATCGGGCCGCAGTTCGGCGACCGCACGCCGCTGGGCGGCGAGGAGAAGGACAACCCGCAGGGCGTGGAGATGCGCAACAAGGCGATCCAGCACGACCGGACGATGCTGGACCTGGTGCGCCAGAACAAGCCCGACGAGCTGATCGCGGCGATGTCCTGGCAGCGCAACCCGACCCGCTGGTGCAGCGTGGGCAACATGGTCGCGACGATGAAGGCGGTGCAGCCGGGCGAGGTCCGCCTCCTGCACTACGCTGCGGCGATGGACCCGCAGGGGACGGGGCTGGTGTCGTCGTGTGCGGCGGCGATGTTCTAGCCGCCGGGGGGACGCCCCGTAGCTCGCCGCTAGACTTTCGATCATGGACGCCGCTCCAGAAGCGCCGAAAGCCGTAGACGTCTCGAACGTCGATCGGGACGCCGACGCGATTCGCGCTGTGCTCAAGGATCGCGACGCGTTCTGCCCGGCGTGCGGGCACAACGTCAGCGGCACAACCGATGCACGCTGCACGGAGTGCGGCGAGTTGCTCGTCGTCCATGTCTACGTGGGTCGACTCGGCGTCGAGATCGAGAGCGCCGGGCGGGGTTGGCTTCCGCTGCTCGGAATACTCGCGCTCGGCGCAGCGATCCACAACGGCGCCTTGGGGGCTGTCTTTGTGTACCGAACGATCGCTGACCTTCTGCACGATCTTGCGACGTTGAGCATGGCCGCGACGAATCTGGACCTCGTCGTGGCGTCGACGTGGTTTGTGGTCTGGGCCGTCGCCGGACTTGCTTCCGCGCTACTTGCGCTGGATGCCCGCCGTCTGCGCGGCGGCGCTGTTCCAGCCGGGCGGGAGGTCCTCGTTGGCTCGTGCGTGCTCTCGATCGCGTCGGTGATTATTTTTCCGGCGATTGCGTCGATCATCACGTGGGGGGTCTGATGAAGCGCAGCGTGCCGGAGGCGAGCAAGCGGAGGGTTCAGGTCCTGGTTGGCGTCGACGCCCATCGGGCGCTGCAGACGGGCGACCTCCTTTGCCCGGGCTGCCGTCGCCCGATGACGACCTCCGATCTGCCCCGTTGTACGTCCTGTCGCGCCGGACTCCGACTCGGTGGATACGCCCCCATCGTGCCCTACACGTTCGCCATCCTGGTCTTCATGGCCTTGGCGGGGGCGGCCGCGGGCGCGTATCTGATGGTGCACGTGAGCGGCGTCCAAGGGCTCGGGTACTTCGACCTCAGCGTAGGTCCCAAGGGCGGATTGCTCGTCGGCGTTCAGTACCTGTTGGTGATGAACGCACTGATTTGGGGATTGCGTCTGCCGCAGATCATGCTGGCGATCACCCGACGACGAGTTCTTGCCGCAATTGGGTTGATGGTGCTGTCGGCCCTACTGCTCAGGATCTCGATTCGCCTCACAAGCGGCATGTGGTGGATGTACTAGTCGGGGCTCAGGCTTGCCCGCTTGGCGCACGCTATCCTGCGCATCCGTGCACCATCGCACTCCCCAATCCCGTCTCGATTCGCTGCGTGGCTATCGCGTGCGCGCCGATCGTGACGACTCGATGCGGGCGATCTTTGACGCGACGGGCAAGTCGCTGGAGCGGACGCGCAAGCGGCTCTCCGGCGCCGGCGCCGCGTGGGAGGCGGTGTGCCCGGAGGACCTGCGCGACGCGGTGCGGGTCGGGGCGCTCTCGCGCGGCGTGCTGACGCTGCACGTGCGCGACTCCGCGGGCGCGTACGAGCTGGACCGACGACTCCGCGAGGGGCTGGAACAGGCGCTCGTGGCGGCGTCGCGGGCGCCGGTGCGGCGGATCAAGGTTGTGGTCGAGACGCGCACGTGAGCGCACCAATGGGCGACGCCAAGTCTGCAACGATGGCCTGCGACAGGAGTCGGAGAGAGTCCCGAGGGTTTGGCCAATTGCTTTTGATCACCGCTCTGCCGACCGCGGCGTTCGGACTCGCTGTGGCGGGCGCTATGGCGACAGGGGCCGCAGAGGTCACGCGCGTCCGGCTCGTCGTGACCGTCGCCATGACCGGCCTTGCCCTTCTGTCGTGGAGAGTGAGCCGGCGGATGGCGCGCCTCGCGCCGCACTCTGATCGCTTGACCAACGTGGCCATACTGCTGCTGACGAGCATGACGATGGGTGCGATCGTCATGATCACGAGTTTGTTGATCATCTAGGGTTGCCGTGGGGCTGCTGGCGGACATCGCGATCGTCGGCATCATGGCGGTCGTGGTCATGGGGCTGCTGACGGCGCCGTAGGCGATGCAACCTCGCGCATTGCGATTACGTATCGCATCTCGTTATGTCGGCGGCGCCCACGGAGTCCGGGCCGGTTGAGCACGCGAACGCCAGCGCCAACATGCACTGTCCCTGGTGCCGATACGACCTGACGGGCATCGAGTCCGAAGTCTGTCCGGAGTGCGGCGGCCCGGCGTCCGAACGAGAGCGGACCACCGCGATCCCGCGCGCCGGGGTTCGGCGCATGGCCATCGTCGTGTTCATTGCGAGCGCTTTGCCCGCGTGGCTGCTCGGCATCTGCATCGGACTCGGCGTGAAATCGTGGATCGTCGCGGGGATCGAGGTGATCGGCATCCTGTGGCTGCCGATCGGCTGGCTCAGCGTTCCGACGTTCGCGGGGGTGTGGATGCTCCGCATCGCCCGGCGCTCCGCGCGCTCGCCGGACGCGTCCGCCGCGTCTCTCGTCGAGGTTTCGCGGTCCTGCGGCGGCGCGGTCGTGCTGATCCTCCTCCTCGGATGGGTGATCCCCTTCCTCTTGATGACGAACGTCTGCTGGTGCTGCTGCGGCTTCTAGATCGGCGCGGCGACCCTTTCACATTCCAACTGCGTATAGACCAGCGGCCCCGAATCCGCCGATAGATCCCTCATCCGATGCCCGCGACCCCGAACACCACGCTGCCCCCCGAGCTCGCCGCGCACATGAGCGCCATCAAGGCGCGCGCGACCGAGTATGGCCTCGACTTCTTCGAGGTCGTCTTCGAGGTGCTCGACTTCGAGACCATGAACCGTCTCGCGGCGTACGGCGGCTTCCCGGTCCGCTATCCGCACTGGCGGTGGGGGATGGAGTTCGAGAAGCTCCGCAAGCGCGACGCCTATGGCCTTGGGCGCATCTACGAGATGGTCATCAACAACGACCCCTGCTACGCCTATCTCCAGGAATCCAACGCGGTCGTCGATCAGAAGCTCGTCATGGCCCACGTCTACGGGCACGCGGACTTCTTCAAGTGCAACCTCTGGTTCTCGCGCACCGACCGCAAGATGATGGACCAGATGGCCAACCACGCCACGCGCGTGCGTCGGCATATCGAGCGCCACGGCGCCGAGACCGTCGAGCGGTTCATCGACGCGTGCCTGTCGCTTGAGCATCTGATCGACCCGCACTCGCCCTTCGTGCGCCGCTCGGCCGCGCCCGGCGCGAAGCGCCACGGGCACGAGGAGCACGAGGGCTTCGAGCCCGAGCGCCTGCCGGCGAAGTCCTACATGGACCCGTTCATCAACCCGCAGGAGGCGATGGACGCACAGCGCAAGGCGCACGAGGAGAAGCGGGCCGCCGAGAAGTCCCGATTCCCCGCGGAGCCGACGCGCGACGTGCTGCTCTTCCTCCTGCGGCATGCGCCGCTCGAGGCGTGGCAGCAGGATGTGCTCGGCATCATCCGCGACGAGGCGTACTACTTCGCGCCGCAGGCGATGACCAAGATCATGAACGAGGGCTGGGCGTCGTACTGGCACACGAAGCTGATGACGCAGCACTTCCTCGAGGCCGCGGAGATCGTGGACTACGCCGACAAGCACTCGGGCGTGGTCTTCACGCCGCCGGGCGGGTTCAACCCCTACAAGATCGGGCTCGAGCTGTTCAAGGACATCGAGCGCCGCTGGGATCGCGGCCAGCACGGCCCCAAGTGGGAGACGATGGAGAACCTCGGCGCGCGCGAGGCCTTCGACGACAAGTCCGGCAAGGGGCGCGAGAAGATCTTCGAGGTCCGGCGCATCTACAACGACGTCGCCTTCATCGACGAGTTCCTGACCGAGGAGTTCGTCGATCGGCACAAGCTCTTCCAGAGCCGGACCGATCCGGCGAGCGGGCAGGCGCGCATCGCGAGCCGCGACTTCGAGCAGATCAAGCGCACGCTGCTCGCGCGCCTGACCAACATGGGCCAGCCGTTCGTCTACGTGGTGGACGCGAACTACCTCAACCGGGGCGAGCTGTACCTCGCCCACCGCTGGAGCGGGCTCGAGATCGACATCGCCAAGGCGATGGAGACGCTGCGCAACGTGCGCATCCTCTGGGGGCGCCCGGTGCGGCTCCAGGCGCGCATCGAGGACGATCAGTGGCTCTTCACGCTGGGCAAGCCCGACGAGCAGCCCAAGCGCGAGAAGATCGGCGCCGACACGCCCCGGCCGGCGCACGCCATCGAGTAGCGATCGCCCTTGCACAGCGTGCTAGAGTGACCCCATGAGCTGCTGCCCCGGCCCGAAACACGGCAAGGAGTTCGACTGCGATCGGGAGGCCCCGAGCGACGCCGACATGGAGCGCTTCGGCGAGGGCGACGACCAGTGGAGCGACTACGACGACGAGCGGTTCGACGCAGTCGAGGACCGCTGGGACCGCTTGCGCTCGAGAGAGACGGTGGTCTTCGTCGGCGCGGGGCTCGGCCTCGTGGCGATACTGCTCTGGTTCCTGGTGTAGCGCGCCACGAAAAACGCCGACGGCGGCTGACGTCGGCGCTTCGACCCGTACGGGATCGTGATTCGTGATGGATCGCGCGATCAGTAGCGGCGGAGCACGCCGACGACGATGCCCTGGACCTTGCAGTCCTTGACGCGGATCGGCTCGAAGGCGTCGTTCGCCGGCTGGAGCCGGATGTGGTCGTGCTCCTTGAAGAACGTCTTGAGGGTTGTCTGGCCGTCGGGCAGGAGCGCCACCACGCGGTCGCCGTTGCGCGCGGTCTCGCTGCGCTCGACGATGACGTAGTCGCCCTCGAAGATGCCCTCGTCCTTCATCGACTCGCCCTCGACCCGCAGCGCGAACGTGCCCCCGCCGCCGCCCGCGCCCGGCGTGCCGCTGAAGCGGCCGGTCTTGGGCGCGAAGAGGTCGCGCAGGTCCAGCTCCTCGCGGTCCTCGAGCTTCTCGATCGGATAGCCCGCGGCGATCTTGCCGACCAGCGGGAACTTCATCGGCCGGTCCTCGTCGGGGACCGCGACGCCGTCAGCGATGGACAAAGAGCGAGCCTTGTTGGCCTCGCGCACGAGCGCGCCCTTCTTGATGAGCGCCTCCACGTGCTCGAAGACCGTGACCTTGCTCACGCCGAGCTGATCGGCCAGCTCCTGCATCGTCGGCGAATAGCCGTGACGGATCCGACAGTCGCGGATCAGCTGGAGAATCTTGAGCTGCTTGGGGGTCAGGTTCATCGAAGCGATCCTCCCGAGGGTGCAAAGAGAAGGCGATGGCGGCCTGCCGGGCCCGCCAGGGCGCGGGGCGCAAACGCGCCCCGGCGAATGAGCGCCCGATCGGCAGGGCGCCGACCGCAACGCGGATGTCGTCGATCTGGTGCGTGAGCAGACGCTCCGCCGCGAGCATGGCCCCGACCCGCTGCGCCCCGTCCGAGAGCGCCAGGTGGTCGAGCCCGCGGGCCGGGCCGTCGTTCTGAGCGCGGCCCGCATCGGCGCGCTGCCGCGAGGCCGCGCGGTCGATCCAGGGCCAGGGGCCGGCGCCGCCGTTGCCCTCGGCCTCCTCGTCGAAGGGGTTTCCCGCCCCGTCGAGATGGTCGAGGTCCACATCGTCCTGGACGAGGCGGTCGCCCGAGGCCACATAGTCACGCGTGTAGGTCCCCCCCGGACCGAGGCGAAGGACGCTGGCGGTGTCGATAGGCATGGATCACTCCGCTGCCGGGTCTGTCCCGTTCCGAACGGGCCGCAGACCGGATGGGCGGCGACCGGGCAGCTCCGCCCGATGGACCGCGGGTTCCTCGACGGCGCCAGTATCCGCAAGCGCCACACGAGCACGATTCTCGTACTCTGTTCGGGAAGGTACCCGATCGTTCTCCAGAAATCAAGCGAAATGTTCGGGAAAGAGACGGACCCCTATCCAGACGGGCTCCGCACAAGCGGCGAACGCTTATCCCCGACCTCGGCGGGTCAGCACCGACCCCGAACGCACCACCACACGCCGGATTTCGAGCACCGTGGCGTCCGCCAGGAGCCGCGACGCCTCCAGCCCCGTCGCCCGCGCCAGGTCGTCGATCGAGCGCGGCTCGCTCAGCGCCTCCACGATCAGGCGCTGCGTCTCGGTCAGGTCCAGCGGCAGCGCGGCCACTGGCTTCGGCGGCGCCTCGAACAGCGCCGGACCATCCGGGTCAGCTTCTGCCGGGGCGTAACGGGCGTCGTGGACGCCGGCGTGGAGGAACCGGGCGGGGGACTCGAGGAGGTCCAGGACGTCGGTGTGGCAGGTCACCAGCGCGGCGCCGCCGGACTTGATGAGGTCGAGCGAGCCCTCGCTCGCCGCGGAATCCACCCGACCCGGCAGGGCCATGACGTCGCGCCCGTGGTCCTCGGTCGCGAC
The DNA here is from genome assembly GCA_041940385.1 of Phycisphaerales bacterium. GTDB lineage: Bacteria > Planctomycetota > Phycisphaerae > Phycisphaerales > UBA1924 > JACVCK01. The sequence goes on along the minus strand of JBGTSD010000008.1, from coordinate 32,479 downwards.
CCGCGCCGTGATCAGCGCGCCGGACCCGCGCCCCGCCTCGATCACCAGCACGCCGAGCGACAGGCCGGAGATGATCCGGTTGCGCGCCGGGAAGTTCTCCGGCGAGGGCGAGGTCTCGAGCGGCAGCTCGCTCACGACGGCGCCGCGGTCTTCCGCGACGATGCGATCGAAGAGCTCCGCGTTCTCCGGCGGGTACGAGTGCGCGAGGCCGCAGCCGGAGACGACGATCGTCCGCCCGGTTGTCCGCAGCGTCGCGCGATGCGCCGCGGTGTCGATCCCGCGTGCGCCGCCGGAGACGATGGTCAATCCCGCCTGCGCCAGGTGTGTTGCGAAGCGCTCGGCCTGCTCGACGCCGTAGGCCGTGCAGTGGCGCGAGCCGACGAGCGCGACGGAATACCGATCACGCTCGAGCACGAATCGTCCGCGGACGTAGAGGATCGGCGGCGAAGAGGGGATCGGCGCAAGGAGCGCGGGGTATTCAGCGCTGCCCTTCGCGAGCAGCGTCACGCCGAGTCGCTCCGCCGCGGCGAGTTCGCGATCGGCGAGGCGCTCGGACTCGTTCAGCCCCTTGCGCAGCGACTGGGCGCGTTCATCGCCGACGCCGCGGATTCGGCGAAGTGCTGATGTGCTCGCGCCGAGCACATCATCGGCGGAGCCGAACATGCCGAGCGCGCGTTCGATGAGCACGGGGCCGAAGCCGGGCGTGAGGGTGAGCTGGAGCAGGGCGCGGATGGAGGAGTGCTCGGGCACGAGGCCGGGAGCATACCGGGCGCGTCAACCCACCTCGGAGGGGGTTGTGTGGATATGTTCCGCCGCGAGGACGATCGCGCACGCGATGGGCGCCGCGACCTCGATGCGCATGACATGCGGCCCGAAGTTTGCAAGAACCGCGCCCGCCGCGCGTGCCGCGTCGAGTTCACTGTCTTCGAAACCACCCTCTGGACCGACGATCAGGCGCACACGCTCGGCGCCGTGGCGCGCGTACGGCGCGCCGGTCGGGTCGGCGAGGACGATCGTCTCGCCGGCTTCCGCGCGAAGCGCTTCTTCGAACGTCGAGGGTGGCAGGATCTCCAGCGTCCAGGCGCGGTGGGACTGCTTGCACGCCTCGTGCGCGACGCGCTCGAGGCGCGCGAGCTTGTTGTCGCCGGGATCGACGACGGACCGCTTCGAGTGCATCCCGCGCCACGACGCCGCGCCGACCTGGGAGAGCGCGTCGATCAGATCACCCGATCGGGGCCCCTTCGGTGTGGCGGACCAGACGTCGATCCGGGGCCGGACCCGTGGCGCCTCGCTGCGTTCGCGCACCTCCAGCACCAGCGAGCGGCGTGATTCGACGACTTCGGCCTCGGCGATGCGTCCTCGCCCGTCCAGCAGCGTCACGCGCTGGCCGGCGCCGAGCCGCTTTACGCGGCGGGCGTGGTCGGCCTCGGGCCCGGTGATTTCCAGGCGGTCCGCCCCGGTCGCCAGATCGTCGGTGAAGATCGTGTGCCGCGCCATATGCAGAGTCCGAGAACTCGCGCCGTCCCCGGCAGTCCCTATCCTCCTTGAGTCGGTCTTTGGCGGGGTCGATGATACGGACTCGGGATCTTTGCGCCATGAGCGATCGAGCCGGCGACAGCGCGGCGACGGTGCGAACCGGCGAGGCGTCCGAACGCCCCGACCGCGACGCCCCCGCTGCGCCCACCGATGCGCCGGAGAATCACGAGTCCATCGAGGACATCGACTCGGCGCTCGCCGAAGTCGCCGACGACCTCGCGCGTCTCGACGACGCGGCCGAAGAACCGCCCGCCGCCGAAGCGCCGCCCGTCGAACGACCGACGCCCGCGATCTCCGACGTCCTCACCGACGCCGCGGCGGAGCTCGACAAGCCCGCCGACAGCGCCGACCACGCGGACGCCGACGCCGACACCGCGACGTCCGAGCTCGACGAGGAGCTGGCGCGACTCTCGCCGAAGACGGCCGCGGCGCCGACGCCCGAGCAGGAAGCGGAGGTCGACGAGACGATCGGCAAGATCTTCTCCAGCGAGTCCGCCGCGATTCCCAGTTCGCCGCCGCGCGGCAGCTCGATCGAAGCGGCGCTGAAGTCTCGCTCGAGCGCGGCGTCGAGCGGCGCCAAGTCCGGCGCGGTCGAGGCGGCGAACGTCGGCGACGCGCCGGACGACGAGAACGTCGAGATCGAGATCGAGGAAGTGGATGCGCCGCCGGGCAGCTTCGCGCCGCCGGAGGGCATGTTCGAGGCGCCGGACAACGCCGCGCCCGGCAGAACGACCATCGAGGCCGCGAAACCGGTCAAGCCCGGCAAGGACACCATCGAGGCCGCCGCGGCGCCGCGCACCAGGCGATCGCCAGCGCCCGGCGAGACGTCGGAGACGGTCGAGTCCGACGAGATCGCCGCCGATGCGCAGGTGGACGGCGAGGTCGAGGCCGAGCTGGAAGCGGCGGAAGCCGCTGTTGCGAAGCCCGACGCCCTCGCCGCCGCCGCCGAGGCCGCGGCCGTTGAACGAGAAGCGTCGAAGAACGCCACCGAGTCGCCGTCCCGATTCGCCGGCCTGATCAATGTGCTCGTGGCGGTCCTCACGATCTTCAACCGCCCCTTCGGCAAGATGTCGAAGACGATGCGCGACACGCTCGGGCTCCTCGGCGCCGGCACGCTCTTCAACGCGATGTGCGCCTGGATCTACTGGCTTCTCATGCACTGACCCCTGCGCGCAGGGGGTGGGCGCATTGACGGCGGACGGGACCGACCCGACGCTCGGCTCGTGAGGCGGCGCGAACCTTCCGGTGAGTCCATCTCCTGGCGCCAGCGGCGCGGGGTGTGGGCGGCGTGCTGCGTGGCGCTTGGACTTCTGATCGGAGAGGCGACGGGCGCGGCGACGCCGTGGATGTTCTTCGTCGGCGCCGCGGGCGCAGCCGCCATTGCGCTGACCTCCCGCCCGATCGTCGCTCACGGCGCGCTCGCCGTCGGCGCCGCGCTGCTGGGCGTCGGATGGTGGGCGCACCGGATCGAAACCACGCCGCGCGATGCGCTCGCGCGCTCGATCGAGCACGGCGCGCTCATTGTCCGCGTCGAGGGCCTCGTGGCCTCTCGTCCCGATGCGGCCGCCGGCGGCGCGGGCCGCCTCGGCCGGTTCGCGCGCTTCCAGCCCCCGCGCTCGTGCGAGTTCCGCATCCTCCGCGCGCAGGATCGCGACGGATCGTGGAGTTCCGCGACGGGCCTCGCCTGGCTTCAGTTGCCCGCGGGCGTCGACGTCGAGATGGGCGATGCGCTGCGGCTCGAGGGGCGAGCGGCGCCGGTGGCCGAGGACCTCAACCCCGGGCCGCGTCGGCGGGTGGAGTGGTCGCGCCAGCGCGGCGTCGCGGGATCGATCGACGTCCCCGCCCCCGGGCTCATCGAGCGTCTCTCGAACGACGAGCTGGACCGGTTCACACGAGCGCGCAGCTCGATCCTCAGATGGACCGGGCGCGTCCGCGATCGTGCGCTCGCCTGGAGCGACGGCGCCGCGGACTCGCCGGGGCAGGCGCTGATGGGCGCGATGCTCCTCGGCGAGCGCGAGCTCGGCCTCGACGAGGTGCGCGAGTCGTTCACCAACGTCGGCATGGCGCACATCCTCGCAATCAGCGGCATGCACCTGACGATCCTCGCGTGGACGGCGACACTCGGCCTGCGCGCGTTGGGCGAGCCGGGACGCTGGGAGGCGCCGATCGTGCTCGTCGCGGTGCTCGTGTACATCGCGATCGTGCCCGCGGGCGCGCCGATCATCCGGGCCGCGATCATGACCGTGGGCATGCTCATCGCCGAGTCCGCCGGCCGGCGCTACGACCGCCTGAACACGCTGGGGTGGACGATGCTCGCGGTGCTCCTCTGGCGTCCGCTCGAACTCTGGAGCGCCGGCTTCCAGCTTTCGTTCGCGTGCGTCGGCGCGCTGCTCTGGCTGGCGCCGATCCTGCGCGAGCGCTGGTTCGGCGAGGCGCCCGATCCCGATCAGCACCGCCTGCTCGGGCGCCTGACGCACCGCGTGCGCGATGCGCTCGGCGCGTCCGTCGCCGCGTGGATCGTTTCGGCGCCGATCGTCGCGTTTCACTTCGGCATCGTCACGCTCCTCGCGGCGCCGGCGAGCGTGCTCGCGCTTCCCTTGGCCACCGCGGGCATCGCCGTCGGCTACGCGGCCGTGCTGGTCGGCGCGCTGCTGCCGTGGCTCGACGGCGTCGTCGGCCCGCTCGTCGGCGCCACCGGCGGCGCGCTCGCGTGGATCGCCTCGGCGCTCGACGCCATTCCGGGCGGCACGCTGCGCCTGCCGCCGCTGTCCGTCGCGACCACCGTCGCCGGCGCGATCATCGCTGTGTGGTGGCTGCGCAAGGGAGGCTCGCGCAGCGCTGCGGGGCGTGTGCGCGCCGCGGGCGCGCTGGCGCTGCTCTCGTCGATGATCTGGATCGACGCGCGCCGGGCCGCGCTGCCCTCCGATGTCCTGCTGCGCATGGACACGCTCGCCGTCGGCGACGGCACGTGCCACATCGTGCGGAGCGGGCGCGAGACGCTGCTCTGGGACTGCGGCTCGTCGAACCCCGGCGTCGGCGTGCGCACGATCCCGCAGGCCGCGCGCTCCGTGGGCGCCTGGCGCGTGCGCACGGTCGTCATCACGCATCCGAACCTCGATCACTTCGCCGGCTTGCTCGACATCGCGGCGCCGCTCGGCGTGCGGCGCGTGGTGGTGGGGGAGTCGTTCATCGCCGCCGCGGACGAGCGCGAGGGCGGACCGGAGGCGACCGCGCTCCGCTGGCTCGGATCACGCGGCGTGGGCGTGGACGTCGTCTCCGCCGGAGACACGATCACGCTCGGCGATGCGACGATCGAGTTCATCTCGCCCGAGCGCGGCGAAGCATTCGAGGACGTCAACGACACGTCGCTCGTCGCGCGCATCGTCGTGCGGACCGAGATCGGCGAACGGCGTGCGCTGCTGACCGGCGACATCGAGCGTCCCGCGATGCGGGCGATCCTCGAGCGCGTGGCGGACGTGTGGACCGATCTTCTCGAGGCCCCGCACCACGGCAGCGCCGCGGGCGGCGCGCCGGAGTTCTTCGTGGACGCCGTGGCGCCGCGGCTGATCGTCCAGAGCACCGGCCCGGGCCGGGTGGGCGATGAGCGCTGGAACGCGGCGAAGGTCGGGCGCGTGTGGTGGACCACCGCAACCGACGGCGCCGTGCGCACGGAGTTCCGGCGCGACGGCGCTATCCAGAGCTCGGATCATCGAGGCGAGCGCGAGTTCTACTGGGCGCCGAGCGTGCCAGTCCCGGCGAAGGACACCGTCGGCCGGCTCAGGCCCGAGTCGAACAGGATCTCCGCGATCGCGCCGGGCGCAAGGTACACCGCCGTCCCCGCGAGGCGGTACTCCGAGCCCTCAAGCGAGCCCGTCGCGTCCGAGGAGGGCACGACCGCCGGGAGCAGGAACCGCTGATCACCGAGACGTCGGAGCGTCGCCTCGGCTGATCGTCGTCCGCTGAACACCCGGCGGCCGTCCACCTCCAGCGCGTAGGAGACTTCGCGCAACGGCAGCGATGCGCTGTTGGGATTGTTGCCCTCGAGCGTGAACTCGAGCGTCACACCCTCGGGCGTCTGCTCCACCACCCGCGCATCGACGACCTGGATCGTCGGCGTCTGCACGCTCGAACAGCCGACGAGGCCGGCCGCGCCGATCAGCGACAGGATGATGGAAGCGCACCGCATCGCCCGCCAGCATACCGGCGCGAGGGTGTGCGCTGTCAAGCGCGGCCGGGTCAGTTCGCCGGGCGCGTCAGCGCCGCGTCCGCGACGATGGTGATCGGCAGCGTCCGCTCGGCCACCGCGCCCGTCGCCTTGTCGCGCATCGTCACCTTGAGGTTGTACGAGCCGACCGTCAGCGTCTCGGGCAGCTCGATGCGCTGCACCACGAAGAAGTCCCGGCGCTGATTGCGGGAGAAATCCGCCGTCTCCTGGTCCGTCTGCCGCCACGCGAGCGTCCCGTCGGCGTGGTAGAGCGACACGCCCTGCACCAGCGCGACCTGGAAGCCCGCCTGCCCCTCCGGCCCGCTCGCCGGCGTGGCGCTGAAGTGGTCCACCTCGACGTAGACGATCGCCCGGTGCTGGCGGCGCGCCAGGAACGAGGTCGATGCGAACTCCGCGTACTGCCCGAAGCCCTCCACGCGGGTGCAGAGCGAGAACTGCCGGATGTCCAGCGGTCGCTCGGCGTCCAGCGCTGCGCGCAGGCCCGTCGCCACGCCCTCGAGCGCCTCGGGGCCGCCGCCGGAGTGGAACTGCGACGATGCCTCCGCCAGCGCGGTCCGCCACGCCGTAAGCGCGCGATCCTCGGTCGGCGTCAGACTGACGCCGCTCTCCGGGGGCGCGCCGAGGCCCGGCGTCACCAAGTCGAGCGTCGCCAGCGCGGCGAGCGTGCCGAAGGGCGTCTGCTCGGTCGACGCGCGGTCGCGCAGGCGTGCCGCGAGATCGCCCGCAAGGCGCGTGATCATCTCGTCGTTGGTCAGTTCCGCGTCGATCGAGCCGGTCTCGGCGACGGTCGGCGTGGGTTCGACGGGATCCTCGGTCGTCAGCGCCGGGCCGATGTTCGCCGCGGGCGCAGACCCCTCGGTCACGACCGGGTCCGGCCGGCGCGTCGCCGTCGGCGGCACGTAGGCGGGCTGCGTCGCGGGGCGGTCGTTCAGCGCCGCCCTCGCGGCGTCCACGTCCGCCTGGATCCGGGCCGCGAGATCCATCGATTCATCCCCCGGCGGCGGCACGTCGCGTCGCACGGTGTCGGAGGACATCCCTCCGCCGCCCGTCGTGGACGAGCACGCGATGAGCGTCAGGCCCGCGGCGGCCATGGCGGCGCCGGCGCAGAGCGCGAGGAGAGAGGATGAGCGCGGGGAATTGCTGGTCGTGGGCACGGGTCTCGCCTCCGGCGGAGCGGCGTGCGGGCGGGTCGATGGGGTCGGCTCGGCCGACCCGGGATCGCGCGGAGCGACCCCGACCCTGCGCTATCGGCGAGAACCGCCGGCCGCGCTTGCGATTTGCACCGCCAGTGTGTCCGCGGCGATCGCGGCGTCCGCAAACCCCGTCTTGCAGCGGACATCCAGCTCCAGCGCCCAGTCCAGCAGCGCCGCCCACCGCGACGCCGGCGCCTGTCCTGCCAGCCGCAGGATCGCTTCCTTGTTCTGCCAGACCTTCGCCTTCCCGACCGCCACGAACGGCGGCAGACCCCCCTCGACGAGGCGGGCGACGTTGTGGCATTTTCGGATCAGGTCGATCGCGGCAAAGCAAACACCGGTCGGCGCCTCGCGCCACAGTGTCAGCGCCTCGTGCACGCCGCGGACGGCCGTGGGCGCATCCCCCGTCGCCAGCGGCCCCTGGATCTCGAAGAGGTTGTCCGCCTCGATGGTCCGGGCGACCAGCTCGCGGACCAGGTCCGTCGAGATCGTGCCGTCGTCGGACGCGACGGCGAGCTTGTTGAGCTCCGAGTCGATGCGCCCCAGGTCGGCGCCGACGCGTTCGACGATCGCCACCGCCGCGTCCTCGGGCAGCTTGGCGCCGTGGCGCTTCTCCGCGCGGCGGACGGCCCAGCCCGCGGCCTTCTCCGGCGTGTCGTGCTCGCACTTGATCGCCGCGCCCGCCTCGTTCACCGCGGCCTCGAGCTTGGTCCACAGCCACTTGTCGCAGCGGAGGACGAGCGTGGCGAGGTCGCTCGGCGATTCGCAGTAGGACATCATGATGTCGCGGTTGCGTTCGACGCCGAGGATGCGCTCGCCGTTCTCGACGATGACGAGCTTGGGGCGCTGCATGAGGTCGTAGGAGCGGCACTCGTCGAGGATGTCGGCGAGGGTGGTGGAGTCGCCGTCGAACTTGACGATGGTGAAGCCGTCGTCGCCGCCGTGCAGGGCCGCGAGGGATTCGCGGGCATGCCGGATGTACTCGGCCTGCAGGAAGACGTCGGGCCCGTAGAGCGCGACGACGCGCGCGGACTTCCAGTCCACGGTCTTGCGCTCGCCGGACTTGCCTTTCGGGGCCCTCGCCATGCCAACAGGGTACCGCGGAAGCCGCTTCTGAGGAGTCTTCGACGAAGAAGCGGATCGCCCCGCCTGAGGGCTGGACGGGGTGTCGCGCGCCATTGCCTCTTGCAACGCAAAGGCAGGGAATGGATGCTTTGGCCTCGTGGAGGCACTCAGTGAGTGCTTCGAGCACACTTGCTGAGCGGAGAGGCCATGCGAGCAGCATCCATTGCGACCGCGAAGGCAGTCATCTGCGTCATGATGCTGGCAATGACGTCGGCCTGCCGGACTCAGTCTTCGATCGGCGACGGGGTCACGCTCTATCGAACAAGCGATCCCTTCCATCTCGGTCATCCTGCTTCCGTTGTGACACAGGTCGATGCTTCCGGGGAGACCGCCTCAGGGACACGTGAGTGGACGTGGAAGGGTGCAAACGCCCGACTCGCCGGAGCCGCTCTGCATGCAGCCGATTCGAAGCAGCGGCGCTCGCGCTGCGACTAACTGGATCACACCAGAATGGCGACCCTACGCACTTGATGGTCCGATCCGCCTCTTCGTCGAAGACTCCTCAGAGGCGGCTTCCAGCATCTGTTCCCAAAAACGCAAAGGCCGCGTCCATCCCTGGACGCGGCCTTGGCGTGGAATCGACACGGTCGTGTCGCCCGGCCGGGGCGAACTCATGCCGCGCGGCCGGGTGATGGTTCAGCGGCGCTCAGGCGGCCTTGCGGTACGAGCCCCAGCGCTTGGTGGAGCTGGCGCCGGAGCCGACGAGACGCAGGCTCTTGTTGGTCTTGCGCTTCGACGTCGTGCGCTTGGCCTTGCGGGCCGAGCCGGACTTGGTCGTCTTGCGCGACGCGTTCTTCTTCGCGCCGGCCTTGCGGGCCTTGGACTTCGGCGACGTGCGCTTCTTGCTGGTGGCGCGCTTCTTGGAGGTCGCGCGCTTCTTGGTCGTGGCGCGCTTCTTCGTCGACGTGCGCTTGGCCTTGCGGGCCGCGGGCTTGCGCGACGTGGTGCGCTTCGTCTTGCGCGCCGTGGACTTGCGGGCCGTGGTCGTCCGCTTCGTCTTGCGGGCGCCCGTGCGCTTCGTCGTACGTCGCTTGGCCTTCCGCGCGCCGTTCTTGGGAGTGCGGCGGGAGGTGCTGCGGGAATTCTTGCTCGGCATCGTCAGAGACTCCTCACGGGACTTGGGGGCCGGGGCGTTGCATCGCCCGACTTCGGCCGTTGCGTTCTCGGCCCCTCCCGTCCGGGGCCCGGGGCGCGGATAACGCCCTGTGACCTTGGCCATCGGCGCAAACCAACCCCGGGATCAGTGCCGCAGAAGAATTCCTGCAAATTCACGGGCCTCGGAGCCCGAATGGCCCGGCCCCGCGGCGCCGAAGATCCTTGGTTCCCTCCACGACCGCCTACACTCGCCCCCCTCGAACCCACTCGATCGCAGGACACCCGCCACCGTGCCCGCCACTCCTCAGCGCGACTGGTCCCCTGACTCCTGGAAGTCGCGCCTCGCGACCCACCAGGTGGTCTACGAAGACCGCATGGCCGTCGAAGCGGCCGTCGCCAAGCTGCGCACGCTGCCGCCGCTGGTCACCTCGTGGGAGATCGAGCGCCTCAAGCAGTTCCTCGCCGACGCGCAGGCCGGCAAGCGATTCCTCCTCCAGGGCGGCGACTGCGCCGAGACGCTCGCCGACTGCAACCCGCGGACGATCACCAACAAGCTCAAAATCCTGCTCCAGATGTCGCTGGTGCTGGTCCACGGCGCCAAGAAGCCGGTGATCCGCGTCGGCCGCTTCGCCGGGCAGTACGCCAAGCCGCGCTCGAGCCCCACCGAGACGCGCATGGGCGACGACGGGCGCGAAGTCACCCTGCCCTCGTACTTCGGCGACCTCATCAACCGGTCGGAGTTCTCCGCGGACGCCCGGCGGACGGACCCGCACCTCATGGTCCGCGGCTACCAGCACGCCGCGATGACGCTGAACTTCATCCGCTCCCTCATCGACGGCGGCTTCGCGGACGTGCACCACCCGGAGTACTGGGACCTCTCGTTCCTCCACGAAGCGGCCCTACCGGAAGACCTGCGAGCCGAGTACCGGCGCATGAGCGGCAGTCTCGCCGACGCGCTGAAGTTCATGGAGGCGCTGGGGGAGACGACGGTCGGCGAGCTGTCGCGCGTGGACTTCTTCACCAGCCACGAGGCGCTGAACCTTCTCTATGAGTCGGCGCAGACGCGCCAACCGCCCCGGCGCGACCGGCACTACAACCTGACCACGCACCTGCCGTGGCTCGGCGACCGGACCCGCGCGATCGACGGCGCCCACATCGAGTTCATGCGCGGCATCGCCAACCCGGTGGGCGTGAAGCTCGGCGCGAAGGCGACGCCGGAGGAAGCCCTGGCCCTCGCCCGCGCGCTGAACCCGGACAAGGAGCCCGGCCGCCTCGTGTTCATCACCCGCCTCGGCGCCGCCAACGTCGCCAAGCTGCTCCCGCCGCTGGTCCGCGCGGTGCGCGACGGCGACGTCGGCCCGGCGCTCTGGGTCTGCGACCCCATGCACGGCAACACCGAGACGACGAGCAAGGGCGTGAAAACGCGCCGGTTCGATGCGATCCTTCAGGAACTGGAGCAGACCTTCGACGCCCACGAGCGCGAGGGCTCGCACCTCGGCGGCGTGCACTTCGAGCTGACGGGCGAGGATGTGACCGAGTGCGTCGGCGGCGCCAAGGGCCTGACGGAGGACGACCTCCATCGCAACTACGCGTCGCCGTGCGATCCGCGCCTGAACTACCACCAGGCGATGGAAATGGCCTTCCGGATCGCCCGGCGGATGAACGGAGCCTGATTAGGAAGCCGCTTCTGAGGCTCGGCGAAGAGGCGGATTGACTGACCACTGCGGTCAGATCCAACTCTTCGTCGCGGACTCCTCAGAGTTGGCTTCGATGGACGACCGATAACTCGTGTTGACCGTCAGGAACCGGCCAAGAACGGCTGGACCGCGAAGTTCATCCCTAGCGCGTCGTCAAGTCCGACGATTTCCGGGCCGATGGGTGAGGACGACCGGAAACCCGCCGCGAGATCGCGGGGGGTGATTCGGGTGGTCGGGGCCGCGTCGCCCCCCGGAGAGGCCAGCCATGCTCGGACTCACGCAGGATTGGGACGAATCGCAGACGACGGAGCCGATTCCGTTCGATCGCCGACACGGCGCTCGCGAGACGGCGTCGGGCTCGATGCAGGCGGTCATCGCCAACGGGCGCGACATGCCCTGGGTGATGCGACTCGGGCTCGTGAACGCGAGCCGCGGCGGCCTCTGCGTCACGACCGACGCGCCCCTCGACCCCGGCGCGCGGCTCAGCATGCGGATCGATCCCGTGCACGGCAACTGGATCACCGGCTCGGTCGTGCGCTGCGAGCCCGTCGGCGACCTCTTCCGCCTGGGCATCGCGTACGAGTCGCAGATGCGCGCCGCCTGACTCTCCCGTACGAGGATCTACGCCAAGTGGTCGATCGCTTCGCCGATCGACGCGACCTGAACGAGCTCGAGCCCCTTCGGCGCCCGCAGCCCCTTCGCGCGCGGCGCGATCGCGCTGGTGTAGCCCAGCCGCGCGGCCTCGCGCAACCGCTGGTCCAGCCCCGACACCGCGCGGATTTCCCCGCCGAGACCGATCTCTCCCACGGCGATGGCCTGGCGCGAGAGCGCACGCTTGAGGTGCGAGCCGGCGATGGCGAGCGCGAGGGCCAGGTCCGCCGCGGGCTCGACGATGCGCACCCCGCCCACGGCCGACGCAAAGACGTCCCGATCCGCGAGCCGCAGCCCCGCGTGCTGCTCGAGCACGGCGATGAGCATGGCGAGTCGATTGGCGTCCACGCCGCTGGCCTTGCGCTTCGCGGCGCCGAGAAACCCGGTCGCGGTCAGCGCCTGCAGCTCGACGAGCAGGCACCTGGCCCCGGCCATCGCGGGGCAGACCACCGAGCCCGGTCGTGCGGGGCCTGCCTCCGCGGCGACGCCGGCGCCGTCGGCCAGCTCGCGCAGGCCGCGGTCCGACATCTCGAAGAGCCCAAGCTCGAGCGTGGTGCCGAAGCGGTTCTTCACGGCGCGGATCACGCGGTGCGCGTGGTGGCGGTCGCCCTCGAAGTAGAGCACGGCGTCCACAAGGTGCTCGAGCAGCCGCGGCCCGGCGAGCGCGCCGTCCTTGGTGACGTGACCGACAAGGAGAATCGCCACGCCGCTGGCCTTCGCGAGGTACACAAGCTCCGTGCAGCAGCGCCGGAGCTGCGCGATCGAACCGGGCGAGGCGTCCAAGTTCGCCTTGTAGATCATCTGGATGGAATCGATGACCAGGATGCGCGGCTGCGTCCGGCGCGCCTGCTCGACGATCCGCGCGAGGTTGGTGTCCGCGAGGACGTACAGGTCCGAGGCCGGCTGATCGTGCGACAGGCGCGCGAAGCGCAGGCGCGTCTGCTCGGCGGACTCCTCGCTGGTGACGTAGAGCGTGCGGACGCCGGCTCGCGCGAGGGCCGCGGCGCCCTGGAGCATCAGCGTGCTCTTGCCGATGCCGGGATCGCCGCCGACAAGCACGACCGATCCGGCCACGACGCCGCCGCCGAGCACGCGCTCGAACTCACCGATGCCGGTCGCCAGACGCGCCGGCGCGGGGTCGCTCGACGGGCGGTCAATTGGTTCGGCCTTGGGCGATGCGCCCGGGGAGAGCTCGATCACGCTCGCGGCGGATTCGCCCTCGGCGATCGCGCTCGCCGCGGCGGACCAGGCCTGCGCAAGGCCCTTCTGCGGGTCCTTCTCGGCATTGGCGTCGAGGCGGGCTTCTTCGAGCGAGTCCCAGGCGCCGCAGTCGGGGCACTTGCCGACCCAGCGATGCTGGAACGCGCCGCATTGCCGGCAGATGTACGTGGTGCGGACCTTGGGCACGGGATCAGAATAGCCGTGGCTGCGCCGGGGGGCCGTCGGCCGCAACCGGCGCGGAGGTTGTGGGAACAAGAAGGAGTGGCCGGCGGTTGGCCGGCGGAGCGAACATCGCGTCCGGGGCGTGCGAAGGGGTGTGAACATGCGGCGGATGTGCCCGGTCATCGTGTTCGTGGCGGCGCTCTCGGCGTCGGCGCAGGGACAGTCGTTCAACGTCGAGTTCGGACCGCCCGGGTCGGCGCCCTCGCCGGCGCACCGCGCGGCGGGCTTGCCGGGCGTCTGGAACGAGTTCGGCGTGATGCCGACGTCGGTGCGCTTCCCGCTGACGGACATCCACGGCAACTCGGGCGGGCCGGCGCGGATCTACAACATCGGTTCGAGCGGCGTGATGGCGCACGATCACCCGGGCACGACCGGCGACGACGGTGCCCTGATGGACGACGCGATCACGAGCCAGAACAACCCCGTCGATGCGTGCATCTTCTTCGAGGGCCTGGTGAACGGCGAGTACGAGGTGATTCTTTACGGCATGACGCCCGGGCAGCCCGCGCACCAGAATCGTCTCTACGTCGACAACGCGCAGCCGGGCCCGACGTGGGTCGGCGGCGCGTGGCCGGGCGCGCACGTCGAGGGCGTGACGTTTCAGCGCTTCACGACGACGGTGTTCGACGGGCGGCTCGGGACGCACTCGGGCGTCTTCAGCGGAAACTTCCTGTCGGTGATCAACGCCGTGCAGGTGCGGCGCATCGTCGATTGCCCCGCGGACACGAACGCGGACTTCGTCGTGGACTTCACCGATCTCAACGATCTGCTGTCGCAGTACGGGCAGACGGGCGCGGGGCTCGGCGGCGATCTCGACGACGACGGCGACGTGGACTTCGCCGATCTGAACGCGCTGCTGGGCTCGTACGGCGTGGTGTGCGGCTGAAATTCCCATCGGCCCTCATCGTGCGTGCGCCGCGTTTTCGTACGAACAGCATGCGAAAACCGCTGAAGATGAAGCCCTTTTTCGTTGTTGCATGCGCACGCACGCGGTAGGTTGGGCGCGTTGTGCGTGGGTCTGAGCGGCGCTGAGGCACGTCGGCGGCTCGCGTGATTCGTGGCATGTTTGCCTCGCAGGGAGGAAACACGATGCGAAATGGATCCATCGCGATCGCTGCGTTCGCGCTCGTGGGCGGCGCCGCATACGGAAGCTCGGCGCTGAGCTGGGGCATCATCAGCACCACCGGCGACCCGGACCCGATCACGGTCTTCGACCTGGCCGATCCGGCGGGATCTCAGGCCAACCTGGGCTTCGTGGACGGCAACTTCAATCGAGGCATGGACTTCGATTCGGAGAACTCGTTCTACTACTTCGTGAGCACCGACTCGCTCAACGACGCGGGCGATCGAGGCCTCTGGTACTGGAACAACGGCACGAACACCCAGCTCTTCAACACGCCGTTCAGCGACTCCGGCGACGGCGACGCGACGCTCAGCAACGACGCGAGCACGTTCTACGTCACGGTCGACGACGGCGACGCCACGTCGGGCGATTCGCTCTACGCGTTCACCAATCTCGGCGGCGTCGTCTCCTTCAACGAGATCGGCGAGACCGGGCTGACGCAGTTCATCGGGATCGCGATGCATCCGATCACCGGCATCCTCTACGGCTACGACGCGAGCACCGAGGGGCTGTACACGATCAGCACGACGGACGGCTCGACGACGCTCATCGGCTTGAGCGGCGAGTCGGTCGGCGCGATCGGCGGCATGGACTTCAGCGCGGACGGCGGCACGCTGCTGCTGGCCGATGGAAGCGACGTCCTGTTCTCGATCGACATCTCCGACGGCTCGATGACCAATGTCGGCGACCTGCTCGGCCCGAACGTCAGCGCGCTCTCCTTCCGCGTGCCGACCCCCGGGGCCGCGGCGCTGCTGGGCCTCGGTGGGCTGGCGACGCTGCGCCGCCGGCGCTGAGCGCGAACGCTCTGATTCGTGAGCATGTCATCGACGCCGCCGCGGCCTCCGCCGCGGCGGTTTCTCATTTTGCGCCCTCGGCATTGACTCTGAATCCCCGCGGCCCCATGCTCTGAGCTGCGGCGGATTACGGTCTGCGAGCGAAGAGGAAGCACGGATGCGCTGGTTCGTCATCGCGATGGTGGTGTCGGGGGCCGCGTGCACGAGCGCCGCAGGGGCCGCGGCGCCGGGTCGTCTCTTCAACCGTCCGCTGCACGACCCGCGCGGCGATGCGCTCAACATCTTCGGCGGACCCGGCGCGCCCATCGATCTCAAGCGCCTCGACGTCGTGATCATCACCGGCGACACGTCCACCACCGTGGAACTGCGCATGAAGTTCTACGGCCGCATCCGCGCGCCCTCGAGCGCCGGCTTCGGCGCGCCCGAGGCGCTGCGGGCGCGGATGCTCAACGGCCTCGTCGAGGTCGGCCACCCCGTGTTCTCCGTGTCGCTGCCCGGACCGGCGCAGAACCAGTTCGCCCCGCCGCTGCCCGGCGTGATCCTCTCGACCCGCGGCAGCTTCGACCTCTTCAGCGAGGCGGCGCACCCGGGCTTCGTCGAGTTCCGCGAGTTCGCGCCGAACGGCGGCATCGTGCAGGAGTTCACACTCTGCCCGATCGTCTACCGCACCCGGAGCGCCCGCACGAGCGTCGAGCTGCTCGGCTTCTCCAGCGCCGGCGACCTGCCCACGCACTTCGCCGCCATGTTCGGCAACTACTTCGGCCCGAACGATGCGCCGGACGAGACGGGGAACGTCCGCATCATCGTCCCGGCGCCGGGGGGCGCGATGGTGGTGGGTATCGGTGGTCTCCTTGTCCAACGTAGGTGGCGGAATCGGAGAATGAGATTCGGGTCAGTCGATGCGGCTGCAAACGAATCAGCACGGTTCAGCGGCTCCGTCTACATCGCCTTGCGCGCTGCGCCAGCGTCCGAATGATCTGATGGCGTCGGAAGTAATAGCCCGGGGCTCGCTGAAGACCTGCGTCGGCGACGAGCCTTTGGTTTCGCCGACAAGACAATCGGTGTTGATGCGGACTTTAAGAAACTAGCGCATTCTGCGAGTGAATCGAAGACAAGTACTCGGGTGGAAGTGTCAACGGAAGTACGCATGAGGCTGATGAAGCGGTGTCGTGCATCTCTGTCGGGGTTTGCAATGACCAGCGTGTGCAGGTGATTACTTCTCACGCTGGCACCAACCGGGCGATTCCGGGATCGCAGCAAGGTCTGCGCAAGAAGATCGGTCTGTGGGAGGCTATACCCCACAATGAATAGATGCCTTGCAGTCTCAAGTTCGCGCCGAGCGCGGAGCCAAATGGGTTGAAACAACGCGTTTCCGACCACCTGCTTGTTGAGTTGAGGAGGAATGAGCAGCGGATTGCTGCCGCTAATATCGTAGGGCCTAGAAATGAGCGATATTCGTCCCGGCGTACGCGATTCTCGCCAATTAAGGGAGCCGTGCAGCTTCAGCAGATGTACGAACTTTCTGCGATTGGGCGAGGATACTCGCGGCGACAGTATGCCAGTTATGTTCTGAGTTGTGCGTACGGCATAGCTGTGCTCCGGATTCCATGCGCGACAGTGAGTGCGAAGACTTTCCTCAAATAGGCAGTCGTAGTTGAAGGTGATTGCTGCGTCATTTGGCTCCAGTGCTTGCGCGAATCTGTCATGCCAGTCGCACCGACGCGGCTTGTTGCCCTGAAGCAGGGACTCGTGAAATACTGCCCTTAGCACATCCAAAAACACCCTTCGCGCGTCTTCAGGCCGTTTGGACGGCTGTCCCGTGGAAATCGCAAGCTTCTTGTAGAAATCGGGCAGTACTTCGATTTGCGTGAAGAACTGCTCCATGGAAAGGCGGAAGCCTACGCCGAAGTAGTCGACAGTGAACGCCAATAGCTTGTGAGCAAGCTTGCGGTGGGCTACTGCTCCGAGGCGCTGAGCCTGTGTGAAGAAGTCACTGTCGAGTGGCGGCCGTATTACCGGAGCGTCAGCTTTAGTAAAGAATGAGGCGCCCCTTGTAGCCCCAGCGCCCAGTAGGACGCACGCAGAGCCGCTCATTCCCAGTCCCACAAGCCGCATTGCTGACTACAGCTCCACCATCGCCATGTCCGCCTCGCGGTTCGTCCGCATCGGCGCCGGCTTCTCGACGTCGCCGAACTCGCGCAGGCCCTGCACGCTCTGGCTCATCACGTAGCGCACGCGGGCGCCGTCGTACGTCGTCGGGCGCTCCTCGCGCAGCGCGGCCAGTCCATCCAGCGCGACCTGCCCCTCCGAGCGCGTCCCGTCCAGCGGCTTGATCGCCCGCTCGAACGCCTGCACCAGGTCCGCCGCGTTCTGGAACGAGCCCGACTTCTCCGCCCACGTCGCCCCGGGGATCACCACGTCCGCGCGATCCAGCAAAGACGAGCGCAGCGTGTCGATCAGCGCCACGAAGCACTTATTCGAATTCGCCCGCGCCCGGTCGAGCGCCTCGGGCAGGTTCGCCCCGCCGCTGGTCGTCGGCGCCGCCCAGTCCTGCGGGTAGTTGCCCGTCAGCAGCACGCCGCTGTACGCGCCCGCGCCGACGTTCTTGACGAACTGATCGAACGGCAGCGCCCTGGTGTTCATCGCGTCGAGCACGCGCATCACGCCGCGCCGATTGGGGCACTTCTCCGCGCGAACGACGTACCCCGGCCCTTCCGGCACGGGCTTGGCGTTCGGCGGGTAGCAATGGTCTTCGCCGCGCACCGGGATGGGGCCCACGCCGAACTCCACGTTCGCGCCGATCTCCTTCGCCAGCGACGCCAGCAGGTACGCCTCCTCGCTCGCCAGCATCGGGCTGATCAGCACGCCGATCTTCCCCGCCGACGCGGCGCCCGCCAGCCCCGCCAGCATCTCGTTCAGCGCCCGCGGATAGTCCGTGTCCACCGGCTTGCCGTACTGACGCCGGCGCGCCGTCGTCAGACGCTCCTCGCTGTGCACGAACTTCCAACCGAAGCGGATCTCGTCCGTGATCCACCAGCGATTCACCGCCATGTTCTCGCGCGGCTTGATGCGATACACCTTGCCGTCGTGGTGCTCGATCCAGATGTTGTCGCCGCTCGCGGTGATGCCGTCAATCGAGGGCGTCGCCTCGAGGTTCCACACCCGCTTGGCGAAGAGGAAATCCTTATCCAGCAGCGCGCCCACCGGGCACAGGTCCACCACGTTGCCCGCCAGCTCGTTGTCCAGCGCCTTGCCGGGGAAGACGTCGATCTGCTCCCGGGCGCCGCGGCCTTCGACCGTCAGCTCCGCCGTCCCGCTCACCTCGCGCGTGAAGCGCACGCAGCGCGAGCACATGATGCAGCGGTCGGCGTACAGCAGGACGTTCGGGCCCAGGTCCTTCTTGGGCTGCTTGATCTTGTCCTCTTCGAAGCGCGACGTGCTCCGCCCGTACTGATAGGAATAGTCCTGCAGCAGGCACTCGCCCGCCTGGTCGCACACCGGGCAGTCCAGCGGGTGGTTGATGAGCAGGTACTCCATCACCGCCTTCTGGTTCTGCACCGCCTTCGGCGAAGACGTGTAGACCACCATCCCCTCCGCCGCGGCCGTCTGGCACGTCGGCGTCAGCTTCGGCCACGCCTCCAGCTTCCCCTCGTTGCGCGGGTTTGGCTGCCAGACCTCGGCCAGGCAGATGCGGCACGACGCGACCACGGAAAGACCCGGGTGGTAGCAGTAGTAGGGGATCGCGAGGTCGTTCTCGATGGCCACCTGAAGGATGAGCTGGCCGGGGGTGAACTCGCAGACCTTGCCGTCGATGGTGATGGTGGGCATCGCTGTTTGGACCTGATCAATGGGCGCCGCGGCCCGGAAATGCTGGCTGGGAGGGGAGTGTAGCGGCAGGGGGCCAGGAGGTCGGGTGAGCCCGGATTCAGGGCGGGTTCGGTCATGATTCACACGCCGACGGGAAGATGAGACACCGGGCGCTTCGGCGCCTTCGGGCGGAGGACCCATCTCATGGCGATCGTCTTCGGGAATCGTGGCGGGCGGCGGCGGCGCTCCGGCGGCGGGCGGCTGCTGATCGCGCTGGTCATCGCCGGCGTCGCGCTCGGCGGCTACTTCCTGCGCAGCTCCATCAACCCCGTCACCGGCCAGAAGGAACGCGTCGCCCTCACCGTCGAGGACGAGGTCGCCATCGGCCTCCAGGCCGCGCCGGAGATGGCAGCCCAGCACGGCGGGCTTCTCGAGGATCCCGAAGCGCAGGCGCGGGTGGACCGGGTCGGCGCGGCCATCGTCGGCGCGCTGCCGCGCGTCTTCCCCGAGGGCGAGAACCCCTACCCCTTCGAGTTCCACGTGCTGGCGGACCCCGACACCGTCAACGCCTTCGCGCTGCCCGGCGGCCAGGTGTTCATCACCGCCGCGCTGCTGAATCGACTGGAGACCGAGGGCCAGCTCGCCGGCGTGCTGGCGCACGAGGTCGGCCACGTGATCGAGCGCCACTCGGCCGAACGACTGGCCGAGATGGGCCTGATGCAGGGCCTGGTCGGCGCGGTGACCGTCGGCGCCTACGACCCCGAACGCCCCGGCGCCTCGGCCGCGGCCGGCGCGGCGGCGCAGGTCATCGCGCAGCTCACCACCATGAAGTACGGGCGCGACGACGAGCTCGAGAGCGACCGCTACGGCGTCGCCCTCACCGCCGCCGCGGGCTACGACCCGCGCGCGATGATCCGCGTGATGCAGATCCTCGCCGAGTCATCCGGAGGTGGAGGCCAGCCGGAGTTCATGAGCACCCATCCGGATCCGGGGAATCGGATCGGACGGATCGAGGAGAGCATTCGGGAGAAGTGGCCGCAGGGTGTGCCGGAGGGGTTGAGGGAGTAGGGGGAGCATGCATGTGAACCGCGCGCGTGAGCGAGCGGGTTGAGCATGCCATTGCAGTGTGGCGCACCGCGGCGTATCGCCGTCCTGTGTTCCCTCGGATGTCCCGGAGGGACAAGCGAACATAGCCCGGGGTGCAGGGTCGCCGCGCCGACCCGGAACCCCGGGAAAGCGATCCAACGAAGCTGAACCCCGGGAGGGGTGGCAGGTGATGCCTCGGTGAGCGCCGTCGGCCGTGTACATCCCGCGCGTTACGACTGCTCGACCGCCGCGGCAAGCTCTGGCTCAGCATCTGCCTTTCCGACAAGTTTGAACAAGCATCGCCCATTGCTTCGCGCGGCCCACAACTCGCCCACCATTCGCTTTTCCTTTGTGTCGTCGGTCGACATTGAGTTGGCGCCCTTGTACTCGACGCAGAGAACGCGTCCGTCGGATAACAGGGCAACGAAGTCAGGATAGAAGTTGTCGGTTGAGGTGGGTAGATAGAACGAGCAATGTGGATGCCGTTCGATGTTTCGCACCCAGTAAACCACTCGTTCAAGGCGATCGATGGCACGGGCGCATTCGGCTTCCTCGGAATTCATCTCTCCGATCACATCGTAGTAGTGCTTCTTGAATTCGAGGCGCCCCGTATAGAGCGAGCGTGCGGGGTATACGTTGAGGGGAAACGAAAAGACAATACTTGGATCGGTCTCGGCGACGGCGCCATCGACGCCACTCAGCAGTCGCTGGAACGACTCGACCAACGCCCCTTGCCGGTATGCCGCAATCTTCATCTCGGCAGCATTCCGCAGCCGGAAGCGGGCAGCGACAAGCGATTCAAGCGAACACTTGCGCTCTACCATGAGCGACTCAATCATCTTCCGAAGAAACAGCGTTGAGTCGCTCGGAACAATGTCTGGATGCGGAATCTGCCGATCAAGCCACATCGCGAGCTCGGTCGCCGATTGCGGCCCGCCGACATCAATCAGCGCAAGCTGCTCATGCAGTTCGCGGATCTTGAAGATCCCCTTGTCGTCGTCGAGGTAGATCTCGCCGACGCCCGAACTGCTTGACGTTACTGCAAACTCTGAAGGCGCCAGCCTGGGGTCTTGATCCGAGAGCTTCCACGGCGCCTCGCGAAACTGATCCTCGAAAATCTCGATCTGTCCGTCAATACGCAAACAAAGACGGGGCACGGCGAAGGGCTTTGCCAGCGCTGCTGGCGAGCAACTCTCGTGGCGTGATCTTCGACCGAGGCGCTCCGCTGCATCCTTGTCGGCCTCGCTCTTAAATGCGTCCCGCAGCGCCTTGGTGGCGGCCTTGGTGATGGGTGGGCCGCTGTAGGTGATCCTCACCGGTCCACTACTGCCCATTGGCTTCTCAACCACAAGGTGCGGCCTGAGTTCCTCAGGAATCGAGTCTGTCTCTGGCGATCGAGAGAATGCTTCCGTGAAGCTCTCTTGGTCCGTCGCTTGCTCAAAGAGTGTGCCCGTAGACGACCCGCCATCGGCGGCGCCCTTCTCGATCAGTGTCTGCGCCTCATACTTCTCGAATCCGCTCTTCTCGAGAATCTCCGTGAGTGCATGCGCAGCTTCGGAGAAACGAAGTGACGTCGCCACGGCGTAGGCTCGATTCAGGTCCTCGTTCTGCTTTAGTTTGGCTCGCGGAAGTCGAAGGATCCGACCGAGGATCTGCTCCACCGCCGTCGAGCTTGACATATTCGCCACGCTGCAAAGCACGTAGGCGAAGGGGCAGTCCCATCCCTCCCGCAGCGCTTGGACAGTGATGACAAAACGATGTTCCGAATTCCGCGTGAGCGCATCGTCGCTGAGCTCGTCTTCCTTGCCCGTGCGGATCGCGATCCGATCTCGCGGAATTCTGAACTCCTCGACAAGCGCCTTCAGCAGCACTTCCACGGTTACGGAGTCGTCACCGCGGTTCGCTTCCGCTTGAAATAGCACCATCGGCCGTATGAACTCGCCCGTGGCCGCCTCCTCGGAATTGGCCAGTTCTTCAAGCCTCGCCTGCTGTGCGATGGCCGCCTGCACCGCCTCTCTCCACTGCGGCCTGTTCACGAGCCGGATCGGCAATTTGATCATCTCCTCGGCCTTGAGCTGCAGCGCCGAGACATGGTGGAGCACGTTGCTGGGATTGCTCTTCTGGTCGGGAGTGGCCGTGAATTCAATGATGCACGCGGGGTCGAAACGAGTGAGTGTTTCGAATGAAAGCTCTGTGCGGGCATTGTGCGCTTCGTCCACGATGACGATCGGCCGGCGCAGCTTGAAGACGTTGGCGAGCGACTCAACGACTCCTCCGCCTACATGGCGCTCCAGTCGTGAGGCCTGCTCGTCAGGCAGGCCGCTGAAGTGGTGCATCAGAGCGCCGTTCTGTTCGTAAATCTTCCGCCCATCCATCTTCTCGACGCGCAGCGCCTGGATCGTCGAGACGACGATCGTTGTGGCGCTGTCGAGCGTGCCGCGGCTGACGCTCAGCGCTTCAGAGAGCGAGAGTACCTCCAGCTGCGCACCGAGCCATTCTTGCAGGGCTTGCCGGTATGGGTGTTTCGGATCGTGCAGCGCTTTCAACGTCTGGTCGACAATCGGCGAGCTCGGCGCAAGCCAGAGCACGATTGAATGTTCCGCTTGCAGAAGCTCGTTCGTGACAATCGGCACCGAACGCGCCGCAATGAGGGTCTTGCCGCCACCTGTTGGGACGCGCAGGCACACATACGGCACGCCGCGCAGCGATTCAGGCAGCGACGACGCCAGGTAATCTCGCCCGGTGATCTCCGTGAAAGGCTTGTCCGCACGCCCGTGCCGGCTCACCCCACGCAGATATTGGGTCAATGCGTCAAGGCACTCCTCTTGATAATGCTTGAGCGTGAGCATGCCTCAACTCACCTTCACATCGTAGGGTAGCTGCTTGAACACCACGCCCTCACGCTTTAGCCGCGCTCCGCTGAGTCGGCAGCCCTCGCCGTAGATCACTCGTATGGGACGGGTGCCGCTTGGCGAAGGCGAGGGCTCGGGCAAGTCGGTAAGCACATTCGTTGTCAGCACATTGCCGCCGTCGGGTCGCTTGTCGCCCAGCACTCCATTGAACAATAAGTAGACCGTTCGATCCTGAAATGATCCAAGAAGTGGACTGTCCTTGCGCGCTCGTCGAGGGATAGGAGACCCCGTCTCCGTGAAGAACACGTGGGCTGCGAGATCCGCGAATGTCACTTCATCAGCGATCTCGCCCGTCTCGTCAAAGAGAGGTTTGCCAAGGCGGCAAAAGCGATAGCCAGAGCCTAACCCCTTCACGTCGCCGTAGCCGCCAACTGCCTTCCTCATGCGTGGCACTGTGACGGATTCGCAGATGCTTGCATCCAGCTCCACCCCAATGAATCGTCGCGTACCGCCATCTGCGGCATTCTGTGCCAACACGGCATGGCCAGTAGTGCCACTGCCAATGAATGAATCCAGGACAATGGAGTCGCTATCCGTCGCGATTTGAAGAATGCGACGAATTAGGCGTGTGGGCTTCGGCGTGTCGAACACGTCCCCATCGAGGTCTAGGGCTAGTATCTCTTTTTTTGCCTCTTGGTTGTCTCCGGTGTCGGCAGCGTCCCACCACGTCATGGGGACTAGGCCTTCCTCTTCGCCCCTGAACTGCTTAATACGTGGACGGCCGTTCCCCTCCTTCGGGAAGTAAACCCTATTGTCTGCCAAGTAACGATCATATACATTGCGGATAGCGCCCCAGCATCGACCCTTTGGCGGCATCAGATCTCTGCCTGTCGGCGTAGTAATAGTATACATCTGATTTGATCGAAAACCTTGTGCGCTGAAGGGAATCGATCGCCAAGGGCCCCTTGGATCATTGTCCGGATTTGAATAGCCCTTGTCGTTGGGCGGCAACTTGTGCCGCACATGCTTCCATCCCTCGGCCCCAAGTGGGCTGTAAATGTAGATGTAATCATGCGCAGATCCAACAGCCTTCCGATTCTCGCGAGAGGTGCGCTTCTGCCACACAATCGTGGCGACAAAAGCACGAGGCCCGAAGACCTCATTCATGAGGAGTCGAAGCGCCTGGCCTTCGTTATCATCGATGCTGACAAAGATCGAGCCCGATGGCGCCAAGAATTCGCGGAGTAGCGCCAATCGGGGGTACATCATGCACAGCCATTTGTCATGTCGGCTGAGGTCCTCGCCTTCCTTGCCGACTACTTCGCCGAGCCATCGCCGGATTTCCGGGCTGTTGACATTGTCGTTGTAGGCCCATCCCTCGTTGCCAGTGTTGTATGGTGGATCAATGTAGATGCACTTGACCTGGCCGGCGTAATAGGGAAGCAGAGCCTTGAGCGCCTCTAGGTTGTCGCCCTGCACGAGCAGATTCCCAGAATCCGGATCCCCTGCAGACAGTTCGCGGTCGCAATGCAGCAGCCGATACGGCACGCGCCGGTGATGGCCGACGACGGCCTGCTTTCCAATCCAATCGAGCGTGGGCATGCCGGCGAAGATACAGGATCATTTTCGGTGGGCGTGCTACGAATGCCGCGCCCTGCCACCCCTTCGGGGTTCTGGTCATTTCCGATGCTGCCCCGGGGTTCCGAGTCGCCGCGGCGACCCTTCACCCCGGGCTGTCCGCGCGCGTCCCTCCGGGACCCTCTGAATCGGAAACCGGCGAGCGCTGCGCCGCAGCGACCGCCCAAAGCTGCGGTCGCTGGCACGACGAGCCCGCCACACCGCGGCCCAAAGCCGCCGCAGTGTGCCACCCACTAAATCGCCCGCCCCCAGCAACCCCCATACCAAACACCCCGTTCCCCACGATTCCCCGCGCATATCACCAATTCTGCGCACAAACGTGGTTATGTTCCACGTGGAACACTCGCGCGTCCCGTGGGCGCCCGTCGCGCAGCGTCCAGAGCCCGCTTGCTCACGCGCGCGGCTCGCACGAGTGTTCCACGTGGAACACCCTAATCCCCGAAGCTCGTCCCCAAGTCCCGCGCCGCGGCGAGCAGTGAATTGTCCTTCGGGACCAGGCGCTGGCCCGACGCGGCCTCCTCGAGGGGGATGTCGGTGATCTGGCCGCTCTGGCGCGAGACCGTGCGCCGGTAGGCGCCGGTCACCAGCAGCCGCAGCGCGTGGTGGCCGAACTGCGTAGCGAGGATGCGGTCCGCAGGGATCGGTGATCCGCCGCGTTGCACGTGGCCGAGCACCGTCGCGCGGCACTCCACTCCGGTCTTGTCCTCGATCTGGTTGGCGAGCACGTGCGCCACGCCGCCGAGGCGGACGGGGTCGGGGCTGGTGGGGTCCACGCGCGCGACGACGGGCTTGCCGTCGATCGGGCGCGCGCCCTCGGAAACGCAGACGATGGAGTACCGCTTGCCCCGGGCCTGCCGGGCGCGGATGGCGCCGGCAATCTTGTCGATGTCGTAGGGGATCTCAGGGATGAGGAGGACGTCGGCGCCGGAGGCGACGCCGGCGTAGAGGGCGAGCCAGCCGGCGTTGCGCCCCATGACCTCGACGATCATGGCCCGGTTGTGGGAGCGGCCGGTGGTGTGGACGCGGTCGAGCGCATCGGTCGCGGTGGCGACGGCGGTCAGGAAGCCAAAGGTGATGTCGCAGCCGGGAAGGTCGTTATCGATGGTCTTGGGGACCCCGATGATGTTGAGGTCGGTCCGCTGGGCGAGCCGGTGCGCCACGGCGTGGGTGCCATCGCCACCGATGATGACGAGGGCGTCGATGCGGTGATCGCGGATGCAGCGGAGGCAGTCCTCGGAGGCGTCGCGGAGCGCAAGTTCATTGCGGGGATCGTGATACGCCGAGGGGTCGCACTTGTTGTTGGACCCGAGGATGGTGCCGCCGACGGCGAGGATGCCGGAGACATCCTCGTCGGTGAGGGGGCGGAGCCGGTCCTCGATGAGGCCCTGAAAGCCGTCTTCGACACCCAGGACCTCGATGCCGTGATGAAGGATGGCGGGCTTGGCCACCGCGCGGATGACGGCGTTGATGCCGGGGCAGTCGCCGCCGCCGGAGAGGATGGCGATGCGTCGGGCCTTGGTCATAAATGGCACCTCATACCGGATTCCAGCGTACCTTCGCGGTCCTATGGGCTTTTCCCTGAGCCGCATACCGCTAAACTCATGAACCTGTCCGCATTGGCGAAGGCCCGGGAGCGTTCCGAAACATGATCAGTCAGACGGCCGAGTATGCATTCCGGGCGATGGCGTGTCTGGCGTCGCGTCCCGAGGAACCCATGACGGCGGGCGCATTGGCGAAGCGGACGCAGGTCCCCCCGGATTATCTCGCGAAGGTGCTCCAGCAGCTCGGAGCCGCCGGACTGATCAAGGGCCGGCGCGGCGTGGGCGGCGGATACTCGCTGGCGCAGTCGTCGTCGGACATCCGGATGATCGACATCCTCAACGCGGTCAATCCCCTCCAGCGGATCACCACGTGCCCGCTGGGGATCTCCTCCCACGGCAAGAACCTCTGCCCGCTGCACCGGACGATGGACCAGGCGATCGGCGCGGTCCTCGAGATCCTCGACGACAAGACGCTGGCCGATCTCATGAACGAGCCGGGGGCGAATGTGCCGCTGTGCGAGAGCACGGAGCTGGTGAAGGCGACGGTCGGCGTTTCCAGGCGGAAATGACCGCGCCGAGGCGGACGGGGGGACGGCGGCGACGCGGGGCGTACGATGGGCCCCATGTCATCGACCAGCGGCCAGGACAGCACGGTTCCCATTCATGAACTCGAGGCGCAGCGGCGGGCGAACCGCGACGCCGCGGCGGGGCTCGGGTTCCTGCCCTACGGGCAACGCACGACCGGATTGATCGATCTCGCGAGCGCCAAGGCGCAGTACGACGAGGGCGCGGACGCGGCGTTCCAGGCCAAGAGCAAGGAGCCCGGCTTCGCGGACCCCAGGCCAGTCGTGCACGCGTCCGGTCGGGTGATGCTGCATCGCGACAACGGCAAGCTGGTGTGGCTGAACCTGCGCGATCACACGGGCGACCTCCAGGTCGCGGTGAGCCAGCGCGACGCCGACGAGCGGTCGTTCGCGCTGGTGAAGCTGCTGGACCTGGGCGACATCGTGACGGTGCGCGGCCCGCTGATGCGCACGCGGACGGGCGAGGTGACGATCTGGGCGAAGTCGGTGGAGCTGGCGTGCAAGTCGCTGCTGCCGCCGCCGGAGAAGCACGCGGGGCTGACGGACCCGGAGCTGCGCTACCGGCGCCGGTACGTCGATCTGTACGTGAACCCCGAGACGGCGCAGGTGTTCTCGCTGCGGTCGAAGGTGGTGTCGGGGGTGCGGCGGTTCCTGGACGAGCGCGGGTTCATGGAGGTCGAGACGCCGATGCTGCAGACGCTGGCGGGCGGCGCCGCGGCGAGGCCGTTCTCGACGCACATGAACGCGCTGGACATCGATCTCTTCCTGCGCATCGCGCCGGAGCTGTATCTCAAGAGGTTGCTGGTCGGCGGCATGCCGCGGGTGTACGAGATCAATCGCAACTTCCGCAATGAAGGCGTGGACCGGAATCACAATCCCGAGTTCACGATGCTGGAGATCTACGAGGCGTTCGGGGACGTCGAGTCGATGATGGCGCTGACGGAGGGGCTGGTGCGCAACGCGGCGGAGATCGTCGCGCGCGAGCTGGGCGTGCAGGGCCTGAAGCTGCCGTTCGGCGAGATGGAGATCGATTACGGATTGCCGTTCCTGAAGGTGACGTACGGGGAGCTGTTCCAGCGCGGATTGGGATTCGCGATGACGGACGAGGCGAAGGTGCGCGCGGAGGCGAAGATGCGCGGCCTCGAGGAGAAGGGCCTGGCGCTGGAGCTGGTGGTGAATGAGTTGTTTGAAGAGGCCGCGGAGCCGCTGGTGGACGGAGCGCGCCCGA
Source organism: Phycisphaerales bacterium (assembly GCA_041940385.1). Lineage (GTDB taxonomy): Bacteria > Planctomycetota > Phycisphaerae > Phycisphaerales > UBA1924 > JACVCK01. Next base: position 4,861 of record JBGTSD010000008.1, on the reverse strand, counting down.
CGTTCATCACGGATTATCCGTCGGCGATCTCGCCGCTGACGCGGCCGAAGGCGTCGAACCCGGCGCTGGCGGACCGCGCGGACCTCTTCATCGGCGGCATGGAGATCGCGCCGCACTACACGGAGCTGAACGATCCGGACGTGCAGGCGGCGAAGTTCCGCGAGCAGCTCGCGGGCCTGGACGAGGAGGAGAGCACGTTCCGCACGTACGACGCGGACTTCATCGACGCGCTGAAGGCGGGCATGCCTCCGGCGGGCGGGATGGGTCTGGGGATCGATCGCTTGATGATGCTGCTGGCGAATCAGCGGAGCATCCGGGACGTCGTGCTGTTCCCGTTCATGCGGCCGGGGGGGTGACGCGATGCGGCGCGGGCCAATTGTCGGCGCACTCGTGGTTGTTGCGTTGGGTTCGCTCCTTGGCGGGTGGTTGTGGTTTCGGCGCGCGACCGGTGCGCCGGCGTGGGTGGACTACGACGCGCAACTGGAGGCGCTGCTCGGGCGTGCGCAGCCGACGGACGAGGATGCGTGGCCCCGCTGGATCGCATTCTTCGAGGGGCCGATGGGGACCTCGCGGACGAGTGTGACCGATTCGAATGGTTGGTCCGAATGGGTGTACGAGGGGTCGGACATCGTGCGGTTGCTGAGTGATTCGGATCTCGGTTCCGCGCTGCGGGGCGACTGGAGCGATCCGAGTTCGGCGGAGGCGAGGGGCGCCGCAGATCGCCTGCGTTTTCTGCGGGATGACATCGACTCGATCGCGGCCTTGCCGCGGTGCACTCGGCCCGCCGCGACGCCCGACGGCTCGGCACGGAACTGGGTCGAGGTGGATTGGGAGTATCTCGCGGAGGCGAGGCTGCTGCGGCAGCTCGTCACGCTCGATCTTGTGTGGATGCGGGAGGCGGCGGAGAGCGGCGACTGGACGGAGGTCGAGCGCCGCGCCACGACGGCCATGGGGATCGGGCGCCAGGTGGCCGCGTGGTCATTCATCATGGAGTGGATGCAAGGCACGGCCATCAGCGCCGGGACCGCGATCGAACTCGCGACATTGGCGCATGAGCACGATGTGCCTGCGGATGCGTGCGACGCGCTGATCGGCGCCATGGATCGCGCGCCCTGGAGATCGATGGACGACGGCTACTACGTCGACGCCCTCGGGATCGCGCTCCTCGGTGGTCTTCAGCAGTGGTATTCCGGCGGCATGACAGGAGGCGCGACGCTTCCGTGGCCATTCCAGGAGGGGCACGGAAGCGCGGCGAGGAAAGCCACGCGCTATGTCAACGCCCTTCGTGCATGGCGAGCGCTGCCTGGCGCCGAGCGCGTCGCGGCGGCGGCGCCGGAGCCGGAACCCAGCCGTTCATTCGCGATGGACATGCTGACGATGGCGACTGGTCGGCCCTTTCGGAATCTCGATGCGACCGACACGTATCGGGCGGCGGCTCGAATCGTGCTGCGGCTTGAGGCGTTTCATGATCGGCGCGGGCGATGGCCGGACGGGCTCGAGGAAGCGATGGACGAGCGGGAGACGCGCGATCCGATCACGGATGGTGCGTTCGGTTATCAGCGGCTGGACGCCGATCCTGTGGGCCGCGCCTACGTTCTGATGATTCCTTCTGAAGCAAAGCACATGCGCGAGGATGAGCAGGCGCGCCGGGAGATCATCGACGCGGGCGGCGCTGCGCCGGCCCGGATGCTGGATTTTCGGCGCAGCGCGCCGGTTGAGCGGATGCCCGTGCGCGAATATCCACCACGGCCACAGAATCGGGAATCTCGCCAAGTCGAGTAGAGCCGGCGCAGATTCTTCGTCGCTCGGCGTGTGCGGGCGTGTCGCGGATCTGTGCGGGGCTGGCTTGATTGCCGAGGCGTTGCAGGCGATGGAGGTTGGGTGCGCCGCGGGTTTGTGTGCTGTTGTTTACTGTGCAGAAAACGCAGATTGATCGCGCGCAATTGAAATCTGCTCTGTGTTTGGTAGCGTCGTCCGCGCGGCGACGATGGCCGTTTGTGGCGGTCGCGTCGGGGCGCGCGGAGTTTCATCATGCAACGGGATGCAGATCGTGCTGAGCGTTCGGGCCGCGATCGACGGGCGTCGAAAGGGACAACAAAGGCGATGCTCTGGTGGGGCATCGTCCTGTTGGTGGCGGGCGTCTGGATGATCGTCGAGCCCAAGCTCCTGGACACGGCGTGGGAGAATCAGGAGCGGCCGACGAGTCGGCGCTCCACGAATGTGCTCGCTGTGCTGGAGCCGATCTGGTCGCGGCCGGCCGGGTTCATCGTGGCGCCCGTGGGTGGAGCGATGCTCTACTTCGGTGTGCTGCGCGTGGTGCGAGTCCGGAGGATCGCACGGGAGAATCGGGAGTGGCTCATGAACGCGGTGAAGGAAGCGGAACGAGCGTCATGATCGAATGTTGGCCGGCGATTTTGGCTGCGATGCTTCTGCTTGCGGCGCCGCTCGGGTGCTCGCGCGTGGAGCCGCATCGCGATCCCATTGGAGTTCGGCTGGAGCGGCCGGGTCAGCGGTGGGCTTATTGGGAGCTTGTCCCGTCGGGCCGATTTGCGCACGAGGTCGCGATCCCCGTTGAGTCGGACCGGGTGGACCTGGGCCGCGGCGGCGGCATTGAGATGGACGACGGCGAACTGCACGGCGTGCTGCGGCTCGGCTGGCACAGTGATCTGCCGCGAGGGATTGGCGGGACCAAGCTCATCGCCGTTCAATTCGACTTCGTCGATGCCGCCGGCGGCGGGTGGCGTTACGAGTGCATCGTCGGCAAGGGGCCATTTCTGCACAATGAAGCCGTTCCGCTCGCTCCTGTCGAGAGGACGACGTCGCCGGGATTGTTGGTATCTCATCCCATCAGCGGGTACGGCAGCGTGGAGTTTCTCGTCGATGCGGGCGAGCGAGGCGTCGTACCAGTTGCAGGTCGGAATCCCGCGCTCAAGATTCTCCCGGTGGGTCGCGGCGGCGTGCTGGAGTCGCAGTGGTCGATGTTCGCACAGGATGCGCTGGCCAAGAAGGGCATGCTGTTTCTGAGGTCGGAGATGCCCGTGGAGTCGCTGCTATGGCGCCGGGCGCCGATCTTCGGCGACGGGGCAGTTGAGGTGGAAGCAGCGGACTGGGTGGATGTGCGCCCACTGGCATCGGCGCCGCAGGGACTGGCGCGCTCGCCTGTGCGCGTCACGGCGCCGGAGCAGGGCAAGCTTGGTGGATCGCTGCTGGCGCACCTGCGGCTGGAGGGCGATCCGCCGGCGCCGGAGGCCCTGTCGGATCAGGCAGGCAACGAGGCGGCGCCGGGGACGCGGTTCACCAAGCGAGTCTCCATTCCGATTCGTGAGGCGCAAACGATTTCGTACGGTGCGCCGCCGGCGGTGTCGTTCGAACCGGGCATGGTTGTCGGAGACCTGCGGATCGAGGCGCTGCGGACTCCGAGGGGCGTCCAGGAGATGCCGTGGACGCTGACGACGTTTGACTTCCGGGATCAGGATGGCCGGGGGTGGCGCCACGTGTGTGTGAGCACCGCGTATGCATTCTGGCCGCCGGAACCGGCGGCTGTTGCATCGGGTCCGGCGGATGGGGAGCTGCGCATTGTGGACTCTCTCGACGGTCGTGACGAGGCGTACTTCGATCTCGACACCGGCGAGCGGATCACGGTGCGGCTGAAGTACTTCAGTTTCGAGGGCGCGTTGATGTCCGGCGGCGGGGCAGGGGATGTGCGCGTGCGGGCGGCGCTGTGCCCCGTGTTTCATCCGCGCAGCGTGCAGAGTCATCTGCATATCGAGTATGACGTCCCGGCGCACGATCTTCTGTGGAGGCGAGCGTCCGGGCTCGGGCACTTCGACTGGCAGCTCGAGGACGGCAATTTCATCGACTTGCGTCCGCTTGCGAAGACGGATCCGACTCTGCCGCGATCTCCGGTGCGGGTCATCGACGATCGCGTTGTGGAGGCGGTGAATCCGGGTCGTCACGATCCGGATCGGCGGTACTTCGCGGGCAAGGTCGTTCACCTCAAGGAGAACGCGCACACGCGCTATCCGAACACCGAGCTGGCGAGCGCGATCGAGTTCCGGACGACGGGCGGGCGGCGCATGGTGGCGGGGCCGGGGCGCGTGATCGGCCATCTGTTCTTCGAGGCGGTCCACGCCGAGAAACAGAAGCCGGTTGATGAGCGGCTCGGTCTGATTCGAGCGGCATTCACTTTCGCGACGAGGGATCGCGTGCGGTGCGTTTACGCGGCGTTTTTCCGTGCCGCCGATCTCTGGCCGTCGTCGCCGGTGTCGCCGCCGGACAAGGAGACAAACTTCTCGGCGCATGCGACCGTGATCTGTGCGCTGGACACTCGCGAGCTACCGCCGCTGATGCTCGCGGACGGGACTGTGCTCACAGAGCCATCCGTGCGGGAGCTCGTGAAGCTCGAGGTGGCGTCATCACTGCAGGGGGCTCGAATTCGACTTTCTGTCGGGCTGCGGGAGCACGAGCGTCGGGGTCCGGAACTGCCGGCACGAGTTGTCGTGGAGTACATCGTGCCGCTCGAGCAACTGCTCTGGAAGCCGGGTCACCTGGGCACGCGGGAGGCGCCGATTCCGCAGGCGGCCGAGGGGGTGTCCGTCATGTACCTGGGCTCGTTGGATAATCCGGGGATTGAAGAGGACTTTGTCGAGTCCGCGGTCACGATTGATCTCGGGCCGGCGCCGCTGGAGGCCGCGGATCCTTTGTGAGCCGTTTCCCCCTTCCTTGACCGGACGGGGGCATCGTCTACCCTAGAGTCCCCTGCGTGGCGGGCCGATGGTTCCTTATTGAGGGGCCTTGGCCGCGGGTGGGGGGACAGGTTGGTTGCCCATGGGGCCGTAGCTCAGCTGGGAGAGCGCTTGCG
>JBGTSD010000007.1:0-59892 GCA_041940385.1 Phycisphaerales bacterium | reverse complement strand
GCTCGACATGGGCTTCATCCAGCCCATCCGCCAGATCACCGCGGCACTGCGCAAGGACCGCCAGACGCTCCTCTTCTCCGCCACCATGCCCAAGGAGATCACCCGACTCGCCGACGCGCTCCTGCGCGACCCGGTCCGCGTCGCGGTGACGCCCGTCGCTTCCGCGGCGCCGTTGATCGACCAGTCGGTCTATCACGTCCCGCGCCCGCGCAAGGCCGCGCTCCTCGAGCACCTCCTCGCCGACCAGTCCATCGCCCGTGCCCTGGTCTTCACCCGGACCAAGCACGGCGCCGACAAGCTCTCGAAGCTGCTCAATCGCGCCGGCCTCTACTCCGACGCGATCCACGGCAACAAGAGCCAGAACCAGCGCGAGCGCGCCCTCGACGGCTTCCGCTCCGGGCGCAACCGCATCCTCGTCGCGACCGACGTCGCCGCACGCGGCATCGACGTGGACGGCGTGACCCACGTCTTCAACTTCGACATGCCCGTGGAGCCCGAGGCCTATGTGCACCGCATCGGGCGCACCGGCCGAGCCGGCGCCAAGGGCACGGCGATCTCCTTCTGCGACCACGAGGAGCGTTCCCACCTGCGCAGCATCGAGAAGCTGATCGGCAAGCAGATCGAGGCGATCTCGAACCTGCCGACGCTCCCGCCGCGCCCCCAGCCGGCCCCGATGCACGACGCCCCCGCCCCCGGCCCGCGCCCGCAGCACCCGCGCGCCCCCAAGCCGGCGAATCGGCGCAAGTCCAACGCCCCCCCCGGCGCCGCCCAGCAACATTCGCCGCGCCCCAAGCCGGCGCACGGCGCCCCGGCGCAGCCCGGCAAGCGTCGCAAGCCGCGCCGGAATCGGTTCGCGAATCGGTGACAATCGGAAGCCGCCTCTGAGGAGTCTTCGACGAAGAGGCGGATGGGCCAGTTACGGCCGCCGTTCGGACGCAGCGTTCATGCGCTCGCTCACGCGCGCCATCTCTGCGAGCCCTTCGGCATGCGCGGCGGTTGAGGTTGGCAGTTCACGATCTGCCGGCTCGAGCGCCACGATCGACAGCACGAACTCGCCCACGAAGTCGTCGATCGGCTCCGGGTACGGCGCCGCGGCGAGCGAATCGACAATCCTTAGCGCACCGCCCTCGCGCCCATCGGTCAGCACCCAATGCAGGCGGCCGTTCTGCCGACGCGCGATCAGCAGCAACGCGACGTTGCCGCGGTCAACGTGTCGAGCGAGCCGCGTCGCCGCATCCTCCGCATCGGGATCGATCAGCGTCCATCGGAACTGGTCCTGCGCCAGTACTCGGAAGAGATCGGGATGCAGTGTGCCGGTCGATGTCTCATCAAAGGGATGCGCCACGCGATCGACGCCCAGGCGGAATCGCAGGTTCTTTGCATCCGGCGAGAGGCCGTAGATCTCGTACGCCGCCGAGAGACTCAGCAGGCCGCAGGTATGGCTCTCCAGTTGAAGGATTGGCGTCGCATCGCCCTGACGCACCGATGGTCCGCCCGGTTCGTAGGGCGCGTTCGTCTTGCTTGAAACGCGAGGCAGCACGTACATCAGCGTCAGCCCCGCCGCCACGACGAAGAGCATGGTGAACGCACCCACTCCGATCGCCAGCCACATCAGCCATCGCCGCCGCTTCATCGACCCAGAGTAGCCGCCGGGAAAGGTCCGCTACGTCCCGCTACCCTGCCCTCCCCGGTGCGTTGTCCCTCGGGGACGCTCTTATGAAGATCCTCCACTACCTGAAGTCCATGCGTCTCGAAGAGGGCGGCGTCGTCCGCGCTGTCCTCGATTTCTGCACGGCCCTTGCCGGCGCCGGGCATCAGGTGGTCCTCGCCACCTTCGACGACCTCGACGTGCCGGTCGACTGGCCACGCGTGGACGCCGCGCGCGCGTTCGAGGGCGGCCCGTCCGCCCGCCCGCGCGTTGTCCGCCTGCCGCGCCCGACGAAGCCCGGCGCGCGCTTCGACGCCGCCGCCATGGCGCAGGTCCGCGCGGCGGTGGGGGGCGCCGACGTCGCGCACATCCACGCCGTCTGGATCCCGACCAACATGCAGGTCGCCAGGGCCGCGCGCGAAGCACGCACGCCCTACGTCGTCACCATCCACGGCATGCTCGACGACTGGTCGATGTCGCAGCGGACGCTGAAGAAGAAGATCTACCTCGCGCTCGGCGGGCGCGCGTTCCTCGAGCACGCCGCGGCCGTCCACTCCACCGCCGAGTTCGAGCGTCGCCAGTCGATCAAGTGGTACCCGCGCGCCGAGGCGCGCGCCGTCGTCGCGCCGCCCCTCTTCGACCTCGCGCCCTTCCGCGACCTCCCCGGTCCCGACAAGGCGCGCGCCGCCTACGACCTCGCCTCCTCCGAACTCCCCAAGCTTCTTTTCCTCAGCCGCGTCCACGAGAAGAAGGGCCTGCCCAATCTCATCCGCGCCGCGCGCATCCTCAAGGACCGCGGCGCCCCGGTCGCCGTCCTCATCGCCGGCACCGGCGAGCCCGCGTACGTCGAATCGATGAAGGCCCTCGTCCGCGAGCTGGACCTCGACGACACCACGGCCTTCCTCGGCCTCGTCACCGGCGACACCAAGGTGTCCCTCTTCCAGGCCGCGGACCTCTTCGTCCTGCCCACCAGCCAGGAGAACTTCGGCTTCGCCCCCATCGAGGCCATGGCCAGCGGCACGGTCGCGGTGACCACCAAGGGGGTCGATATCTGGCCGGAGCTCGAATCCTCCGGCGGCGCCCTCATCGCCGACCCCTCTCCCGAGCCCCTGGCCAACGCCCTGACCGAACTTCTCGCCGACCCGGGCCGAAGAAGGACCATGGGCGAAGCCGCCCGCAGGTGGGTGCTCGATCGGCTCGACCCGCAACGCGTCATCGGGGAGTATGTCGCCATGTACGAAAAGGCCGCGGCCACAAGGAAGGGCGCCTGACCGATGCCGACGCTCGGGCGCATGCTCCGCAAGTCCGTCACGCTCCGGGCGTGCTCGCATTTCACGACGTTCTGGCTGGGCTCCCGCCTGCCGGACGCCGTCCCGCTCGTCTTCGTCGTCGGCTACCCCAAGTCCGGCACCACGTGGGTCTGCCAGGTCGTCGCCGACTACATGCAGCTTCCCTTCCCCAAGGGCTCCATCCTGCCTGTGGGGTGCCCCGCCGTGGTTCACGGGCACGAGACCATCTGGAAGTCCTACCGGCGCGGCGTGTACGTCCTGCGCGACGGGCGCGACGTCATGGCCTCCCTCTACTTCCACATGGCCCGGCGCGTGCCCGAGGGTTCCACCGGCGCCAAGCTCCGGCGCAGGTGGTTCGGCGGAGGGACGGACCTTCTGGAGAATCCGCGCAAGCACTTCGCGGCGTTCGTCGACCGCCAGATGCACAAGCCCTTCGCCGCACGCGTCAACTGGGGCGACCACGCCCGCTCGTGGCTCGACAACACCAACCCGCAGATCGCGCTGATCCGCTACGAGGACCTGCTTGCCGACGGCGTCGGCACGCTCTCGAGCGCGATGCGCGCCGTCACCGGCGGCGATGAGATCGACGAGGAGCGCGCCCGCTGGGCGGTCGAGAAGTTCTCCTTCGCGCGCCAGTCCGGGCGCAAGGCCGGGACCGAGGACCGCAAGACGTTTCTGCGCAAGGGCAAGGCCGGTGATTGGACGAATCACTTCACGCGAGAGGCCGCGGAGATCTTCGACCGGCACTGCGGCCGGGCGCTGATCGACTCCGGCTACGCGCCGGACAACTCGTGGGTCGCCACCTGCACCAATGACGTGGTCCTGCCTTCGCCGCAGCCCGCTGGAGCGGGGGCATGAAGCTGCCGGACTTCCTGCTCGTCGGCTCGATGAAGTGCGGCACCACGACGCTCTTCAAGGACCTCTGCGCCCACCCGCGCGTCTTCATGCCCGACGATAAGGAGCCGCACAATCTGTGCGACGACCGCGTCCTGACGGATGAAGGCCTGCGCGAGTACGCCGCGTTGTTCGCGCCCGCGCGCCCCGACCAGAAATGCGGCGAGGCGTCCACGGGCTACACCAAGCTCCCCACGCGCACCGGCGTCGTCGAGCGCGCCCGCAAGACGCTGTCCCCGGAGCTGCGACTGATCTTCATCGTGCGCGAGCCCGTGTCGCGCATCGTCAGCCATCACTATCACCTCTATTCCAACGCGCGCACCGGCCCGGTCATCGAGGACACGCTCGCCAACGACGCGCGCCTCGTGGACTACACGCGCTACGCGACGCAGATCGAGCCGTGGATCAACGCCTACGGGCGCGAAGCGGTGCTCATCGTGAAGTTCGAGGACTTCATCAAGGACCGGCGCGGGCACGCAAGCGCCCTGCACCGGCACCTGCGCATCGAAGAGCGGCCCGACGTCGTCCGCGAGGACGCCGTCGCCAACAAGGGCGAGGGCAAGCCGGTCCCCAAGGGGCTTACCGGGTTCTTCCGGAGCCCGGTCTACAAGAAGGTCATCCGTGGGCTGGCCCCGGCCGGCGCCCGGCGCTGGGCTCAGAAGACCCTGCTCCCCAAGGCCCCCGACCGCCCGCCGCCGCCCAGGCCCGAGACGGTCGAGCGGCTCATCGCCGAGTTGGAGCCGGAGTGCCGGCGTCTCGCGGCCATCATGGGCGTTCCCGGCGCCGTTTGGGACCTCGACGAGGTCCGGCGCAAATATCGCGCCAACGATGACGCCTCAGGTTCCACGACTTCCCCGGGCACGGGCCGCGAATCGCCGAAGATACGGACGACATGAACACCCTTCTCGCCTCCTATCTCGCGCTGATCTCGGCCTCTCTCCTGATCATGATGATCGTGGAGTTCAACCGCGGCCGGACCGACCTGCTGTCGATCCGCAACTTCTTCCTGCTCGGCCTGATCGTCTTCCAGCTCACCAGCGCCATCCCCCCGATCGTCACCCAGCGGAACAACCGGTACTCGCTCCAGGACTGGACGGGCGTCGGGTTCGAATTCACGGTGATGGCGTCGATCTTCCTCGTGCTCTTCCTTGTGTTCTACCGCTGGGGCGTGCTCGCCAGGCAGGCGGCGCGCATCGTGCCGACCGCCAAGGTGGCGCCGTCCGACCCGCTCATGTTCTTCCTCGCCATCGCGCTGACGGTGGTGGCCATCGTCGGGCGCGTCGGTGTCGAGCTTCCCAACGCGACGATCTCGGCGCTGATGGGCAAGGTCGCGCTGGCGTTCGCGGCCATGGCGTGCGGCATGGCCGGCTGGATCTGGGCGCCGCGGCTGTTCAACCCGATCGTCGCCATCTACGCCGCGGGCATCGTGATGGTGAATCTGGCGCTGGTGCTCTCGGAGACGTTCGGCCGCCGCCCGCTGGTGGCGATCGGCGCCGCGCTTCTCTGGGGCATGTACTACTCGTGGTGGCGGTACATGAAGTTCTCGTCCCTGGCGCCGCGCCTCGCGATGATCGCGATCCCGCCGGTGGTCCTTCTCGCGGCGTTCACGTCGGTGCGCGAGTCTCAGCAGCGCGAATCGCTCACGGCGCGCGTCGGCCAGATCACGAACACGTCCAACCTCGACGAGGGGTTCATGGACCTGCTCAGCGGCCAGAACTGCGCGCCGACCAGCATGTGGCTCATTGACAACTATCCCGAGCGGTTCGAATACCGCCACATGATGACCATCAAGTACTTCTTCATGCTGCCGATCCCGCGCTCGATCTGGCACACCAAGCCCGAGCCGCTCTCGACCGAGATCGCGGCCAAGGCGCGCATCCAAGGCGTCCGCCAGGACGAACTCAAGATCGGACCCGGCGTCGTCGGCCACTCCGCCGCGGAAGGCGGCTGGTACGCGCTCATCATCTACGGCATCGTCGCGGGCCTCTTCGTGCGCTTCTTCGACGAGCTGATCCGGCTGAAGCCGACGAACCCCTACGTCGTGCTGCCGATCGGATCGGCGATGGGGCAGATCGTCGGCCTGCCGCGCGGCGACGCCGCGGTGTTCGGCGCGAACTACGTCGCCGCCGTCCTCGGCGCGTATGTCTCGACGCTGATCCTCGCCAAGATCCTCGGCGCCATCGGCCTCGGCCGCGTGGACGAGCCCGCGCTGCCCGAGTACGTGGAGGACGAGTACGCCGACCACGCCGAGGGGCACACCCAACCCGCCCACGCCTGACGCCGGGCACGGAGCGAGAGCAGCGACATGCGCCGAAAGCTCGCCTCCGCGATGGGGACGCGTCCGAAGAGCACCGCCAGCAAGCTGCTGCTGATCGCCGCGTCGTCGTGGCTGCGCATCGTCCTCAACATCGGCGTCACCATCATCCTGGCGCCGATGCTGATCCAGCACCTCGGGCTGGAGATGTTCGGCATCCTCGCGCTAGTCACGGTGACGATGGGCGCCAACAACCCCGTCCGCGCCGCGATCGGCAAGACGCTGACGCGCGAGCTCACGGCGGCGCTCTCATCCGGCGAGGCGGCGCGGATCCGCAGCATCTTCACCAACGGCGTGTGCCTCGCGGCCATCGGCGCGGCGCTCGTCGGTCTGCTCGCGGCGGTCATCGTCGTCACCGGGCCGATGTTCCTGAAGCATCCCCCGGGCTCGACGAACCTGTTGCGCCTGGCGCTCGTGTGCGAGGCGTTCCTCATCGTCGAGGTCCTCGCGCTCTTTCCCTTCAAGAATCTCTTCATCGCCAGCCATCGGCACCTGCAGGAGAACCTGCACCGCACCGTGGACCGGCTGATGGACCTGGGCGCGGCGCTGCTCGCCATCTACGCGCTGCCGCTTGTCATGTCCGTCAACGTGTTCGCGGCGTTCGTGATCCTGCGCGTCGCGCTCCGCACGGCGCACGGGATCGCCAAGGCGTACGAGATTGCGCGTCTGGAGCCCCACGCGCGATTCGCGCGGAGCGACGTCAGTAGGTCCGTCATGAAGTCCCTCGCCGCGACCGGCGGGCTCGCGATGGGCAACCAGACGGCGCGCCTCGGGTTCTACTCCTCCGACCCAATCCTGCTGAACCTCTTCTTCGGCCCCGTCTACAACGGCATCTACCAGATCATCAACCAGCTCCGCGGCTTCACCCGCATGTTCGGCGGCAACATCGCCTTCGGCGTCGAGAGCGTCGCCGCCGATCTCCACGAGAAGGGGCGCGCCGAGGCGAACCAAACGCTGCTCCTGACCGTCATGCGCGTCGCCTTCGGCGTCACGGCGTTCTTCGCCGTCGTCATGGGCTGCTTCGCCGGGCCGTTGATGGAGGTCTGGATCGGCCAGCGCCTGATGACTGCGCAGAACCAGGCGCAGCTCGCCGCGGCGGGGCTCACCACCGCCGGCGCGTTCGTCTTCGCGTGGCAGTTCTTCGCGATCATGCTCCCCGGCGTGGTGCTGGCGGAAACCAATGTCGCCGCGGGCAACATCCTCTACGGCATGGGGCACGAGAAAAAGACCGCGCCGGCGCTGATGGGCGGCGCGTTCGTAAAGGTCGTGCTCGCCGTCGCCGCGATGTTCATCTGGCGCGACGCCCGCGCCATGGCCGTCGCTACGGCGCTCGTGCAGGTCGCGCTCTTCGGCGTCTACTTCCCGATCCTCATCCGGCGCCTCATGGGCATCCCGCTGCGCCGGCAGTTCGTGCAGACCTTCCTGCGCCCGGCGATCCCCGCGGCGATCGTCGGCGCGATCGGCGCGTGGCTCGCGCTCAGCGTGCAGACGTGGACGCTCGCGCCGCTCTTCGGCGCCTGCGCCGGGCTCGGCCTGCTCTGGGCGCCGATGGCGTTCTTCATCGTATTCGAGAAGCGCGAGCGCGACCGCATCGTCGCGATGTTCGGCCCGATTCTGCGTCGCGTCGGCCTTGGGCGCTTCGTCCCGAAGGTCGAGCCGGCGAAGCGCATGAAGAAGGGCGGACGCAAGCGGATGCTCGAGGCCCAGCGCGCCGCGGCGGAGGCGGCGGGAACCGAATCATCGCCCACCTGACGCGGGCAGCAGCAGCTCCACCAGCACCGGCACGTGATCGGAGTTCTTCAGGACCTTGCGCCCTTCGGGCGGGGTCTTCTGCGGCGCCCACTCGATCACCCGCACGCCGCGGCTCACCATCACGTCGTCGATCGCCACACGGAACGGCCAGAACCCCGTCGCGGGCCAGGTGCCCTCCGGCGTCCACCAGGGCTTGGCGCGCACGAGCTGCAGGCGGCGCGTCAGCTCGCGCGAGCGCCAGCCGCTGGGGGTGGAGTTGAAGTCGCCCGCGAGCACGATCGGCAGGCCGAGGGGCTCGAGCATCGTCTCGAATGCGCGATCGGCGCGATCGATGTCCTCGTTGCCCTTCGCCCACGCGGCGCGGCTGCGCGGGCTCTCGGGATGGATCATGCTCACGATGAACGGCGTCGGCCCGTCGATGCGCCACATCCGCCCGTGCGAGCGCCAGTTCTTCTCCGCATCCTCCGGCGCCAGGTCGCGCTTGCGCAGGCGCTCCGTCGGCCAGCGGCTGAGCATCACGCGCATGCCCGTCTCGGCGCCGTCGGGCAAGTGGCGCTCCGGGAACTTGGCATGGAGGGCGTCGGACGTCCGGAGCGCACTTAGCATCTCGTGCGGGGGCTCGAAGATCGCCACCACGTCCGCGCTCGTCTGCTCGATCAGCGTCAGCAGCCCGGACGGGTCGCGATTCCAGGCGTAGGCGTTGATGGTCAGCACACGCACGATGCGCGTGTCCTCCGGCAGGCGCGATCCGCCCGGCGCACGGGGCGCGGTGAAGACGCCGGCGAAGGCGAGCAGCGTCGCCAACGCCGCGGCGCCGAGCTTGGCCCACTTCCGACGCACCAGGAAGTACAGCGCGAAGGCGCCGGCGCCGATCGCGACCTGCGCGGTCAGGTTGGCGACGAGGTCCACGAGGTACCCCGTGCCGGACCACAGCCACGCCGTCGCGAGCAGGAGCCAGACGATCGCCGCGAGCCAGCCGAAGGCGCCGGCGATCCAGACGACCGGGCCGCGTTGGCGCTTCTTCGTGGAAACCTTCGCGTCGGGCTGATCTTCGGTGGGGGGCATGGGTGTGTCGTGCCGACTATAAACTCCGCCCCGCCCCCGGGTGTTGGCGCCCTTCGGCCGCGTTTGCATGAACCGACTCATCTCCACCAACCTGCAATCCGTCACGCCGGACGCGCTGCCGCCGGCGGACGGCTCCAGCGCGGCCTCCGGCGCCCGCCCGGCGCGCATCCTGTTCATCCACGGCAACATCCTCGGCTTCAAGTCCGTCGCCCGCGCGCTCAAGCATCACTGCGACCGCCGCGACGACATCGACGCCACCCACATCGACCTCATCGCCCCGATGTGGCTCAAGGTGCTCGGCAAGTCGGCGCCGTTCCCGACCAGCGGCTGGGACATGCACTCGACGCGTTACCTCTACGCGTGGCGCATGATCCTGAAGAGATGGTTCGCCGGCCCGCTGGATATCCGGCGCTTCGACGCCGCGCACCTGATGACGCAGGGCAACGCCATGGCGTTCCTCGATTTCAAGGGGAACGTGCGGACGAAGTTCGCGGTGAACGTGGACGGCACGGCGATTCAGGACTGCACGGAGTTCGGCTTCTCGCGCATCGCGCGGGCGCCGTTCATCCGCGCCGAACGGCGCATGTTCGCCGCCGCGGACCTGATGGTCACGCGCAACGCCTGGGCGGCGACCTCGCTCCGCGCCGACTTCGGCGTGCCCGACGCGCGCATCCACGTCGCGCAGAACTCGCTCGCCGTGCCCGATGCGCACCGGTGGGACGGGCGTGGCAGGGATCATGGAGGCCTGCCGCGGATCGCGTTCGTCGGCACGTGGGTCCGCAAGAACGGCCCGCTGGCGCTGCGTGTCTTCGAGAGGCACTTCAAGGGGCGCGCCGAGCTGCACGTGTTCTCCAACAAGACATCCGGCCCGGCGATCGAGGGCGTGCAGTGGCGCGGCTACATTCCGCGCGAGGAGCTGATCAACGAGGCGCTGCCGTCGATGGACATCTTCCTGCTGCCGAGCCGCGAGGACATGCTTCCCTGGGCGGCGCTGGAGGGCGCGGGCGCGGGGCTGCCGATCGTGGCGTCGCGCATCGGCGCGATGAGCGAGCCGGTGCGCGACGGCGAGACCGGCATTCTCTGCGAGGCCGGCAGCGACGAGTCCTTCGCCAAGGCGCTCGAGCGGCTGGTGATCGACGCGCCGCTGCGCGAGCGGATGGGGCGCGCGGGGCGCGAGCACGTCGCGAAGAACCACAACCCCGACGTGACGTACCCGCGGCTCATCGACCGCCTGGTGACGCTGGCGAGGAGTTGAACACAGAGAGGTCGCGTTCACTCCACCCGCAGCCGCCACCGCGCTTCGGGGAAGGCGATGAAGTAGTCGCGCGTCTCGATCGTCAGCCCGCACTCGGCGCAGGTGGCGCGCTCGGGGAGGCGGTGGCCGGGCCGGGTGAGCAGGTAGGCGCAGCGCGGGCAGCGGTGCTCGCGCGCGAAGCGCTCGATGGAGCGGGCGCGCATGTCGATCCACACGGCGATCACCACCCCTGCGGGGAACGCGAGCACAAGGGCGAGCACGACCGGGAGCCCGAGCGCATCGGTCATCATCCCGCCGAGCAGCGCCCGGTCGGCCGCGATGCCCGCCGACAGCGCCACCAGCGGAATCGCCGCGGCCTGAAACCACGGCGCCGACACCCCGTGCCGTGCGGCCATGGTGCGGAGGCGGGATGGGGTTGGGGCGGTCATGGAGGCGTGGCCTAATCAAGATCGATCATGGGCCGTTCATCGGCCGGCATCGGCACGCGACCAAGGAAAGGCAGCTCGACTGCCGCCGCGGCCTGTTTGAGCGTGCGCTCCAGCGCCTGGCGCACACGCCGATCGCGATCGATCCAGCCGCGTCGGATGACCCGATCGACGCCGTCGCTCATTCGCAAGATCAGAACGTACGCGCGCATGTCGTCGTATGCAGGCGCGGTGGAGTACGCGAGCGCGGCCGGTGCTGCGATCGTCAACTCCTTCCGTTGGTCGTCCTCGTCCCTCGCAACGACCATGTCCGATCCCGAGCGTCGGAAGACACCGTTTCCGATCGCCGGCATTGACGATTTGTCCATCGCAGACTCGCTGCGGATGAACGCAATGATGCACGGCACGAGGATGAGGAGCACGATCGAGACCAGAGCGACGCCGGGCCAGCCGCCTTTCGAGTAGGCGTAGATGAGAACGGCTGTCGGCGTTGCGATCGCGAGCGTGATCGCAATGAGAAAGCACCCCATCGTCTCGCCGCGCTCAGAAGACGTGACGCCTCGATCAGCGATCGTGAACTCCCGGTCGCCGACCGTGATCCGCAGGTTGCCGGAGCCGAAGGTGCGGTCGTCGCCCATGGCCGCGATTCTAATGCCGAGGCGGATGGCGGCGGCCGGTTCTCGATATCCTTCCGCCCGATGCCCCCCGTCCCGAACTACCTCGTGATCGGCGCCCAGAAGTCCGCCACGTCCAGCGTGTGCGACATCCTGTCGCTGCATCCCGAGTGCTTCATGACCGAGCCGAAGGAGCCCTACTTCTTCAGCCACGACGAGGTCTACCAGAAGGGCTGGGCGTGGTACCTGGACCTCTTCCACGGCGCCGCGGGAAGGAAGGCCATCGGCGAGGGCAGCACGACGTACACGCAGCAGTGGCTCTACCCGCGCGCGGCGGAGCGGATCCGCAAGCATCTCTTCAGCGTGCCGGGCGTGGACGGTCCGCCCCGGCTGATCTACATTGCGCGCGAGCCGCTCGCGCGCATCGAGAGCCACTACCTGCACCTGGCGAGCAAGGGCGGGCGCGAGACGCGTCCGTTCAACCAGGCGGTGCGCGAGTATCCCGCGTACATCGATCACTCGCTCTATACGAAGCAGATCGACGTCTACCGCGCCATCGGCTGGCCGGATGATCGCATCCTCGTGCTCTTCTTCGAGGACTTCCGCACCGGCACGGACGCGGAGATGCGCAAGGTCTATCGCTTCCTCGGCGTCGATGAGTCGTTCACCGTCCCGGCGGATTGGAAGGCCAAGCACGCCTCGGCGGAGGGCCGGACCGATTCGGGCGCGCTGCGCCCGCTGCGCAGAGTCCCCGGCTTCGCCGCCCTGCGCGACGCGGCGCCGGTCTCCGTGAAGGAAGCGCTCCGCAAGGTGCTCAAGAAGCCGATCACCGAGCGCCCCAAGTGGGACGAGGCGACGCGCGCCTGGGCGATCGATCGCCTGCGCGAGGACAACCACGAGTTCCTGGCCCGCTACGGCAAACCGGCGGATTTCTGGGGCTTTTAGGAGGACTGCGTGAACCGTCCGCCCATCGCGGTGATCGGCGCAGGAGTCGTTGGGCTGACCACGGCGATCCGTCTGCTGGAGCGCGGCGAGCGCGTGACGATCTACGCCGCGGTGCGCACGCCCGGCACGACCAGCGACCGCGCCGGCGCCGTGTTCACGCCGACCAAGTCGGGCGATGATCCGCGCATTGCGCGATGGACGAAGCGCTCGTACGACGTGCTGAGCGCCATCGCGGACGAGGGCGATCGCTCGCCGATCCGCGGCGTGCGCCTCGGCCTCTCGCGCGAGTACTTCCTCAAGCCCAAGCCGGAGCAGCCGTGGTGGCGCGGCATGGCGCGCGGGTATCGGCGGCTGACGGACCTGCACCCGACGCACAAGGACGGGTACGAGATCGTCGTGCCGCGGATGAACATTCCCCTGTACATCCCCTCCCTCGAGCGCCGGGCGCATGACCTCGGCGCCGGGTTCGTGCCGATGCGCGTCGGCGACGTGCGCGAGATCATCGCGCTGGGGCACGGCGTGGTGGTCAATTGCTCGGGCCTGGGCGCGCGCGAGCTGGGGCGCGATCCGCTGGTGTTCCCGATGCGCGGCCAGGTCATTCACGCGCCGAACAACCTCGGCCTCGACGTCGCGCTGCACGAGGAGGTCGATTCGAAGTCGGAGGCGACGTACATCTTTCCGTACGAGGATCATGTCGTGCTCGGCGGGACGTACGAGGAGCGGCAGGGGGACGCGGTGACGAACGAGGCGGCGCTGTCGGGCGTGGTGGAGCGCTGCCGCGGTCTGCTGAGGAAGCTCGGCGTCGACGGCGCGGAGCGGCTCGGCGCGGAGCGCATTCGTGCGTGGGCCGGATTGCGCCCCGCGCGGGTGGTGGAGGGAGATCCCGAGGCGGTGCGCCTCGAGCGCGAGCGCGTGGGACGCGGCTGGGTCGTGCACAACTACGGGCACGGACGAGCGGGCATCACGCTGGCGTGGGGGTGCGCGGAGGAAGCGGCGGTTCTGGCGACCGGAGAGTGAACGCGAAGTCGAAGACCCGCCGTGGCGGGAACACGAAGGGACGCGAAGAGAAGGAACACAGAGGACACAGAGGGCGCAGAGGGGGTCGGAGGTGCGACTCGGCGCCCAAGTGAATCTCTTCCAGACTCGGTGTCCTCTGCGACCTCTGTGTTCAACTCTTACGGCAGCGCGTAAAAGCCGTGCCCCGTGTGCTTGAGCTGGCCGAGTTGCTCGAGCGCCTGCCACATTTCCATGGGGTACTCGTCGGGCGGCAGAATCGCGGCGATCTCGGACTTGTGCCCCGGCGTGAGCTTGCGGCCGCCGAGCTTGGACTCGTCGGCGAGCCGCGCGAGCTTCAGGCGCTTCTTGAACGCGTGCATGGCGCGTTCGAGTTCTTCCTTCGAGAAGCGGCTCGCGTAGTCCGTGGACTTGCGCTCGGCGCCAGGTGATTCGAGGCGCACAATCATCGCATCGAGGCCGGGGACGTCGTGGGTGTTGATGACCTGCTCGAGCGTCGCGGCGTCGACGGGCATCCGCGCCAGGAGCCGACCGGCCAGGTCCCAGTGGGGCTGGGCCTGGGTGGTGGACTTGGCCTTCTGGATGTCGCCGACGAGGGAGCGGAGCTTCTGGAGGGTGTTCATCGGGGGATTTGTAGGCGAAGGGGATGGCGGGCACGGTAAAAGCGATGCGGCGACGAAGTGTCATATGCGAGACGCGACCCGTAAGGGAGCGTGTTCTCTGCACGCTCATGGCGCGCGGATTGGCGTGGCAGTGCGGTTCAGGATTTGGGCGATTGGGGAGGGGCGAGGGGGGAGGAACAGCGCGGCGGGTGATTCGGGAGGCGCGGCGCGAGTTGGGCTTGGGGCCCCGCGCTCGCGCTTGGGGTTCGGAAGAACAGCAGGAGGAGGAGGAGGAGACGCGGGAGCACCGACCGCGGAAGCCGCCGTCGGTGGCACGAGGGAGCGGCGTTCTCGTTCGCGCCGGCGCTGGGCGTGGAGGCGGATGATCTGGGCCGCGGCTTTGCGCCGGGGTTCGTGGGGCGTGGCCTGGTCGGTCATGATGTCGACGAGTTGATCCACCGCGATCGGCAGCGCGAGGTCGAGGGCGACGTCGGTGCGGTCGTCGGCGAGGGTGCGCAGGGTTTCGAGGCGTCGGCGCGCTTCGGGGTCGCGGACGATGTCGAGGAGCTGATCGATCGAGAGCCCGTGCTTGCGGGCCAGATCGGTCAGGTGGAGATGGAGCTTGGCGTAGTCGAGGAGGATGTCGTCGACATTCGCGGGG
The DNA here is from genome assembly GCA_041940385.1 of Phycisphaerales bacterium. Classification (GTDB taxonomy): domain Bacteria; phylum Planctomycetota; class Phycisphaerae; order Phycisphaerales; family UBA1924; genus JACVCK01. The sequence continues at coordinate 45,414 of JBGTSD010000007.1, read as the reverse complement.
AGCGGTGTGGGTGTGTGTTGTGCGACCATGGGGCGGAACGTAGCCCGTGGTTTGGTGGCCGCAAGGGGTTTGCGCGCATGACCACGATTCTGCGCAGAATCGTTGTCTTCGTGTCAAGATTGGCAGCCGGTGAGGGGGGTTGGGGATGGTTGGTGGCGGAGTCTTCGATGCATCCCGGAGGGATGCGCGAATCCAGCCGGGGGCGCTGGCCGCGAAGCGGACGAGCCCCCGGTGAGCGTCAAGTATGTCACACCGCCCCGGTGAGGGGCGGGCGAATCGCGCGACCCCTTCGGGGGCGCAAGCGGCGCTATCGATGCACACCGGGGGCTGCGCCCCCGGCTCCATTCGCTCGTTCCTCCGGAACGTAAGGCGAAGACACCGACCGCTCAAAGCCGCGGTCGGTGGCACGAGGGAACGAGCGTGTTGGACGTTCGGCACACCGCGGCTCAGAGCCGCCGCAGTGTGCCACCCGAACCGGAGCGCGCTTCCTCACGGTCGCGGCTCGCACTGCAGTTGCAACTCTGCGATCTCGGCGCGCTCTGCGAACTCTGCGTTCAGCTCGCCGGTCTCAGACCCCCACGCCCAGCAGCGACAGTGCGTTCTCCACGATGTGCTTGTGGGTGAGGCCGAGCATGTCGAGGACCTCGTCGGGCTCGCGGGCGGACTTGGGGATGTCGCGGACGAACATCTGCTTGAGCGTGAACGCGTCGCCGGACTCGGCGAGGGCGTCGGCGACGGCGGAGCCGAGCGCGGCGCCGTAGTTGTCCTCGATCGTCAGCACGTAGCCGTTGTTCGCGTTCGCCAGGTCCAGCAGCGCCTCGGCGTCGAAGGGGATCGAGTACGCGTCCACCAGCGTCGCGGTGACGCCGGCGCGGTCCAGGCCCTCGAGCGCCTTGTTCGCCTCGTGCACCATGTAGCCCGCGGCGACGATGAGGATGTCGCGGCCTTCGTTCAGGACCTCGAAGCCGCCGAGGTTGAAGACCACGTCGTCGGAGTAGAGGAACTCGGTGTCCGGGCGGAGCGTGCGCATGTAGCACATGCCCTCGTACTCGGCCATGACGCCGGTAAGGGCGTACGCGGCGTAGGCGTCGGCGGGCTGGAGGATGTAGCAGCCCGGGTTGCCGCGGTGGTCCTTGGCGGTCGAGAGGGCGCGGAACCAGGCGATGTCGGGGAGCGACATCTGCGAGGGCCCGTCGGCGGCGAGGGTGACGCCGGCGTGGGAGCCGATGATCTTGAGGTTGGCGCCGGAGTTCATGGCCATCTCGATCTGGTCGTAGCCGCGGGTCACGAACTTGGCGAAGGTGGAGCAGAAGGGGATCTTGCCGCCCGCCGAGAGGCCGGCGCCGACGGAGTACATGTTCTGCTCGGCGATCTTGCACTCGAAGAATCGATCGGCGAGCGCGGCGTCCTTGCGGAAGGCGTCGGCGAATGTCGAGTTGGAGACGTCGGCGTCGAGGACGACGACGCGGTCGTTGACCTGGCCGAGGGCGCGGATCGCGACGCCGTAGGCGCGCCGCGTGGCCATGCGCCCGGCGTGCATCACGGACTCCATGTCGAAGCGCTTCATCGTCTGGGAGAAGGGCGGGAGTTCGCCGATGCGGAACTCCTTGACGGGCGCCTGCGCCGGGGGCTGGATGGTGAAGCGGTCGGTGGTGACGAGGGCGGAGGTGAGCTCCACGCGGCGCTCGTCGAGTTCGCGCTTGGCCTTCTCGAGCGCGTCGCCGGTGGCGGGCTTGCCGTGCCAGCCGTTGCCCTGCATCACAGGCGAGCCCCAGCCCTTGACCGTCTTGGCGACGATCGCCATCGGCTTCTCGGCGTTGTCGGGCAGGGCGCGGAAGGCGTCGAAGGCGCCCTTGATCTCTTCGGGCGCGTGACCGTCGATCATGCGGACGGTGAAGCCCATGGCTTCGAGGCGCGCGGCGAGGCGGTCGGGCGACTGCTGGGCGGAGACGCGGTCCGTCTGGCCGTAGCCGTTGCAGTTGAAGATCGGGAGGACCTTGGTGAGCTTGTGATCGACGATGTAGTCGAGCGCCTCGGTGATCTGGCCCTCGCGGGATTCGCCGTCGCCGATGATGCAGTAGACGTGCTTGTCGTACTCGTCGAGGCGCGCCGCCTCGGCGAGGCCGGCGGCGACGGAGAGGCCCTGGCCGAGCGAGCCGGTCGCGGCGTCGAAGAAGGGGAAGCCCTCCATCGGGTTCGGATGGCCGTCCACTTCGGAGGCGCGCTCGCGGAGCGACATGGCGTCGTCCATGGTCATGGGTCGACGGGTCGCGGGGTCCTTGCCGATGCGGACGCCGAGCTTGGCGCACGCGGCGTAGACGATGGGGCAGGCGTGTCCTTCGGAGAGGACGAGGCGGTCGGAGGTGGGATAGTCCGGCTGATCGGGGGACCAGCGCATGGTGTGGAACATGAGGACTGTCACGAGGTGACCGAGCGACATGGCGGTGGACGGGTGTCCGCTGCCGGCGTTCGCGCAGATGTCGAGGGAGATCTGATCGAGTTCGATGGCCTGGGCGTGGACGGCGGCTTCAAAGGACATGCGCGCACCTCTATTGAGGCCCTGGGGGCCTGGGTTAGCCGGAAGCAGGAGGCCACCCCGTGGGTCCTGGGGGCAGCGGGGACACGAGCCGAGGCAAAGAGTATCGGGGCATGGGTGGCCCGCCAAGCCGGGTCACGGGGGAAAGGCTGACGTTTGCTGGGGAGAGAGGCCCGAGATATCGCGGGGCGGGGGGCGACCGGGTACACTCGGTTGCGTCGGCGGAATGAGGCCTGATTTCCCGGGGGCGACGACGCGTATTAGGAGCGAAGCGAGATGAAGGTTGTCTGCGATCGACCCGCGCTCTTGGAGGCCGTGAACCTCGTTTCCGGGGCGGTGGCGGCGAGGTCTCCCAAGCCGCACCTGATGTGCATCCGGATGACGGCGGAGAAGACCGGCTCGGTGGGCACGTTGACCCTGGCGGCGACGGACGCGGAGGTGTCTCTGCGGCTGACGACGAGCCAGGTGGACGTCCAGAAGCCGGGCGAAGCGCTGGTGCCGGCGGACAAGCTGCGCCAAATCGTCGCCGCCGAGGACGCCGAGGCCACGCTGACGCTCGAGACCGACGGCGACGTCGTGAACATCCGCGGCGGCGATGCGCGGTTCAAGATTTATGGCTTCCCGGCGAGCGAGCACCCGACGATCCCGGGATTCCCCGAGAAGGGCGCCAAGGGCGTCTTCGCGCTGACCATCGGCGAGCTGAACGCGCTGGTGTCGCGGACGATCTTCGCCGCGGCGCGGGAGACGAGCCGATACGCGATCAACGGCGTGCTGCTGAAGCGCGACGGCAAGAAGCTCGAGATGGTCGCGACCGACGGTCGCCGGCTGGCGATTGCGCGGGCGACGCTGAGCGCGGGCGCGTCGGGCGATCAGTCCACGTGCATCGTGCCGACCAAGGCGCTGACCTTGGCGCAGAAGCTGATGAGCGGGAAGGACCAGTCGGTGCGCGTCGCGGTGTCGGACAGCCAGATCGTCTTCGGTTTCGGCGAGGACGGCGACCCGCGGAAGGCCGTGCTGGCGAGCAATCTCGTCGAGGGCGTGTTCCCGCCGTACGAGGACGTGGTGCCCAAGGAGCAGGACAAGAAGGCGGCGTTCGATCGCGACCTGCTGATGAGCGGCGTGCGTCGCGCGGCGCTCCTGACCAACGAGGAATCCCGCGGCGTGCGCCTGGCGCTGGACCGCGAGCGGCTGCGGCTCACGAGCCGCGCTCCGGAGATGGGCGAGTCGGAGATCGACGTGCCGGTGAGCACGTTCGACGGAGACTCGATCGAGATCGGGTTCAATCCGGCGTTCATCACCGATGCGCTGAAGGTGATTGACGAGTCGCAGGTGGTGATGGAGCTGAAGGCGCCGAACAAACCGGGCTTGATCCGTTCGGGGACGGACTTCCTGTACGTGGTGATGCCGGTGAACCTGCAGTGATCGACGCGCGATGAAAGCGCCCCTGCCCCTTTCGGTGGCGATCGTCTGCCGCGACAACGAGGCGACGATCTGGCGCACGCTGGGGAGCGTGGCGGGCTTGGCGTCGGAGGTGGTGGCGCTGGACTCGGGGTCGAAGGACCGGACGATCCAGATGCTGGAGAAGTTCGGCGCGCGGGTGGAGCGGGTGCAGTGGCGCGGGCACGTGCGGACCAAGCAGATGGCGCTCGAGCAGTGCCGTCAGCCGTGGATCCTGGCGCTGGACAGCGATGAATCGGTGACGCCGGAACTGCGGGCGAGCATCGAGGCGGTGCTGCGTTCGACGCGCGCCGAGGTGGGCGGGTTCGAGGTGAATCGAAAGGTGTGGTGGGCGGGAGGGTTCCTCGATCACGCGTGGCAGCCGGAGTGGCGCCTGCGCCTGGTTCGTCGCGGGTGCGCGGCGTGGACGGGGACCGATCCGCACGATCGGCTGGAGCTGCTCGACGGCGCGCCGTCGGCGGAGCTGCGACGGCTCGAGGGCGATCTGCGTCACGACGCGTTCGCGAACATGGCGGAGTTTCTCGACAAGCAGGTGAAGCTGTCGCGGATCGCGGCGATGGAGAACTTCGAGAACGGCGAGCGCGGCAGCGCGTGGGCGCTGGCGAGCCGGCCGGTCGCGGCGTGGATCAAGCAGATGGTCGGAAAGCGCGCGTATAAGGATGGCTGGCGCGGATGGTGCGCGGCGTCGGCGGTGGCCGCGGCGGCGCTGATGAAGCACGCGATGCTGCTCGAGCGCACGCGCGGTGGGCTCGATGTCGCGGAGGGCAAGCGCCAGGGCTCGCACGCGGACCTCAGCGAGCGCGCCGCGAGAGCGACGTCATGAACGATCCGGCGCGGTGGGTGCTTGGCGCGGCGATCGCGTTCCTCGTGGGGTCGATTCCATTCGGATTCATCCTCGGGAAGCTGCGCGGCGTGGACATCCGCGCGCACGGGTCGGGGAACATCGGCGCGACGAACGTGCTGCGGGTGTTCGGCTGGAGATTGGGCGCGCTGTGCTTTGCGCTCGACGTGCTGAAGGGCGCGCTGCCGGTGGCGCTTATCGGCGCGTGGCTGGGCGTGCTCGGGGAGGAGTCGACGACGGCGTCGCGCGCGTGGGGGTGGTGGGGGATCGCGGGCGCGGCGGTGGCGGGGCACATGTTCTGCCCGTGGATCGGGTTCAAGGGCGGCAAGGGCGTGGCGACGGGGTTCGGCGCGATCCTGGGGATGTGGCCGACGATGACGTTCGCGGCGCTGCTGGCGCTGGTGGTTTTCGGATCGTCGCTGAAGCTGACGCGGTACGTGGGGATCTCGTCGTGCTTCGCGGCGCTGAGCTTGCCGATCGGCGTGGCGCTGCTGCGATTCCTCGGGGTGGGCGCGGATGTGGAGGTGATCGGACGTGGGGGGGCGGTGGCGTCGGCGTGGCCGCATGTTGCGGCGACGACACTGCTCGGTGCGGTGGTGATCTGGAAGCACAGGGCCAACATCGCGCGGACGCTCGCGGGCACGGAGCACCGAATCGGGGAGCGGATAAAGACGGCGGGGACAGCCGAAGAAGGGCGATGAGTTCGCGGACGGTGCGTTGCGGTTCCGCACCATCGGAGGATTCGCTACAGAGGTGCGCGGGCTGTGCGGGTCGTGCGGGGTCGGCTTGCGTGCAAACGGCGGGAAACACGCGTTGAGCCAGAGAGACACCGGGTTTGAAGTCGATGATTGGCGACGGCAGTTTGGATTGGAGGCCGCGCCATGACGAAGTTGAAGTACCGAGCGACGGCGGATGATCAGGAGCAGCGTGACACGCTGCCGTTCCCGGGTTCGATCCGCGATCTTCTCGCGGGGGCGGACCCGCGGATGATTTCTCCGATGGACCTGGCCCAGTCGATGGGTCACACGCTGGATCGGATGCAGATCAAGCTGTCCGAACTGCGTCGGGAGCTGGACGGGACCTACCGGCTGGACGGCGAGGCGCCGGCGGCGGGCGGGGATCGTCGGCCCGCGGCGTGAGCCGGGGCGTTGAGCGACAGGGAAGCAAGCCAACGCCGCGCACAGGGCCCACCGGGCCTTGTGGCGCGGCGGCTCATCGTGTGGAATGTCGGCGATGAGCATGCGCAGCGCACCAGATCGTGACCGTTTGGCGGCGTCGGCGGCGGAGTCGTTGTCACGTTCGCGCGGGACGATCGAGTCGATGCGCGCGGTCGTGGGCTTCGACGTGATGGTCGATTCGATCATCCGCGTCGTGGACAAGAAGGACGGCTCGGGCTTCACGCCGATGCGGAGGATCGAGCAGTTCGCCGATCGCGTGGCGAAGGCCGCGGGAAGGTCGATCAACATCGAGTTCCGCGTGGAGCAGGAGAAGCTCGGCGGCAACGGCGCGCTGATGGGCGAGGGCTTCGCGCGGGTCGGCGCGCAGGTCGCGTTCATCGGATCGATCGGCGGCGAGACGAGGGACGCGGTGCATCCGGCGTTCGCGGATTTCGTCGGGCGCTGCGCGAGCGTGCACTCGACCGGCGGGCCGGGCTTCACCGATGCGCTGGAGTTCGACGACGGGAAGGTGCTGCTCGGCAAGACGACGCCGCTCGATCAGATCACGTGGAAGAGCGTGACGGGGTCGGTCGGCGGCGTGGATGCGCTGCGGAAGCTCATCGACGGGTCGGGCATCCTCGTGCCGGTGTCGTGGACGCAGGTGCCGCACATGGACGAGATCTGGGACGGCGTGACGAAGGACGTGCTGCCGAAGATCGACGCGAAGAAGCGTCCGGCGGTGTTCATCGATCTCGCGGACCCGAAGAAGCGAACGGAGGAGGCGCTGATCGGCGCTCTGGAGCGCCTGAAGAAGATGAACGCGCTCGCGCCGGTGACGCTGGGCTTGAATCTGTCGGAGTCGCAGCAGGTCGCGCGGGTGCTGGGGAAGAAGGAGCCGCAGACCTTGGAGGACGGCGCGCCGCTGATCCGCGAGGCGATGGGCCTCGAGTGCGTGGTGACGCACGGTCACAAGGGCGGCGCTTCGGCGACGGGGGACGGCGCGGTGGCGTCGTTCGCGGGTCCGTACACGAAGACGCCGCGGATCTCGACGGGCGCGGGCGATCACTTCAACTCGGGCTTCGCGATCGGCTCGGCGCTGGGATTGCCGCCGGGCGAGCGCGTGGCGATCGGCGCGGCCCTCAGCGGCTGGTACGTGCGCGAAGGCGTAGGGCCGACGCTGGAGGAGCTGATCGGGTTCTTGCGCGATCTGCCGGCGGCGGAGTAGGAAGAGTGAACGCGAAGGACACGAAGAACACGAAGAAGGGAAGAACACAGAGAGCACAGAGGGCGCAGAGAGATAGAGGCAGGGAACGCGGAGCGCGCCGAGGGCGCGGAGATTGAATTGGGTCTCGGAGTGAGGTGACGCGCGCTACGCGTGTTACATCGCCGAGCCGAGGCCCATCATGCGGCGCCAGGTGGAGATCTGGCCGAGGTGGGACATAGCGTGGGCGCCGAGCATGAAGTCGCACATGCTGCCGACCGTGGGGAGGCGATCCTTGAGGCCGGTGGGATTGGGCTTGGCGAGGACGGCGTCGTCCACTTCGAGCGCGGCGGCGAGCGCGGCGTCGGTGCGTTCGAAGAAGTAGGACGTGATCTCCTCCATCGAGGGGTAGATCTTGGCGCCGGGGTCGTCGCGGCAGACGGTCTTGTTGTCGAAGAGTTCTTTGAACTTCGCGTTCGGCTTGACGAGGTCGGCGCGACCGATCATCTCGAGAATGGCGTTGGGGTAGACGGACAGGTGGCCGTAGCACCACGCGGGGTGGTTGCAGTTCACGCCGTTGGGCTGGCGGGCGAAGTCGGCGGGCTTGATGTCCTTGAGGAGGAGTTCGGCGTAGCCGCGGACGAGGCGGCCGGTGGGGACGAAGGTCAGGGCGGCGGTGTTCGGCATGGGTATCTCTCCTGGCTTGGGGATGCGGATGCTAGACGCGAACCGGCGCGGGGCTTGGAGCGTCCGTAGGATTGGATGATGAGCCGGGTGCGACGGGTTGCGAGGGCCGCGGCGTTTCGCGCGATGATGCGCGAATTGCTTGCGCTGCTGGGTCCGGCGCTGACGTGGGCGTTCGTCGCGGCGGGGTTGCTCGTGGTGGCGGATCGGCTGTTGTCATTGGAATTGTCGATGCTCGCGCTGGTGGCGGCGCCGGTGGTGGCAGGCGTGGGCGCGTCGGCGGCGATGGCGCTGTCGCGCCGGCCGAGCGAGGCTGGCGCCGCGGCGGAGGTCGATCGGGCGCTGGGGCTGCGCGACCGGCTCTCGAGCGCGATCGAGTTCGAGGGCGATGCGTCGCGTCGAGATGATGCGTTCGTGCGCTGGGCGACGGAGGACGCGGAGGCGCGTGCGGCGGGGGCGAGCGCGGCGAAGGCATATCCGCTCAAGCTCGGCGGCTGGTGGGCGGTGTGGCCGGCGCTGGGCGCGGTGGTGGTCGCGGCGGCGGTGCTGGCGCCGAGCGTGGACTTGCTGGGCAAGCGCGCGGAGCGCGAGGTGCGGCTGCGCGCGGCGTCGGAGCGTGCGGCCGCGGCGGAGGAGATCGCGAGCGCGCGCGAGGAAGTCCGTGAGGCGCTGGAGCGTGCGGCGGACACGGCGAACGCCGCGACTCCGGAGGCGCTGCGCGCGATCGAGGAGCTGGAGGAGGAATTGACGGGCGGGCGCGTGGGCGCGGATGAGGCGCGGTCCCGTGCCGCGGCGGCGCTGGAGCAGGCGGCGCAGGGCGCGGACGCGGAAGCGGCGCGGATGGAGCGCGAGCTCGACGCGCTGAGCGAGAAGTTCGGGCAGCTCGAGCCGGACGAGCAGGCGACGCAGCTCAGCGAGGAACTGGCGGAGGCGCTGCGCAACGGCGAGTTCGAGCGTGCGGCGGAGCTGCTCGAGGAACTGTCGCGCGGCGAGGGCGGCGCCTCGATGGACCCGCAGGAGCGCGAGGCGCTGGCGCGGGACCTCGAGCGGTTGGCGCAGCAACTGGAGGCGGCGGGCGAGGGCACACCCCTGGAGCAGGAGCGGAGCGCGCCGGCGGAGGAGGAATCGCTCGAGGACCTGATGGATCAGGGGCTGAGCGAGGAGGATGCGGAGCGCCTGTCGCAGATGAGCAACGAGGAGCAGTTGCGCGAGGAGCTGAAGGATCAGGGCGTGGCGCCGGAGGTGGCGGATCGGCTCGCGGAGCGGATCGCGCAGGAGAATCAGGAGCGCGAGGCGCGCGAGCAGGCGGAGCGCGAGGCGAAGGAGCTTTCCGATGCGCTGAAAGACGCGGCGGAGGATGTTCGCGAGCCGCCGGCGGCGCCGCTGCAGCCCGATGAACCGCAGACGCCGGGCCAACAGGGCGAGCAGCGGGAGGGCGCGCAGGAGCAGCCGAACGAGGAAGGTCAGGAGCGCGAGACGCCCGGACAGGAGCAGTCCGGTGAGCAGCAGCCCGGCGAACAGCAGCAGGGCGAACAGCAGCAGCAAGGCGAGCAACAGCAGGGCGAGCAGCAGCAACAGCAGGGTGGCGAGGAACAGCGCGAAGGGACAGGCGAACGGCCGAACACGCCGGAGGGCCTCGAGTCCGGCCAGCAGCGCGAGGAGCAGGGGCAGGAGCCGACGAGCGCGAGCGAGGAACGGCGCGGCGAGCGCGGTCCGTCGGACGAGGCGCCGGGGTCGGAGGGTCAGGACGAGTCGATGCGACCGCAGTCGAACGAGGGCGAGGAGACGGGTCAGCAGCAGGCGCGGGACCAGGATGCGTCCGGCGCGGAGCGTGCGCGTCGTGCGCTGGAGGAGATGGAGAAGAGGAAGGACGGCGCCGCGGAGCAGCGCGAGGGGGCGGAGGCGATGCGCGAGCGGGCGCGCCGGATGATGGAGCAGTCGAGCCCGGAGCAGCGTCAGGAGGCGGAGCGCTGGGCGCGGCAGGCGGAGCGTGAGGAAGGCGAGGGGGATCCGGGCGCGGGCGCGACGTCGGGGGGCGAGGGTGTGCGCGAGGGGTTGACGAGCGGCGAGCGCGGGTTCGAGACGGAGAACGTCGATGCCCGGCGCGGGTCGTCGGACGATGGGCGCGTCGCGGCGGAGTGGGTGGACCCGAACGCGCCGGCGCCGCCGGGGAGCGCATCTTCGCGGAGCGTGGACGAGGTGCGCGAGGCGGCGCGGAGCGCGGAGCGCGCGGTGGAGGAGCAGAACGTATCGTCGCGATACAGCCGCGTGGTGCGGGAGTTCTTCCGGAGGCGCGTGGAGGCGGCGGAGCGTCGCGCCGAGGAGCCGGCGCCGACGCCGGCATCGGACGTGGAGTAGTCGGAGCACCGACCACGGGAGCCGTGTTCGGTGGCACGGGGCGATCACCTAAACTGAATGCGTGAGTCTGCGCCTGAGCGAGCCGGTGTGGCTGCTGCTGTTGCTGATCGCGCTGCCGACGGCGTGGGCGGCGGTGCGCTGGCTGCACGCGATGTCGCGGATGCGCGCGTGGTCGGCGGTGGGGATGCGGACGCTGCTCTTGGCGATGCTGGCGCTGATGCTGGCGGGGGCGACGTCGGTGCGGCGGACGGATCGGCTCTGTGTGGTGCTGGTGGTGGACGCGTCGGAGTCGGTGCGCCGGTTCGCGACGGCGCCGGGGGTGAGCGGGGGCGAGGTGGCGGCGCTGGACGCGGTGCGGGCGTGGGTCGAGGCCGCGGCGGAGCGGCGCGGGCCCGATGACCTGATCGGCGTGGTGACGTTCGACGGTCGGGCGATCGCGCTCGCGGCGCCGGCGGCGCGGGCGCCGGGGGACCTCGAGTTCGACATCGCGGTGGCGGAGGGAACGGACCTCGAGGGCGCGCTGCGCTATGCGCGGGCGCTGATCCCGCCGGGCAGCGCGGGGCGCATCGTGCTGGCGAGCGATGGGGTGGAGACCTCGGGCGACGCGATGCGCGCGGCGGAGGCGCTGGCGGGCGGCGAGCGACGGAGCGCGCCGGTGCCCGTGGACGTGCTGCCGCTGGCGTACAACGTGCGGCGCGAGGCGATGGTGGAGTCGGTCGATGCGCCGCCCGCGGCGTCCGAGCGGGCGACGGTGACGGTGCGCGTGACGCTGCGCGCCGAGTCACCGACGCGCGGGACGCTTCGCTTGCTGCGCGAGGGTCGCGAGCTGGATGTGAACGGCGACGCGGAGGGCTCGGGCCGGCGCGTGGAGTTCGGGCCGGGCCGGCGCGTGGAGCTGTTCCAGGTGGCGCTGGATGACGGGCGCGTGCACCGGTTCGAGGCGGTGTTCGAGCCGGAGGTCGATGCGCAGGGCGAGCTGACCGGCGACACGCTGACGGCGAACAACCGCGCCGAGGCGTTCACGGTGACCCCCGGAAAGGGCGCGGTGCTGGTGCTCGATGGTGTGAGCGACGCGGCGCCGGGGGGCGCGGGGCTGACGTTGTCGCGGACGCTCGCGGAGGCGGGGATCGAGGTCGAGACGGTGTCGCCCGGCGCGGCGCCGCGGGACTTGCTGTCGCTGCAGGCGTACGACCTGGTGATCCTGCAGAATGTGTCGGCGGACGAGATGGCGCGGGAGACGCAGGCGCTGCTGGCGGATTACGTCGAGGAGCTCGGCGGCGGCTTGGTGATGGTGGGCGGGCCGGACTCGTTCGGCGCGGGCGGCTGGAAGGGCTCGGCGCTGGAGCCGGTGCTGCCGGTGCGGCTGGATTTGCCGGAGCAGCTCATCACGCCGTCGGCGGCGATCGTGATCGTGCTGGACGCGTCGGGCTCGATGGGTCAGCGGGTGATGGGCGGGACGCGCACGCAGCAGCAGATCGCGAACGAGGGCGCGGCGCTGGCGGTGATGTCGCTGGACAAGCAGGACCTAGTGAGCGTGATCGCGTTCAGCAACTCATGGCGCGACGTCGTGCCGCTGGGTCCGAACGACGATGCGCGGATGACCGGGGAGCGGGTTCGTTCGATCGCGTCATCGGGCGGGACGAACATGTACCCGGCGCTGGCGGAGGCGGGTCGGCGGCTGATGGGCGTCGAGGCCCAGGTGAAGCACGTGATCCTGCTGTCGGACGGTGTGGCGATGGGCGAGCCGATCGAGGGCGTCACGATCGCGGAGCGGATGCGCGACAGCGGGATCACGGTCTCGACGATCGCGGTGGGTGACGGCGCGGACGTGGCGACGCTGCGCGACATCGCGGTGTCGGGGGACGGCGAGTTCTATCGGGTGATCGATCCGAACGTGCTGCCGCGGATCTTCCTGAAGGAAACGCGCGTGGTTCGCCGGCCGCTGATCCGTGAGATTCCGTTCGCGCCGGTGGACCTGGGTTCGGGCTCGCCGATCGCGTCGGGATTGCCGGCGCCGATCCCGTCGCTGCGCGGGCTGGTCCTGACGCAGGCGCGTGAGGAGCCGGGCGTGGTGCAGGCGCTCGCGGCGCCGAGCGGGGAGCCGCTGCTCGCACACTGGAACGTCGGGCTCGGGCGCGTGGGGGCGTTTACTTCCGATGCGCACGACTGGGCGCGGGACTGGCTCGATTGGCCGGGGTATCGGCAGATGTGGTCGCAGATGGCGCGGGTGACGGCGCGGCCTTCGGGCGGGCAGGGCTACGACCTCGTTGCGGAGGTCGATGGGGATGACCTGCGCCTGCGGCTCGAAGCGCGGGACCGCGAGGGCCGGCCGCTGGACTTGCTGCAGGTGCCGGGCGCGGTGTTCGCGCCGGACGGGACGCGCGAGAGCGTGCGCCTGAGCCAGGTCGGTCCGGGCGAGTACGAGGCGCGGGTGTCGGCGCCGATGACGGGGAACTATGTGGTGGCGCTCTCGCCGCGGCTCGGGGAGCAGGCGCTGGCGCCGGTGGTGGGCGGTGTGTCGCGCGCGACGGGGCCGGAGCTGCGGCGATTGCGTTCGGATGTCGGCGTGCTGCGGCGGATCGCGGAGACCACGGGCGGTCGCGTGCTGGACCTCGCGGCGCCGGAGGAGGCGGGGTTGTTCGAGCGCACCGGTGTGCGCCCGAGCGAGGCAACGAGTCCGCTGCTGCCGCTGCTGCTGGTGTGGGCGATCGTGATTGCGCTGCTGGACGTCGGGACGCGGCGCGTGGCGTGGGATCGGCTCGTGACGCGCGAGGCGGCGGCGGAGCTGGCGCGCCTGGCGGGATCGCTGCGCGGGAAGGGCGACGCGGCGGCGAGCACGGTGGGCGCGCTGCGCAAGGCGCGCGAGGGCGCGAACAAGCGCGAGGCGCCGGCGCCGGGGCGTGCCTCGCGGGCGATGCCGGTCGCGGACGCGCAGAGCGAGGCGGAGCGGCGTCGGGCGATCCGTGCGGCGATGCGCGACGCGACGAAGCGGGCGAAGGAGCAGCAGGAAGGGGATGCGGGGTCGACCGAGCGGACATCGAGCCTGCTGGCGGCGAAACGACGGGCGCAGGGGCGGTTTGCGGAGGGGGAGGGGAAGGATGGGGAGGAAGGCCCGGATCGTGGGGGTTCTACGGGCGGGGGATAGCGGGAGGCGTTACAAAGGTGGGCCCGGCTCGGAATAGACGGGGTCTGGTCCCGGTTTCCACCTTCTGGCGAGAGGCCGCCGCGTGCAGAGAGGCGAGTTCGAGGATCGCGCGCTCGAGCACCTGGACGCGGTGCACCGCATGGCGATGCAGTTGACGCGTCGCCCTGACGAAGCGGCCGATCTTGTTCAGGAGACGTACTTGCGCGCGATCCGGTCGTGTGGGTCGTTCGAGGAGCGTGGCGCGGGGATGCGCGCCTGGCTGTTCACGATCGCGCACAACGTGTTCATGAGCCGGCGGAAGCGCGAGTCTCGGGCCCCGTCGGCGGTGGGAGAGTTCTACGAAGCGGACGAGCGACAAGGCGCGCCCGACGAACCGCCCCCGGCGTGGGACTTGGCGTCCCTCGACTGGGAGCACGTGGACGACCGGCTCAAAAAGGCGATCGGGGAGCTGTCGGTGGAGCATCGCGAGGTGCTGCTGCTCTGGGGGGTGGAGGGCATGAAGTACCGCGAGATCGCCGATGTACTGGGCATGCCGATCGGGACGGTGATGAGCCGCCTGCACCGGGCGCGGAAGATCCTCGCGGACGCGCTCGAGCCGATGCGTCGGGAGATGAACCTGCCGGAGAAGCCGGACGGAGTGAACGAGGCGTGAGCGACGAGCGGCGCGACAACCCGATCGACGAATCGACGCTGAGCGTCGGCGCGGCGGTGCGCCTGGCGGCGGACGGGGAGTTGTCGCCGAAGCGCGAGGCGGAGCTGCCGGCCGACGCGCGCGAGCGGATCGCCTTCGAGCGGACGCTTCGTGCGGCGGTGGGGCGGTCGATGACGGGGGATCGCGCGGGCGCGGAGCTGCGGTCGCAGGTGGCGGCGGCGATGCGCCGGGAGGCGGGCGAGGCGCCGCCGGCGGGCGGCGTGCTGGCCGTGCTGCGCCGGAACTGGTCGCTGGCGGCGATGGTGCTGGTGGCGATCGGGCTCGGCGTGATCTACGCGCAGCGGATGAACGCGCCATCGCCCGAGGAGCGCCGGGCGCTCGAGTTCGCGTCGCTGATGCTCAACGACGAGGCGACGCGGTACACGGAGTTCGGCGACGCCTTCGAGCGGTTCGTGCCGTACAAGGGGGTCGAGGAGATCCGGACGGGGATGCGCGAGGTGCTGGGGATCGATCTGGCGATCCGCGATCTGTCGGCGATCGATCTCGAGCCGGTGGGTCTCGCGCCGTGCTCGCTGCCGTGGACGGGGACGTCGGGGCAGCTCATTTACCGCGACGAGGGGAGCGGTCGGTGGGCGACGGTGATCATGAACGTCGTGCCGCCCACGGTCGGCGAGGAGGACCGCCTGGAGGCAGGGGTGACGCACCGGATCGACCCGGGAACGGGGGACCAGCCGGTATACGTGTGGCGCGAGGGCGAGGTGGTGTTCTATTACGTGGCGTCGTCGGAGGAGCATCTGCCGAAGGCGCTGGGGTTGATGGGGGCTCCGGCGCGGGTGAAGGCGTTTGATGTGTCGGGGGGTCTGGGGCCCGCGTATCCGTCGGGCGAGGCGCCGCGGGGCTGAGAAAGGTTCGTGTCCGGGAGTTGGAAGGCGCCACCGTGGGGGTCGGTGTGGGTTATAAGTTGTTGCCGGCCATTCCCTCCGTCGCCGGTGTCGCTGTCGGCTGGACTGGCCGCGGTGGGCAATGCGAACTGGTCGGGGGGTTTTCGTTGTGGGGGGCAGATCGACCTCGCGTGTCCGCATGGGGCCGGGCGCGTGGTGACAGGGCGTGCCCCAGGACATCAGGAGTGCGAGCATGCGAGAGCAGACGCGAAGGACCCTGGGCCGCGGCGCGGCGGTGGCGCTGGCGGTCGGCGCCTTGTGCGGCGCGGGCGTGGTTTCGGCCCAGTCGCAGGAGCCGTCGGCGCAGATGACGCCGGAGGCGGCGGCGGCGATGGCCGCGGCGGCGCAGCAGAACGGCGCGAAGGGCAAGGACAAGAAGGACGACTTCCCCGACTACAAGGACGTCGTCAGCGAGTACGAGAAGGTGATCTCCACGGCGGACGGCAAGAGCCTGTACACGCTGTGGCGGCGGGACAAGGACCAGCAGATGCTGGCGGAGCTTCCCCGCGAGTTCGAGCGTCAGCGCCTGTTCGTGGCGATGACGATCGCGGGCGGCGATCCGGAGGCAGGCGTGCAGTGGAGCGACCAGTACGCGTACTGGAAGCGCTTCGACAAGCGTCTCGCGCTGATCGAGCCGAACGTGCGGGTGAAGACCGACGGCGATCCGAACGAGGAGGCCTCGCGCAAGCTGCTCTTCACGGACCGCGTGATCGTGGACGTGCCGATCCTGACGATGAGCCCGCAGGGCGGCCCGGTCATCGACCTGGACGCGCTGCTGGTCGGCAACTCCGGCAAGTTCTACGGCGACTTCCTGACGCGCGGCGCCAACACCAACCTGGCGACGATCGCGAAGGCCAAGGCGTTCCCGGAGAACATCGAGCTGGCGTTCGAGATGCCGATGCGCGACGGGCGTCTGACCACGCTGCACTATTCGTGGAGCGTGCTGCCGGAGAACACCGGCTACAAGCCGCGCGCCGCGGACCCGCGCGTGGGCTTCTTCACGACCTCGCAGCAGTCGCTGGGCGATCCCTCGGACATCGAGCCGTGGAAGCGCGTGGTGAACCGCTGGAAGCTGGAGAAGGCGGACCCGAGCCTGAAGCTCAGCCCGCCCAAGCAGCCGATCGTGTGGTACATCGAGCACACCACGCCCGTGCGCTACCGGCGCTTCGTGCGTGAGGGCATCGAGATGTGGAACGAGGCGTTCGAGGAGATCGGCATCCTCAACGCGATCGAGGTCTACCAGCAGGACGCGAGCACCGGCGCCCACATGGAGAAGGATCCGGAGGACGCGCGGTACAACTTCTTCCGCTGGAACACCAACAGCGTCGGCTACGCGATCGGCCCGAGCCGGGTCGATCCCCGCACCGGTCAGATCCTCGACGCGGACGTCGTCTTCCACGACGGCCTCCTGCGGGCGTGGACGAGCGACTGGATGGACACCATCGCGCCGCTGGCGGTCGAGGGCTTCGCGCCCGAGACGATGCAGTGGCTCGCGGAGAACCCCGAGTGGGATCCGCGCGTGATGATGCAGGCGCCGGCCAAGCGTCCGGCGAAGATCGCGGAGCTCGCGGCGGAGCGCCTGCGTCACGAGGGGATCTGCTCGCACGGCGGGCACTCCACCGTGAACGCCTGCCCGGACATGATCGGCGACGATGAGTTCGACGGTCTGGCCGGTCGCGTGAGCCAGGTCAACGGCATGTGCAAGGTCGGCGTGTACGCGGGCCTGAACATCGCGCTGGCGCGCATCGCCGGCGAGACGCTGGGCCTGGCCCGTCTGGCGCCCGCGGCCGACGGCGAGAACGGCTCGGCGGAGGACGAGGAGGAGATCGATCTCCTCGACAACGTCTCCGAGGAGTTCCTCGGCGGCTTCATCCGCTACGTCTCGGCGCACGAGGTCGGGCACTGCATCGGCCTGCGACACAACTTCAAGTCGTCCACGATCTACTCGCTCGACGAGATGAACTCGGGCGACTTCGGCGACAAGGCGATGTTCGGCTCGGTGATGGAATACGCCGCGGCGAACATCAACTTCGACATCGGTCCGGAGCAGGGCCCGTACACGACCAAGCGCGTCGGCCCGTACGACCGCTGGGCGATCGCGTACGGCTACGGCGACGAGAAGAACCTCAAGGACGTCCTGTCGCGCGTGGCGGAGCCGGAGCTGGCGTTCGGCACGGACGAGGATTCCTGGGGCCCGGACCCGCGCGTGCGCGTGTGGGACATGGGCAAGGATCCGCTGCAGTTCGCCGAGTCCCGCATGAAGCTTGTGCAGGATCTTCGCGGGAAGATCGTGGACAAGATGGTCAAGGACGGCGACGGCTGGTGGAAGGCGCGTCGCGCCTACAGCGTGCTGCTCGGCGAGCACATCGGCGCTCTGAGCATCGCGGCCCGCTGGGTCGGCGGCTCCTACGTGAACCGCGATCGCAAGGGCGATCCGGGCAACCGTCCGCCGATCGAGAACATCCCGGTCGAGACGCAGCGCCGGGCGTTCAAGTTCGTGATCAACAACGCCTTCAACGACAACGCGTTCGGCCTCACCCCGGAGCTGCTGTCCAAGATGACGGTGGACAAGTGGTGGGACGAGGGCGGCATGTCGTCCATCAGCAGCGACGAGACGTGGAATGTGCATGACACTGTCATGGGCATCCAGGTCTCGGCGATGACGATGCTCCTGAACCCGACCACGCTGCGGCGGGTCTACGACAACGAGGTGCGCATCGCGGGGACCGAGGACACCATCACGGTGCCCGAGGTGATCTACGGCGTGTCGGACGCGATCTGGACGGAGATCGACAGCAAGCCGGGCAAGTCGTTCACGGCCCGTCAGCCGATGGTCTCGAGTCTGCGGCGCAACCTTCAGGCGGCGCACCTCGAGCGGATGATCGACCTGACGATGCCGTCGCGGATGCTCGGCGCCGCGTCGCGTCCGGTGTCGAACCTGGCGGTCTACAAGCTCAAGGAGATCAAGGGCAAGATCGACGGCCTGATCGGCAACGGGAACGGCCGGCTCGATCCGTACACGCTCGCGCACCTGTCCGAGGCGTCCACACGCATCGGCAAGGCGCTCGAGGCGGAGTACATCTACAACCTCAACGACATCCGCGTGAACGTGCAGATGCCGGGCATGCCGTTCGGCGCGCAGCAGGCGCGCTGACCGGTCGGTGAGTTCGCTCCATCCCGGGCCGCGTCCTTCACTGGAAGGCGCGGCCCGTTTTCGTTTTGACCGGCGAGCTCAGGTGAGCGCGCTGCCCATGCCCAGCGCGCGCCGGAGGTCCACGATCTGGCCGGCGTGCGTGCCGTTGTGGAAGGCCAGGCGCGCGGCGAGGGAGGCGATGGTGGTCTTGGCCGCGCCCCACTGGACTTCGCGCGTGAGCTCGGCGTCGGGGGCGGCGCGGAGCGCGCCGGCGAGGCGCGACGCGGCGGCCTCGAAGATGGCGACGCTGCGCGCGAAGGACGGGTAGCGCGTCGGGTCGTCGGCGGGCAGGGAGCCGAAGGCGACCGACTCGGCGTAGAAGACGCTCGGCGCCTTGTCGGCGCGCGGCGGGTCGCCGGGCGCGAAGTCGGCGGGCGGCAGCTCGGCGCCGTCGAGCTTCTCGGCGGCGCGGTGCATGGTCATGGCGAGATGGCCGAGGCACCACGCGGCGTGGTTCGGCAGGCCAGGCGCCTGGCGCGTGTGATTGGAGTCGTCGAATCCCTTGAGGTAGCGCGTGACGAGGGGGACGGTGTGGAGGATGGCGTCGGCGAGCGTCTTGCCCTGAGTGGTCATGGCGAAGTCATTTTATGGCGATCGTGCGCAAGCGTGGCCCCGCCGTGAAGACATATGCGCGTCCACCGGTATGGCGACGGAGGAATCCAAGGTCGGCGAGCGCGAGCAGGTCAGCGCGGGCGGTTTGGTAGACGATTCCATGCGAGGCGCGGTGACCTTCGATGGTATAGGTCCCATCCGGATGGCGCATTGCGTGGAGGAGAAGTGCACGCTGCCGATGATTGAGATTGTCGTCGGCCTCGAACACCACGCGAGCATCGGCGATCTCACGCTGCTTCTTTGCAAGGTATGAGCGAAGTTCGGCACGTGCCTTGCTGATGATGTCGAGATTGTAGTTGATGAAATACGTCACATCGTCATCGTCGGTCTCGGTGTAGAGGAACGCTCGGCCGTATCGCCCTGGACTGTTCAGGATCAGACGCGAGATCGGAAGGAATTCGAAGAGCCAGTAGCCCGCATTCAGAACGCTCCAGTAGAAGAGCGCTCGGGCAGTTCGCCCGTTTCCGTCGCAGAATGGGTGGTCGTAGGCGAGTTGGTAGTGGATGAGAATCGCACGCACTACCGGGTGAACGAATTCCTCGGATTCTTGGCCTTCTACATTCGCAAAATCGCACAATCGACGGAGTCGTTCAGGGAGTTCTGTCGCCGCTGGCGGTTCGTGAAGCACGGACCCATCAGAACGGTTCTCTACGACAACATCGTCCTCGTCGACTCGGAGTCTTCCTGCGTGGCCCTCGTCGTCGAGCGTGTTGCGTACGACAATCTCCTGAAGTTCGAGAATTACGTCCGGGGTAAGTTTGCTCTCGCGGCGATCGCGTAGGAACTGGATTGCTCGATAGTTGTTCACGATCATCTGCTCGCCTCGGGTGCGGGGAGTTCGCCCCGATCGCAGCATGTCCTTCGCCAGGCGGCGCGCGGTGTCGGCGCCTTCGAGTTGGCTGGACGCAATCGCCTCCTCCATGAGCGAGCCAATTATGAATCGATCGCGGACTTCTTTTGTGAGTGGAGCCTCGTCAGCGAATGCGATATGTCCGGCCAGTTCTCGATCGACCATCATGAGTTCGCGCCACGCTTGGTCGGGTAGGGCGAAGCTAATCGGTCGTCCCTCTTTCGACCGGAGGAGTGGGGCAGCACGGGATCGACGATCTCGCCCAGCCTTCAGGATCACCCAGGCCGATTCGGGGTCGACGCCGGCCTGCCGTGCCGCTGGTTCGAGTTTGGCCCAATGCCAGTGACGCGATTCGGCGAGCCGTAGAAAATCGCGCATCGACTCCGTCCGAGAATGCTCCGCGATGGTCGGGCCTTTTCGCGAAATGATCTCGATCCAGTCTGGTGGTTTTCGGGGTACGCGCATACCAACCAGTATATACTAATTCGTGATGATTTAGTATTTAAAGATGTTAGCACGTGCTAGCAGAGGCCAGCGCGGTTAGCGCCTCGCCCGCGGCGCCGGAGTCGATGGACTTGCGCGCGAGGTCCACGCCCTCGCGGATGGTGTCGGCGGCGCCGGCGACGTGGAGCGCCGCGCCGGCGTTGAGCGCGACGATCTCGCGGGGCGGGCCGGCCTGGCCCGAGAGCACGGCGCGGATCATCGCGGCGGAGGCCTCGACCGAGTCCACGCGCAAGAGGTCCGGCTTGGCGCGCTGGATAGGGATCGAGAGCGCATCGAAGAGCTCGGTGGCGACGGCGCCGTTGTGCAGGTGCGCGATGTAGGTGCGATCGCAGGTGGTGATCTCGTCCATGCCGTCGAGGCCGTGGACGACCATGGCGCGATGCGAGCCGAGGCGCAGCAACGCGCGCGCCATGGGCTCGACGTAGGCGCGATCGAAGACGCCCAGGAGCTGCTGCGGCGCCAGCGCGGGGTTGGTGAGCGGCCCCAGCAGGTTGAAGATGGTGGGAAAGGCGAGCGCCTTGCGCGCGCCGGAGGCGTGCTTGGTCGCGGGATGGTGGTGGATGGCGAAGCAGAAGCAGACGCCGGCGCGGTCGAGGCAGCGGGCCTGCGCTTCGGGGGGGGCGTCCACATTGACGCCGAGGGCCTGGAGGACTTCGGCGGAGCCGCGCCCGGTGCGCGAGCGGTTGCCGTGCTTGGCGACGCGGACGCGGCGCGAGCCCTTGGCGCCGGCGACGACGAGCGCGGCGGCGGTGGAGATGTTGAAGGTCTTGGGGGCGCCGCCCGTGCCGCAGGTGTCGATGAGGGCCTCGCCCTCGGGCGCGTCGTAGGGGATGGGGGTGAGGACGGCGCGCATGGCCCGCGCGGCGCCGACGAGTTCATCCACGGTGGGGCCGCGGCGCGCGATGAGGGCGAGGAGCGCGCCGATCTGGGCGTCGTTGGCTTCGCCCTCGAGGATGTGGGCGAAGGCCTGCTGGGCCTCTGCTTCGGACAGCGGCCGTCCCGCGACGAGGAGGGCGAGGGTTTCGGCGAGCATGGGGGGTAGGGTAACGGAAGGGAGGGGGAACCATCGCTCCTTCGGCGAGTATCATCCGGACCACATCTTCGGCCCTTTTTGCTTCGTAGACAGGGATCACGCATGCTCGCAATGCTCAACGGGACGCGCGGTGCGCGTCGGGCGGTTCGGCTCTCCGGCACGGTTCTCGGGCTCTGCCTCTGCGCGGGGCAGGCGATGGGTCAGGCGTCCAAGGCGCTCGATCGCATGCCCACCGACGCGATCGTCGTCGTCACGACGCCGAGTCTCGAGCGGCTGGACAAGAACGCGTCGAACCTGATGACCGCGGCGGAGCTGCCGGGGATGAGCACGCCGTCGCAGCTCATGGGCATCATCGGCCTGCGCGACGGGCTCGACATGTCCGGCTCGATGGCGCTGGCGCTGATGCCGGGCGACATGGGCGGCGATCTGCCGCCGGTCGTGATGCTGCTGCCGGTGAGCGACTACGGCGCGATGCTCAAGGGCTTCGGCGCAACGCCGGGCGAAGGTGTGACGCAGATCATGGCCGCGGGAGAGACGCTGTGGGCGCGCCAGGTGGACGGCGGGTTCGCGGCGGTGGGGCCGATCCGCGAGCTGATCGAGAAGTTCGACGATGCGCCGGGCAAGGGCGAGGCACACCTTGAGCGCCTGGGCCCGACGGGGCGCGCGGCGCTGGAGGACTCGGACATCGCGGCGATCTTCGATGTGCCGGCGTTCATGGCGACGTTCGGCGAGGGGGTGAATCCCCTCGGCGGCGCGATGCAGCAGATGTTCGCGGGCGGCGGGCTCGTCGGGAACCCGGCGGACTCGATGTCGCCGATGATGGAGGCGATCAAGCGCGACGCGTCCTTCGGCGTGATCGGCATGCGGGCCGCGGGCCTGGGCGCGACGCTGGACCTCGCGGTGCAGTTCCGCGACGGGACGGAGATGTCGAACGCGGCGCAGGCGGGCGGGAACAGCACGGGCCTGCTCAGTGCACTGCCGGATGATCCGTTCCTGGTGGCGTTCGCGGTGGACGCGAGCACGCCGGGGATGCGTCAGCTCATTCGCACGGCGCTGTCGCAGGGCGAGGCGCAGGGCAATTCGACGAGCATCCTCCTGGGCATGGTCGACACGATCAACGCGCAGGCGGGCGTGATCTATCCGAACCCGGGCGGGCTCTTCGCCGGCGCGATCGCGCGCGGCATCATGTACTACGAGGCGGCGGACGCTTCGAAGTTCAAGACGGAGTTCCAGGGCTTCCTTGAGAAGATCAACGGATCGGACGACGGCACGACGACGACGACCACGTCGTACGCGCCGGGCGCCGCGACGATCTCGGGCGTCACGGCGGATTCCTACGGCGTGAAGCTGGGCTTCTCCGGCGGTCGCGGCGGGTCGCCGATGATGATGTTCTACGGCGCGCCGGGCGGGCCGAGCGGGCACATCGCGGCGGCGGGGCGCGGCGTGTACATGACGACGACGCCCGATCAGGCGCTGATGACCAAGGCGATCGCGGCGGCGCAGGGCGGCGGTAAGACGCTCGGCGCGAACCCGCAGATCGAGACGATCGGAACGATGCTGCCCCCGAGCCGCACGTTCGAGGTGTACGTCGGCGTCAAGCCGATCATGGACCAGGTCGCGGCGATCCTGGCGATGGCGCAGCGTCCGCTCGCGGCGCCGGTTCCGGCGGACACGCCGCCGATCGGCGCGGGCGTGGTCGTGGGCGGCGGCGGGCTGCGCACGACGGTGATGATCCCGACGCCGGTGATCAAGGTCGGCATGTCGCTGCGCGAGACGTTCGCGGCGCCGCAGGGCCAGCCGGGCGCGGCGCCGGCGGATCAGCGTCCAAAGTTCTGAATCAGCGATCGTCGCGGCGCGGTTCGAGCGCCGCGCCGAGGGGCTCGTAGCGACCGCCGGGCAGCCCCAGCGCGCCGAGGGCGGTGGTGCGCGCGAAGAGAAGCCGCGGCGTACCGCCGTCGAAGAGGACGCTGGCGTTGAGCGCGGGGATGTCGCCGGCGGAGGTGTCGGCGTCGAGGTGATCGATGCGCAGCCGATCGTCGTGCGTCCAGCGGATGGGCACATCGGCGAGGGCGTTGAGCGCTGGCGCGGCGGCGCGATCGGGCGTTGAGGCGTCCGCGAGCAGTGCGTCGCCCTCGACGCGGATGGACCATTCGAGCGTGAAGGGGCGGAAGGTTGCGGGGTCCATGGCGCGCCAGCGGATGACGAGGCGCTGCGACGCGGGCCAGGGCGCGGGGTTGGCGGCGCGGGCGTGCCGGGCGAGGGAGGTCATGACCCGGACTCCGACAGTTCGGTGAGCGCCTTTGCGGCCAGGTCGAGGCCCAGGCCGTCGGGGCTCGCGGCGCGTTCGGCGAGCGTGTCGAGGACGGTGGCGAACTCGAGCATGGCGTCGAGGCGCGCGTGGTGGGCCTTGATCGCGGCGTCGGCGCCGCCGTGTCCGCCCGTGGTGAGGTCGCGGATCTCGTGGAGGTTGGCGAGGAGCGGATCGAGCTCGCGCTTCTTGCGCTCGCGGATGATGGTGCGGAGCATGGTCCAGACGTCCTGCTCGGCGACGAAGTACTCCTTGCGGTCGCCGCGCTTGTGGACGCGCGAGACGAGGCCCCAGTCGCAGAGCGCGCGCAGGGACATGGAGGCGTTGCCGCGCGAGATCTGGAGGCGGTCCATGACCTCGTCGGTGTTGAGGGGTTCGCCGACGATGTAGAGGAGGGCGTGGGCCTCGGCCATGGTGCGGCTGACGCCCCAGGCGCCGGCCATCTGGCCCCAGGCCTGGACGAATCGTTCGCGTGCGTGGGCGAGTCGATCGGCGGATTTGCCGTGCGATGGCATGAGCGCCTCCGGACGAACGCTACCGCGCCCGCGGGCGCGTGTCCAGCATGCTTTCAGAACTTATTGAAATTTCGGAAGCTCCCCGGATGCCGTTTCAAAACGAAAAAAGGCGGCGAGCCGCCGAGAGGCAGTCTCGCCGCCCTTCCGGGGGCTGAGTAATACGGGAATGATGACACCACTTTGGCGCGATGTCAACCCACCTTCGCGGTGGGTGAACGGCGAAAAAGTCCTGTCAGACCGAAATAGGTGATTCAACTGAGAAGTGCGATCACACCGGCGATTCCGAGCGCGCAGGACACTGCGCCGTTGATCAAACCGAAGCTCAGGGGAAGTCCTTGGATGCCGGTCCGGGCGAAGTGGGTGTGCTCCCAGAGGAGGAGCGCGCCGACGCCGGCGCACGCGGCCGCGAAGCCCAGGCCCCAGCGGGGCTCGAGCTGCCAGGCGCAGAGCAGGAGGGCCCAGGCGGCGGCGTGCATGGCTCGGCTCAGCCACTTCGAGCGGGTGGCGCCCAGGCGTGCGGGGATGGAGTGCAGGCCGGTTTCGCGATCGAATTCGATGTCCTGGAGGGCATAGAGGATGTCGAAGCCGGCGACCCAGAAGAGGACCATGCCGGCGAGGGGCGCGATCGCGGGGGTGTCGAGGATGGCCGCGGGTTCAACGGCGATGGCGGCGGCGAGGGGGCTGAAGGCGAGCGCACCGCCGAGGAACAGGTGGGCCGCGGCGGTGAAGCGCTTGGTGAAGGAGTAGAGCGCGATCCAGCCGAGGGTGGGCGCGCCGAGGATGAGGGGCCAGGGGTTGGCGAAGAAGATGAGGAACGCGGCGCAGCCGAGCATGAAGAGCGCGGCGGAGGCGAGCGCGATGGTCCACGCCTGGCGGACGCCGAGGCGCCCGGAGGCGACGGCGCGCTTCGCGGTGCGCGGGTTGGCGGCGTCGAAGCGCCGGTCGGCGATGCGGTTGACGAGCATCGCCCAGGTGCGCGCGAAGACCATGCAGGCGACGACGAGGACGATCTGCCCGGCGAAGGTGCGCCATGCGCCGGCGGGCGCGGGCGATCGGAACGCGGGCGAGGCGAGGCAGGCGCCGAGGACGGCGAAGGGGAGGGCGAAGACGGAGTGGGCGATCTTGATGTCGGAGAGCGCGAGCGCAAGAGACGACGACGGCGCTTTCGGCGCCGCCGTCGGGGAAGGAGAACGGCTTGTCGCGGGTGAGATCGTCACGGCGGCTCCCGATGGTAGTGCGGGAGCGCCGCGTCGATCGATGGGGTCAGTGCGCCGCGGCCGTGGCGGTGCAGCACGCGTCGGCGTCGGCGTTCTCCGACGCGACGCTCTTGACGCACGGGCAGGAGGACTCGATGTCCACGTCGGCGTCGCGCCAGACGCGGGCGAAGCGTTCGCGGACGGCGTCGGCTTCGTCGTTGCGGCCCTGTGCCGCGAGGGACTGGCTGAGACCCAGGAGCGACCAGCCGTTCTCCGGCCAGCGATTGAGGTCCTCGCGATAGACGGACTCGGCTTCTTCGTAGCGGCCGGCCTTCATGAGGACGGCGCCGAGCGGGCGGCGCAGGGGCTGGACCCAGTCGGGCGGCTCCATGTAGAGGAGGGTGTCCTCGATGGCGACGCCCTGCGCGAGTTCATCGGCGGCGGTGGAGAGGTCGCCTTCGTGGAGCGCGATCTCGCCGCGGAGTTTGTGGACGGCGATCTGGAAGACGGTGTCGGCGGGGTTGATGGCCATGAGGGCGCCGTGGGGGAGGGCGTCCTTGGCGGCGATGAGCGCGTCGAGCTCGCGCCGGGCTTCGTCGATGCGTCCGAGGTTGGCGAACGACACGCCGCGCGCGTGATGCCAGAGCGCACGGGAGATGGGCCATCGTGCGGCGGGTTTCGGCTGCGCGAGGACCTGCTCCCAGCGACCGAACTGGGTCATGACTTCGAGGTCGAGGGTGAGGACGGGGTCGGCGAAGGGCGCGATGTCGTCGGGGACTTTCATCAGGAGGTCCTGCATCGCGCGTGCGGCGCGCAGGCCTTCCTCCTCGCGTCCCTGGTTCATGCAGGCGAAGGCGAGGAATTGTGGGTTGTGCGCCATGTAGAGCGCCCAGAACTCGGGTGGGCGGTTGGATTCGCTGCGGTACTTGCGGTCGGCGGCCATGGCGACGCGGTTGGCTTCCGCGGCCTTGTCCCACGCGCCGACGCGGATGTCGATGTGCGAGGGCATGTGCATGAGGTGGCCGATGGTGGGGTAGTTGTTGCGGAGCGCATCCGCCGCGGGGATGGCGCGGGCGGGGTTCGGCGACGCTTCGACGGTGTGGATGTAGAGGTGCGCGGCGCCGGGGTGGTCGGGGTTGCGCGCGAGGACGCGCTCGAGGGTGGCGACGACTTCCTCGGTGCCTTCGTGCGGTGAGCCGTCGTCCTGCCAGAGGTTCCAGGGGCGCAGGTCCATCATGGATTCAGCGAAGAAGACCTGGATGTCGTCGTCGTTGGGGAAGCGCTGCGCGACGCGGCGCATGGCTTCGGCGTACGCGGCGTCGTAGGAGGAGCGGTCTTCGACGGGCTCCGGCGCGTAGCGCGTCGCAAGGGCTTCGACGAGGGCGCGCTCGACGGGCGAGGCGCGATCGAGGCGCGCGTGCGCATGCTCGATCGCGGCGTACGCGTCGCGCTGACGCTGCTCGCTCATCGCGGGGTTGTTGATGTGCGGGCCGTTGGCGTAGGCGACGCCCCACCAGGGCATGGGCGCCGCGGGATCGAGGCGCGCCGCTTCGGTGAAGGAACGGATGGCCTCGTCGTGGTTGAACGAATAGAGCCAGATCAGCCCCTGATCGAACCACTGCTGCGCTTCGGGCGAGGAGGTGGTGATGGCGCGGTGTTCATCGCCGAGGCCGTCGAAGAGGATCGGCGGCGCATCGGTCGCGGTGTGCGGCGAGGAGGCGCAGGCGCCGAGAGAGCATGCGAGGAGCAGCGCACCGAGCGCTGCGAACGGTCGATTCGTGCAATGGGTCATGGCTTGGACTCCGCAAGAGAAACCAGGATCAGGAGCGAGCGTACCCCGCGCGCCGCACGATTATTCCGAGACGCTCGAAGATCGCATTTCCGGCGGTATGATGGGGGTTGACTTGTGGTCAACCTCGCGCGGCGCGCATGCGCAACGAAAAACCCGCCGTCCGAGTGGACGGCGGGCGCGGCGTATGGCAACGAACCGGGTGTGGCGCGGTCAGTTGCAGGCCGTATTGAACGCGGAGAGGACGACGTTGAGGTCGGCAAAGTCCACGTCGCCATCGTTGTCGAAGTCGCCGGGCAGATTCTGGCCGGTGGTGTTGAAGACACCGAGCACGGCGTTGAGGTCGTTGAAGTTGACCTGGCCGTCGCCATCGACGTCGCCGGGGCAGGACTGCGTGGGCGCGGTCACCGCGATGGTGTAGTGGCCGACGGCGTTGTTGTAGCCCGCGATGCGGACGAAGTAGGGCTGGCCGGGAACGGCGGCGAGGGTGAGGCGCGACCAGCGCACTTCCGGCGAATCGTCGTCGTTGCAGTTGATCTGGTTGCCGGTGTTGCCCGGGGCGTTGGAGTGGACGGAGAGGACGGTGTCGAAGCCGGAGCCCTCGGTGCTGATGGTCACGTTCTGCGGCTCATCGACGGTGAGCATGTACCAGACGTCGGGGCTGGCGGACGAGTTGCCGCAGGTCGCGCCGCCGTCGTTCGTGGCGCCGAAGGTGCAGCTCTGGAAGACGTCGCCGACGCGGATGCGCGGCGCCTGGGTGGAGAGGTTGGTCGCGAGGCCGAAGGGCATCCAGTACGCGGCGCCGCCTTCGACTTCGCCCTCGTTGTCGTCGAGCGGGTCGCCGATGAGGAGGTTCTCGTTGCTGGCGGCGAGCGCGAGGCCGAAGCCCTCGCCTGCGTCGGGATCGGAATAGGTCGTGGTCTTCACCCACAGGGTGGTGGGGGCCTTGTGGTAAAGGTGAACTTCCTGTTCGAGCGTGCCGACGGCGACGCGTCCGTTGGCGACGGCGAGCGTGTGTCCGAACTGGGTGTACCAGTTGGGCATGTCGGGGCCGAGCTGGGTCTCGAAGACGAAGGAGTTGTTGTCGCGCCGGTAGATGTAGATGCGCCCGGAGTTCTCGTTGATGAAGTCGAACTGCGGCGCGCCGACGACGAGGTACTCGCCGTCGTAGGCGAGCGTGCGTCCGAAGCCGCCGCCGACCTGGCCGCCGCCGGGGGGCGTAATGGTCGTGAGGTGCTGCCAGACGCCGCTGATGCGCTTGTACACGTGGACGAAGCCGGCGCCATCGACGTTGGCGCGTTCACCGTCAGGGCAACCGACGATGGCAAATTCGCCTTCGAGGGCGACCGCGGCGCCGAAGTGGTCGTCGACGTGTCGGGACGCGACGACGGGCTCGTCGGCCTTGCCGTTGGGCGACCATGTTCCATCAGGATTGCGCTTGTAGAAGTAGGCGCCGCCGGTGTCCGTCTTCACGAAGCCCATGACGATGTCGTGGTGGGAGGCGCCGACGAGGGCGTGCTGGCCGTCCGCGGCGACGGCGCAGCCGAAGCGATCGAGCGCGCCGGCGTCCGCGGGCGTATGCGAGGTCTTGATCGTCCATTCGACCGGGCCGGTGTCTTCGGCGAAGTAGATCATGCCCTTGTCGTCGGCGGCCGCGTAGGGAGCGCCGATGACGGCGACGCCGCCGGCGGTGTACGCGACCGACGTTCCGAAGCCGTCGAAGGCGGTGCTGATGTTGTTGGGGGCATCCGCGAAGCCGACGAGGTTGAACGAACCGCCGGCGGAGCGCTTGAAGATGGAGACGCGTCCGGAGTTGACGTTGGTGGCGTCGACAAAGGGTTCGCCCATGACGACCGTATCGGCGCGCATCGCGACGGCGGCGCCCGACCAGCCGCCGCCCTCGAGCGACGCGGGGATGATCTTCTGGAAGGTGCACTGGGCATTCGCGGCGCCGGCGCACGTCATGAGGAGCGTGCCGGCGGCGAGACGGTGGAGAGAGGCGAGCATTCGAAACTCCTTATGGATTTCAGCGCCCCGGCGCACGCTGGGTCAACGTCGCCCCGCGCCGACGTCGGCGCGGGGCGTTCTGGTGCAGTACGCAACGGGTGTTGGGGATCGGGCTCATCGAGCCCGGTGATGGGCCACGTGGGGCTCAGCAGGAGCTGTTGTAGTTGGAGATGACGGTGTTCAGGTCGGCGAAGTCCACGTCGCCGTCGAGGTCGAAGTCGGCGGGCAGGTTCTCGCCGGTGGCGTTGTACGAGCCGAGCACCGTGTTCAGATCGTTGAAGTTGATCTGGCCGTCGCCGTCGGCGTCGCCGGGGCAGGACAGACCGGAGGTCGCGGCGATCACGTACTCGCCCTGGGCGTTGTTCCAGCCGGCGACGCGGACGAAGTAGAGCATGCCGGGCTGCGCGACGAAGGTCACGCGCGACCAGCGCTGCGGCGGGGCGTAGTCGTCGTTGCAGACGATCTGGTTGGCCGCGTTGCCCGGCGCGTTCGAGTGGACGGAGAGAACAGTGTCGAAGGCCGAGCCGAGGGTGCTGAGTGCGACGGTGCGCTTGGCGGGCACGGTGAGGACGTACCAGACGTCGCGCGACGTGTTGCTGTTGCCGCAGGTCGCGGAGCCGTCGTTGGTCGCTTCGTCGGTGCATCCGGAGAAGGTGTCGCCGACACTGAGGCGCGGGGCCTGCGCGGCATGGTTGGCGCCGAAGCCGAAGGAGAAGCGGTACGCCGCGCCGGCCTCGAACGTGCCCTCGTTGTCGTCGTAGGGATCGCCGACGACGAGGTGATCGCCCCGGCCGGCCATGGAGAAGCCGAAGCGTTCGAAGCCGTCGGGGTCCTCGATGGTCTTGTGCTTGATCCACGCGCCGACGACGGAGCGGGCGTACAGCTCGACGGTGTGATCGTCGCGCGAGACGGCGATGCGCCCGTTGGAGACGGCGACCTGCTGCCCGAAGCGTGTGTCGGTGGCGCCGAATTGGGGCGTCAGCGTGGTCTCGAGGATGAAGGAGTCGCCGCTGCGCCGGTAGACGTACGCGGAGCCGGCGTTCTCGAGCTGGAAGTCCATCTCGGGCGCGCCGACGACGAGGAACTCGCCGTCGTAGGCCACGGAGCGCCCGTAGCCGCCGTCGAGCTGGCCCTGACCGTCGACACTGAGGGTCGTGACGACGACCCAGCCGTTCGCGGTGCGTCGATAGACGCGGACCCAGCCGGAGCCGGGCGCGCCGAGCATGTTGCCGTCGGGCGCGCCGACGATGGCGTAGTTGTCCTTGATGGCGACGGCGGCGCCGAAGTGATCGGTGGGGTTGCGCAGCGCCACGAACTCCTCCGGGCCCTTGCCGTTGAACGACCAGGTTCCGTCGGGATTGCGCTTGTAGAAGTACGCGGCGCCGGTGTCGCTGAGGGTGAGGTTCTCGAGCTTGTCGTGGAACGGCGCGCCGACGACGGCGTGATCGCCGTCGATGGCGACGGCGCGGCCGAAGTTGTCGAACGGCGCGGCGTCGGCCGGCGTGTGCGATGTCTTGATGGTCCACTCGACGGGGCCGGTGTCCTCGAAGAAGCAGACGACGCCGGCGTCGCCGGGCCCGCCGTAGGGCGCGCCGGCGAGGCCCACGCCGTTGCTGAGCGCCACGGAGGTTCCGAAGCGGTCGTTGCTGTTGTTGCCGGCGAAGGGGGCCTTGGCGAACCCGGTGTTGATCCAGGCGCCCATGGCGTCGCGCTCGAAGATGGAGACACGCCCGGAGTCGGACGACGTCGCGTTGATGTTGGGCTCGCCGAGGAGCATCATGTTGCCGAAGATGGCGACGGACTCGCCGGCCCAGCCGTTCACTTCGAGCGTGGGGCCGAGGACCTTGTCGTAGACACACTGGGCGGACGCAGCGCCGGCGAGGGCGAGCGCGACGGCGGGGGTCGCGAGACGGGGCAGACGGATCACAGCCAACTCCTTCGTAGGTCGGGGCGGCCGCGACCCCCCACACGGGGCGCTCTGCGGCGTCACCGGTCACTACGCCGCGTCGGCAGAGGAACGGGATCAGGGAGTTGGCGATTCGGGAGGCGTTCGCCTCGTCGAGGAATTACGGCTTCTCAGGCCGGAAACTTCTTGCTTCGCCGGCTCGGCGCCCGGTATGTTCCTGCCCACGCGAGGGGCACTCATGGGGAGCAAGACGATGTCGTATGGGATCGCGGCGTTGGCGATGGTCGGCGTGGCGGGCGCGGCGATGGGCGGCGGATTCCCGCCGGTGATCACGCTGTCGATGCTGAACGGCGTCGATGGATTTCGCGTGGACGCCGCGGCGGCGGGGGACGGCGCCAGCAGGTCGGTGGCAACGGGGGACATCAACGGCGATGGCATCGATGACCTGATCATCGGCGCCCCGAGCGCGGATCCGGGCGGCCGGACGAGCGCGGGCTCGGTGTTCGTCGTCTTCGGGCGTGATCCGAACGGGCCGGGCGGCGCGTTCCCGGCGTCGGTGAGTCTCGCGTCGCTCGACGGCACGAACGGATTCCGTCTCAACGGCGTGCTGAACGGCGACGCCGCCGGCGCGGCCGTGGGCTGCGCGGGCGATGTCAACGGCGACGGCGTGGACGACGTGATCGCCGCGGCGCCGCTTGCCGATCCGAACGGGCTGACGCTCGCCGGCTCGGTCTTCGTGTTCTTCGGACGCGACACGAGCGGTCCGGGCGGGCCGTTCCCCGCGGCGATCGAGCTTTCGGCGCTGAACGGCACGGACGGTTTCCGTCTGAACGGCGTATTCGTCGTGGAACGGTGCGGCAACGCGGTGGCGTCGGCGGGCGATGTGAACGACGACGGCGTGGACGACGTGATCATCGGCGCCGAGGGATCGCAGTCGGGCGGGCGCGCGTACGTCGTGCTCGGACGCGATGTGGCGAGCGCGGGCGCGTTCCCGGCGGTCATGACCCTGTCGTCGCTGAACGGCATGAACGGGTTCATCCTGACCGGTGGGAGCAGTTCCGATCAGGCCGGCGCCTCCGTCGCCTGCGCGGGGGACATCAACGGCGACGGCGTGGACGATGTCATGGTCGGAGCTCGAGGAGCGGCGCCGGGCGGAGTCGGGAATGCGGGGACGGCGTATGTGTTCTACGGGCGCGACCCGTTCGGTTCGGGCGGCGCGTTCCCCGCGACAACCAATCTCGGGACGCTCAACGGGATCAACGGCTGCCGCTTCGATGGCGCCGAGCAGACCGGGGCGGTGGGGCGCGCCGTGTCATCGGCGGGCGACCTGAACGGCGACGGCAAGATCGATCTCGCGATCGGCGCGCCGAGCGCGGCGCCGGGGGGTGTGACGGCGGCCGGGTCCATCTTCGTGGTGTACGGGCTCGGCGCGGGCGGCATGTTCCCGCCGGCGACGAGTCTCGCGACCATCGACGGCGCGAATGGGTTCCGCTTGAACGGATCGGCGTCGTTCGAGCAGGTCGGGTTCTCGCTGGCGTCGGATGGCGATGTGAACGGCGATGGGATCGATGATCTGGTGACCGGCGCGCCGGGCAGCGCCACGATGAGCCCGGGCCAGGCGTTCGTCCTGTTCGGGCGCGACGGAAGCGTTGAAGGCGGCGCGTTTCCCGCAGTGGTGAACGTCTCCGAGTTCGACGGCACGAACGGGTTCCGCATGAATGGACAGGTCAACGGCGATGCGACGGGGGACTCGGTGGCCGCGGGAGATGTGAACGGCGACGGCGCTACGGACGCGCTGATCTCGGCCTTCCAGTTCCAGGTGGGCACGGGGCGGACGTACGTGGTGTACGGCCAGCCCGGCAGCGCGCCGTGCCCGGGCGATGTGAACGGCGACGGGGAGGTCAACTTCACCGATCTGAACATCGTGCTGGCGGACTACAACTCGACCGGCTCCAATTTGCCGGGTGACACGGATGACGACGGCGATGTGGACTTCGCGGACCTGAACACGGTGCTTGGCGCGTACAACGTGCCGTGCCCGTAGGGCCGCGGCCTCCCGGACCGCTCGGAGACCCGACGCCTACCGTTGGGCCCTTTGCGTCCTGGAGGACCTGCCATGGCGTCGACGACCGAAATCGCGCCCCACGTGCACCGCATCAGCGTCTACTACCCGGAGATCAATCTCCAGTTCAATCACTTCCTCGTCGTGGACGACGAGCCGCTGCTCTACCACACCGGCATGCGCCGCATGTTCCCCGAGGTGCTGGAGGCGGTGAAGCGCGTCATCGATCCGGGCAAGCTCCGGTGGATCGGCTTCGGTCACTTCGAGGTGGACGAGTGCGGCTCGCTCAACGAATGGCTGCGCATCGCGCCGCATGCGCAGGCGGTGTCGGGGGTGGTGGGGTCGCTGGTGAATCTCACGGACTTCGCGGACCGCCCGCCGCGCCCTCTCGACGCCGACGAGACGTTCTCCACGGGGCAGTTTCGGTTCCGCTACCGGCCGACGCCGCACCTGCCGCACGGCTGGGACGCGGGCGTACTCTTCGAGGAGACGCAGCGTGTGCTGTTCTGCTCGGACCTCTTCACGCACAACGGCGATGTCGAGGCGCTGACCGAGTCGGACATCGTGGGTCGGACGCGCGAGTCGATCAAGGACTTTCAGGCAGGCCCGCTGATGGACTACATGCCGTACACGCCGAACACGCGTCCGCTGCTCGAGGGGCTCGCGGCGCTGCGGCCGCGCACGCTGGCGACGATGCACGGCAGCTCGTTCACGGGCGACGCGTCCGGCGCGCTGCTGGAGCTGGACGGGGTGATGAAGGACCTGCTCGGGCGCCCGTCGCGCTGACGGGACGAGCGGCGTTCAGCAGGCGGTGTTGAAGGCGGAGACGACGACGTTGAGGTCGGCAAAGTCGACGTCGTCATCGTGATCGACGTCGGCGGCGGGGTTGTAGTGCGCGTCGGCGGGGGTGGTGTTGAACGCGTCGAGCATGGTCATGAGGTCGGCCATGTCGACGAGGTTGTCGCCGTTGGTGTCGCCGGGGCAGGGGCAGGTGGCGAAGCTGAGCAGGGAGAGCTGATTGTCGAAGAGTAGTAGGCCTTGAGGCGCGTGGTCGAACCCTGCGAACGCCGTGGAATATGGCACGGCGTGGCGCAGCAACGTCGCCGGGCGCAGAGGGTGGGATGCGTCGATCGCGATGATCGCGGAGGACTCCGGTTTACCGGCGCCGGGATCCGCGGCGATATGCTCGGACACGTAGACGATCGCGTCCTGCACAACGATGTGCGCAAACGGCGCAGGGGTGGTGGCGAAAGTTGTGATGTGCTGCATCGCGGCGGGGTTGGAGACATCGACGATCGCGATTTCGCCAAGGTTGCGCAGGTAGGCGAGCCCGCTCTCCACGGCAAGATTTGCCCATGTCGACGAGCCGGCAACGGATGGAATTGGCGGGGTCGAGCTGAGTGGCGTCAGATTGAATGGATCGGCGGGGTCGTACGCGGTGATGCGGCCATCCGAGCCGAGTCCGAAGACGACGCCGTTCTCGGTGCGATACGCCTTGTCGCCGATGAAGCTGGCGACCCGCGGCATTCCGGGCGCGGCGGCGTCAAGGATGTCGACCGCGGTCGGCGGGAAGGATGTCGAGATGACATAGAGCGCATCACCGATCCAGAGCACCCGATATCTCAGCAGGCCAACCGATGTCGTGACCGGCGTTGACGCAACGATCGCGGGCTGCAGCGGGTCGGAAAGGTCCAGCAGGTTGGCGTGGTGTTGGCTGCTGGAACTGGATCGCCGGACAATGGCCGCACGGTCGCCGGAGACGCTGACGGACTCGCTGGGCGCGGCAGACCACAAGCCCGGGTTGTCGGGGATCGAGGAGATCGGGAGGAACGTTCCCGATGGATCCACTGCCATGATCGTGATCCTGGACGGCTCGACCGTGACCAGGAGGTCGTTCGTCATGTCGGCGCCGCGAACAGCGGCGACGAATGGGCGAGTACCCAACTGCATCGGCGACGCGGGATCGGTGATGTCGAGCAGGAGCGCTCGACTCGATGCATGCACAAGCGCTCGGCCGCCTCCGTGCGCCACAAGCGGTATGGCGTAGGGCTGACTGGGTTCGACGAACGTGCAGCAATTGCTGAGCACGTGGGGAGTTGCCGGATCGGACACATCGATCGTGAGCACTCCCGAGCCGCTGTTGGCGGACACAAGGAGGTCGCCGTCCAGCGCGAGCTCATCTGTAACGAGCGGCGTCGGGAGGGACGCGAGGAATTGCGGTTGCGCGGGGTTCGAGACGTCGATGACTTGCAGGTTCGGGAACGACGAGGCATAGACGACATCGCCATCGGCATGTGCGGCGAGGTCGTAGATGTCCGGGGCAGCGATTGTGGCGAGGTGCGCCGGCGCGGCGGGATTCGCGAGGTCGATGGAGTCGAGACGACCAATCGGAGCGCCTGGTGAATAGAGAAGTGCGCCGCTTCTGGTGAGCACCGAATCGCGGACAACGGACACCCCGTCGAGTGAGAACGAGGAGAGCACGGCGGGGGCGGCGGGGTCGGAGACGTCGATGACCACGAGCGATTGGGAAGCGTTGACAAGCGCCAAGCCGGCGCGGACGTCGAGATCGGATAGGAAGGGCTGAAGATCACCCAGGTCCGTCGTCGAGATCAAGACTGGGGCGCCGGGAGTGGACAGATCAAAGGCGTGCAGCGTGACGTTGCCGTCGTCGGCGGTGACCCAAAGGGTGTCGCCGCTGACGCTGACATGCGCCGGGCGCGCAATCGGGATGAATCCCGATTGGACGGGTGCGCCTTCACCGGAGAGGTCCATGATCTGGAGCCCGCTCCCGACGATGTACGCGAAGCCGCCGTGAACGGCGGAATCGTTTGCGAGGACGCCGTGTTGATGGATCGGCGCGAGTTCGCACTCTTGCGCGAGTGCGCCGGTCGGAAGGAGGGAGCTCGCACCGAGAACGATTGTGGCGAAGGAGTGCCTGGGCATGTGTGTGAGCTCTCCAGAATGGCGGCGTCAGCAGGCGGTGTTGAAGGCGGAGACGACGATGTTGAGGTCGGCGAAGTCGACGTCGTCGTCGTGATCGACGTCGGCGGCGGGGTTGTAGTGCGCGTCGGCGGGGGTGGTGTTGAACGCGTCGAGGATGGTCATGAGGTCGGCCATGTCGACGAGGTTGTCGCCGTTGGTGTCGCCGGGGCAGGGGCAGGTGACGAAGTTGAAGTGGTAGCCCGCGATGAGCACGCCGGTCGGAGTTGTCGCTGTGGGCGCGCGGAAGCCGGGGAACAGCGGCGTCTCGCGGCGGACCAAACGCACGGCTATTGAAGGAGATCCGAGATCCACGGCGCTCAGCATGCGCTCTACGACGCCGTCGTCGACGACATCGTGGGTGATGTAGGCAATGCCGTCTCGAACTTCAACGTCATTCGGCGCCGTAAAGAAAGCCGTCATGTCTTCTGGGAGTGAGGCCACGCCTAGAAGACGCATGGCTGATGGATCGGAAATGTCAATGGTCGCGATGGCGTCGCTGCGACTCGACAACACATAGGCGCGGTCCTCATCGATCCGCAGAGCGCCCCAACCGTTCGGCAGGGCCGCCGGCAGGGGGCCGACCTCATCAAGGCCGGGAAGATCGGCCGGTTGCCTTGCATCCGCCGACGTCAGGAACCAGCCGTCGTGCCGTTGCTCCAGAAGGAAAAGCACATCGCCACGAGCGGCGACCTCGACGCAGGAGCGAGATCCGAGCAGATCGAAGCTCGGCGACCCCGCGTCGTAGGCCCTCAGCAGCTTGGTGGGGAATCCAAAGTCAAAGAGCACGAACGCGATATCGTTGACGAGAAGCAGGCGACTCACAAATGTATGAACGTCGCCAGAGCCCTGAAGCACCGTCGTGTTGATCGGATGCGGGATCAGCGGATCTGACAGATCGAGAAGGTACAGTTGCTTGTCGAACGGCGGAGACGATGAACCAATCGTGACCAGCGCACGATCCCCGGACAGCGCGGCAGAGTTGCCGCCCTGCTGAGCCGGCGCGATGACAGGGTACGGCAGTTCGCCCTGCGCATCGATTGTTGCATCTGGGCGCGCGACGCCTGTCTGCGCGGCGAGTGCGGATGAGAAGAGAATGCGGTGGCCATCGGCGGCGATGCCTCGTAGCAGGTGGGGTCTGGGCTCGGCGCCAACTACGTTGGGTCCAGGCATATCGGCGAGATTGATGCAGCGCACCTGTCGGAGCGAGGTCAACACTGCGTAGTTCGGCGACGCTGCGACCCTAGGGGTCGAGGATGACAATCCGCCCTCTGCGCAGCACTCGTCAATGATGAAGGGCATCCGGGGGTTTGCGACGTCGACGCGAATAAGGGCGCGTGCGGAGTTCGTAAGGAAGACCATGTCGCCAGACTTGGCGATGTCTCGAACATTGGGGATCGGTGTGGTGGACGCCGTCGTCGGCTCGGCTGGGTTGGAGAGGTCGGCAATGATCAGTTCATTCACACCCGCCAGGTAGATCAGGTCGCTGTCCGTCGTCAGGCTCCAGAAGGCGGCGACAGACGTCGTGCTCAGAAGCACTGGCGAAGCTGGCGTACTCAAGTCATAGACGGCCATCTGACCGCCCTGCAGGAATAGTGCTGCAACGCCGTCGAGCAGCGCGACGTCATTGACGCCGGCGCCGCCCGGTGCAGGAATAGTCGCGATCAGTCGTGGGTCGCCTACATCGGAGATGTCGATCACTTGAGCGCCGTCGACACCATTCGCAACGATCGCGAGATTGTCACGAACGCTTCCCTGGCCGGCCGCGGGCCGTGGCTGAGTCGTTGTCCAAGTCAGGACACCGCGCGGCTCAACGGCCGGCGCCAAGGAGATGTCAAAGAAAGCGACGCCCTGCACGTTCTGAGGCGCAAAGAGGCTAGGAACGAATCCCACCATCAAAAGTTCGTCGCGAATGGCGATTGACGGGGACTCGAACGCCAGCATTTCGACCCGCTGCGGTGAGCTGGATTCGCTGAGAACAAGCACCTCGACTCCGTTGGCCGAAGAGACGAAAGCGTGCCCGTTCGCGATGAGCGCGTCAGTAGGTGCGCCACCCAGGCGATAGGACTCGTTGATCTCGCAGTCCTGCGCGAGTGCGGCGGACGGGGCGTTCAGGCACGCGGCGGCCGCCATGCAGGCGGCGAGGGGGCGGCTGGGCATGGGTTGTGGTCCTGGTCGGAAGGGCGGCGGGCCAGTGTCACCGAACAGGAGCCGATTCCACGAGAGTCAAGCTCCGTCGGCGGAGATCGGTACGGATCGATCTGCATCGGGGTTGCCGGGATTGGGCGTCGGCAATTCATCTGAGTGCCGGTCCTGGCGCCAATACACACGGCCGAGATTTGTTGATTGCAGGCGCCGCCTCGCGCGGGCTGGAAGCCCGCGGCTCTGAGATCGGAGTGGCGGGTCAGGCGCAGGCGGTATTGAACGCCGACACCACGACGTTCAAATCCCCGAAGTCCACATCATCGTCCCCATCCACGTCGGCCGCGGCGTTGTAGTTGGGGTCGCCGGGGATCGTGTTGAAGGACTGCAGAACAGTGTTGAGGTCGGCGAAGTCGACCATGTTGTCGCCGTTGGTGTCGCCGGGGCAGGGGCAGTCGAGTTCGTAGTGACGCGCGGCGCCGGCGCCGAGGAGGACGCCGCGCGCCGTGACCTCGACCGGGAACGCGCCGCTGAAGTTGCGCCGGGCGCGGAGCGTCGGCTGCGTAGGGATGTTGACATCCATCGCGAAGAGGCGCGCCGGATTCAGCAGGTCGCCCTCGCCGACGAAGTAGGCCACGCCGTTGCGCACCTCGAGATCCTCGGTGTACGGCACGGCGTTCTCGAACGCCGGCGGGCCGCCCGACGCGAGAAGAATGAGGAACGACGGATTCGTCGCGTCCACGACGGAGATGCGCCCGAAGTCGTCGAGCACGTACACGAGATTGTTCTCGTATGCGATCGTGATCGACGTCGCGCCGGGGACGGGGATGAGGTCGTCCGTCTCGCCGACCAGCGGCATCTGCGGCAAATTCGCCACGCTGAGCGCCTCGACCGGTCCGGTGACCTTCAGCATGTACACCAGGTCGGCGCCGTCGTAGACGAAGTCGCGCCCGGCCGATGGACCGACGGGAAGCGTCTCGAGGTCGGGCTTGGTGGCGTCGAGGACGGAGAGATTGAGACTGCCGTTCGTGCCGCGCGAGAGCATGAGGATGAAGTCGTCGATGATGGCGAGGCGCATGACGACGCGGTCCGCGGCGAACTGCTGCGTGCCGAGGAGCGCGGGCGCCGCGGGATTGGTGATGTCGTAGAGGAGGACATCGGTCGGCATGACCACGCCCGTGCCCCGCGCGACGACGGCTCGATTGCCGGAGATGTACACGCCGTTGCTGGTCGGCGGCGGGGGACGGTTGGAGGGGATCGTGCCGGCAAGGGTGATCGTGCCGTCGGGGTGCAGGTCCACGATCTCGACGCGGTTGGAGAAGGACACGAGCCCGCGATCGCCGTTCACGTGCAGCGAGCGCACGAGGCCGGAGGCGTAGCTGGTGAGCAGCGCGAAGGTGCAGTCGCCCTGGGGCTCGGCGGGAGCGCGCGCGGCGAACATCAGCAGGGCGCCGACGATCAGACCCGGGCTCATCCGCATGCTTGGCTCCGGCAGGGAGGACGCGACAGAAAGGCCGGACCCCGAAATCCTGACCCTAGGGGGTACGGGCGGGGGAGGCGCTCGGTTGCCGCATCGCTGGCGGCGGCTCCCGAGGGGTCATTCCTGGACGCCGGATCCGTTCCAGCGGGCCTCGATGCGGTGTTCGACGCCCAGGAGGTCGAGCACCCGTGCGGCCATGAAGTCCACGATGTCCTCGATCGAGCGGGGGAGCAAGTAAAAGCCCGGGGAAGCCGGGCAGATGATCGCCCCGGCGAGCGTCAGCCGCTCCATGCTCTGGATGTCGATCAGGGTCAGCGGCGCCTCGCGATGGAGCAGCACCAGCGGCCGGCGCTCCTTCAAGGTGCACGCCGCGGCACGCAGGAGGAGGTTGTCGCCGATGCCCGCGGCCACCGCGTTCAGGGTGTGGGACGAGCAGGGCACGATGGCCATGCCGTCGTGCTGGAAGGAGCCGGAAGCGATGGAGGAGCCGATGTCCTTGATGTTGTGCCGGATGAGGCCGCGCGACGCGGGGTCGATGTCGCTCGGGATGCCCGCGAGGTCGTGGAGGTCGACGCCCTCGTGCCCGAGTTCATCGTGGAGGAGGCGCGCGCCCGGGGGCGAGATGACGAGGTGGACTTCCTGCCCCAGTTCGATCAGGTGGGAGATGACGCGCCGGGCGTAGAGGGCGCCGGAAGCGCCGGAAACGCCGATGACAATGCGGTTGTGGCGTCGCAGTGATGGGGACATCGCGGAAACTCGGTAAGAGCGTACGCTTCAGAAGGAAGAGGGAGCCGGGCGACGTGGCCCGACGCCCTTTCGGGGCCGCCATGGAGTTCACGCAGGGACGCGAAATGGATGCACGAATGACGAATCGCGTGGTTGGGCTGGTGTTCGGGGCGGGGCTGCTCGCGCTCACGGGCTGCGTCGGCTACACCCCCACGCCCACGCCCGAAGAGGGCACGTTCACCGGCGAGACGATGACCTTCCCCGCGGCCGAGGACATCCTCGTCGCGACGCTCGGCGAGATTGCCTGGCGCTACCCGGTCGAGGGCGACTTCGCCGTCTCCTTCCCGCCCGGCATGCCGCCCGAGCGCGCCCGCAAGGTCATCGCCCGACTCGAAGAGCCCCGCGCCCACGTCCTCACCGGAAGCACCCTCGAACTGCCGACCTATCGCATCGAGAGCGTGCAGGTCGTCGGCGACGCGGCCGTCGTGCAGGCGCACCGGCCCATCGGCCTGCCGCGGCCTCAGTCCGGCGAATCACTGACGCAGGCATTCACCTTCCAACTCCGCGGCGGCGTTCGCGCGTGGCGCGTCGTGGCGACGCGTCCGTGGCAGGTCGGCACGCTGGCGCCGCCGCTGCTGAACATCATGCCCGAGCCGGAGGATCCGATCGTGCGGGAGACGCCCCCGCCCTCGGCCTCGGACGCGGCGGTGGCGCGGTAGGCAGGGCACGCTACACTCGGACCCCCCATGGCCAAGGAACTCCGTCCCCACGAATACCGGCCCGGTCAGCGCGTGCGGATCACGCAGCAGTTGGCGCGGGTCAAGGGCGCCTCGACGACGACGGTCGAGGGCACGGTGCTGCGCATCGGGCAGCAGAAGACCGGCTCCTGGTTCGCCCACGGCAAGGACGACAAGCTGTGGCTCGACCGCATCGAGCTGCGCAAGGACGATGGCGAGCTGGTGGTCGTGAACCTCGATCAGTACTCGCGCGTCGAGCTGCTCGAGGACGCCCCGGCGCCGAGCGCCTGACGACGCCGAAGGACACATCTGTGCGCACAGCCGCGGCCCTGCACTCGGGGCCGTTTTTCGTTTTGTGAGATTTTTTTCTCCGCCTCCGGAGCGGGATTCGGCGCGAGGGACGTTCGCGCGCGCCCTCGGCGCGCGCACAAGCGTGGCCCTCGGCGCGAGGGGTGAGGGCGCGCCACGCCGGCGCCCCAGCCCACGCGACCGGAGCCGCCGATGCCCTTCCGACTCCAGACCTTCGCCGACGTCCCCCTCGACGACGCCCTCCTCGAACACCTGATCGCGCGCCACGACGCCGTCGAACGCCCCGCGCTCGAACGACTCTGGGCGTACTACCGCAACCCCATCACCGGCTCGCGCGACGGGCGCGTGCGCCTCGCACAAGAGTGCGGCCTGCCGCCGCGACTGCGCGGACGATCGCTCCTCGACGACGACCGCTCCCCCGCGATTCGCGAGATCGTCATCGAGAACGACATCGCCTGGCGCATCCACGCGCTCGTGGACTTCCTCGTCGGCCGGCCGATCTCCATCCTCTCCGCCGCGCCCGACGAAACGAAGCGCGCGGAGATCCAGCGGCTTCTCGACAGCGTGTTCGAGTCCTCCGGCGGGAGCGCGCTGCTCCAGGACGCAGCGCTGCTCGCGTCCGTCTACGGGCACGTGGACTTCCTGCTGCGCACCGATGGCCTCTTCGGCGCCCGCGGCGGATCACCGTCCATCGAACTCGCGCTCCGCCACGCGCCCGATGCACGGATCGAGGCGCTCGAGCCCACCCGGGCCATCCCGCTCGTCAGCTCCCACGACTACCGGCGTCTGGACGCCATGGTGATCCGCTTCGAGCGCGAGGCGCACGAGGTCGATCGCCCCGGCGCCGCGAGACGGTTCCTGAGCCGGCGCCTGGGCGCGACGCAGAGCTCGCGGCGCCGGACGGTCGAGGTCGTCGAAGTTCACTCGGCGCGCGCGTGGCAGCGCTACGAGGACGGCGAGCTGGTCGCGCACGGCGAGCATCGCGTCGGCGAGGTCCCGGTCGTGCACGTGCAGAACGTCAGCCAGCCCTTCTGCTGGACGGGGCTGTCGGACGTCGAGCCGCTGATCCCGCTGCAGGATGAACTCAACACGCGCCTCAGCGATCGCGCCAACCGCGTGACGATGCAGGCGTTCCGCATGTATCTCGCGAAGGGCCTGGACGCCTTCGCCGACGGCCCCGTGGGTCCGGGCCAGGTCTTCAGCACCGACAACCCGGACGCGAGCGTCGAGGTAATCGGCGCCGATGCGCACTCGCCGAGCGAGGAGGCGCACATCGAGGAGCTGCGCGAGGCGCTGGACAAGGCGTCGTCGGTGACGCCCGTCGCCGCGGGCGTGCTCCGCGCGCGCCTCGGCCAGCTCTCGAGCGAGAACGCGCTGCGGATCACGCTGCTCGGCGCCCTGGCGCGCACGGCGCGTCGGCAGGGCGCGTTCGGCCGGGCGATCGCGTCGCTCTCGCGCATGACACTCCGCGCCTTCGACGAGGCGGGGCTCTACCGCACCTCCGAGGCCGATCGCGCCGTGCGCGTCGTGTGGCCGGAGCCGTTGCCGACGACGGAGCGCGAGCGTCTCGACGCGGCGGCGCGCCGCTCGGACCTCGGCGTGCCGCGCGAGCGCGTGCTGGCGTCCATCGGCGAATCGCCGACCGACCCCGGCGTCGAGTGATTCAAGTCCATTCACCTCCACCAGCACCGCTCAGGAGCACACCCATGCCCATCGACGATCCCATCCCGCCCGAGGAGCCGACCAAGCCCGATGCGCCCGAGCCCGACGACGGCCCGCCGCAGACCGAGGAGACGCGCTGGCGTCAGCGCGCGATGCAGGCCGAGGCCGCGGCGGAGGAGCTGCGCACGACGCTGGAATCCGCGCGTCGTGAACTGAGCGAGGCGCACGAGGCGATCGACGCGTGCGAGCTTCGCCGCGCCATCGACGCCGCGCTCTTCGAGACCGACACCGTGGACCTCGAGACCGCGCGCCTGCTGACCGAGGCGGCGGTGATGCGCATGCCCGATCGCGACGTGTCCCTCGCCGTCGGCGAGCTGCGACGCCGCAAGCCGTTCCTTTTCCGCGCGGCGCCCGGCGCCGTCGCCTCCGCGCAGAGCGCCCGGGCGTCCGGCGCGGGCGACGACCTCGCCGGCGCGCTCGAAGAAGCGTCCGTCACCGGCGATCGCTCGGCGCTCCTGCGCTACCTGCGGCTCAAACGCCGCGCTTCCGCCTGATCCCGCGTCCATCCCCGCCACCGCCCTCTGAACCCGCACGACCGCACACCAGGAGAGCCACCCCATGCCGTTCACCGGAAAGGCCACGTACTCCGCCGGCAGCGCGCTGCCCGAAATCGCGGAGGACATCAGCGACATCGTCTCCGTCGTCTCGCCGTTCGAGACGCCGTTCCTCGACCACCTCGGCGATGCGCCGCGCCCGGCGCGATCGACCGTGCACGAATGGCTCGAGGATGCGCTGCTGCCCAACACCGACCTGATCAACCAGACCACGTTCACGCCGAATCCGACCAGCGCGACGTCCGTCACCGTGGACAACGGCTCGCGCTTCCGCATCGGCGACCAGGTGCGCCCCGGCGATTCGTCCGAGG
Organism: Phycisphaerales bacterium; assembly: GCA_041940385.1. Lineage (GTDB taxonomy): Bacteria > Planctomycetota > Phycisphaerae > Phycisphaerales > UBA1924 > JACVCK01. The sequence goes on along the minus strand of JBGTSD010000007.1, from coordinate 1,506 downwards.
TCATGCTGGTGCAGGCCGTCGCGGGCAACGTGCTCGGCGTGCTGCGCGGCTACGGCGGATCGACGCCTCACGCGCTCGCCGACAACATGACGCTGCACATCCTCGGCAACGCCGCGATCGAGGGCGACGTCCGCCCGCCCACGGCGTTCACCAACCGCGTGCGCCGCGCGAACTACACCCAGATCTTTACGTCGGCCGTCGAGGTCTCGGGCTCGGCGATCGCCGTCAAGGCCGTCGGCGTGCGCGACGAGCTGGACTTCCAGAAGCAGGAGCGCCTGCGCGAGCTGCTGCGCGATCTCGAGAACTGCGTCATCAACGGCGTTGCGCCCCTCACCGGCGGCGAGGGCTCGGCGACCATCCGCCGCACGATGCGCGGCGTGGTCGGGCACATCCAGACCAACCGCTTCGTCCCCGGCGTCGGCCCGATCCCCGACGGCGGAGGCGTGGGCGGCAACGTGCTGACCGAAGAAGTGCTCAACGCCGCGATGCGCCGTGTGTGGGAGCAGTCCTCCTCGCGCATCGACACGATCCTGGTCAACGGCCACCAGAAGCGGCGCATCAACTCGTTCATCACCGGCAGCGTCGGCTACACGCCGGGCGACACGAAGTGGCGCGAGATGATCAGCGTGTACGAGTCGGACTTCGGCGTCGCGCGCGTCGTCATGAGCCGCTGGGTGCCCGCGGGCACGGTGATCCTCCTCGACTCCTCGCGCATCGAGGTCATGCCGCTCGCCGGGCGCGCGTTCCACTACAAGCCCCTCGCCGCGACCGGCGACCACGAGGTCGGCCAGCTCATCGGCGAGTACACGATGGAGATGCGCAACGAGCTGGCGCACGGGCTCATCTCCGGCCTCTCGCTCACCGCGGAGTGATCGTCCATCCCGATCCGTCTCCTCCTCCCGACTCGCCGGCGGCGCGCTGCGCCGCCGGCGGGATTCTCCCGCACGCCCACCACCGGAGCACGCCATGGCCTTCGCTACCGATCGGGACCTCCTCGTCTTCGAGCCCGCGCTCTTCCGCGACGTCGCCTGGGCGGGCCAGACCCTCGCCGCGGCGAGCGATGCGTCCATCGCCGGCGACACGCTCACGAGCGCATCGAGCGACTTCATCGGCGCGGGCGTGGACGCGGGGCACGTCGCGCTCGTCGGCGGCGCGGCCCTCGAAGTGATCGAGCGCACCAGCGCGACGACGCTGGTCGTGTCGCGCCTGCGCGACTCGATCGACGACCCGCCCCTCCGCCCGTTGCCGGCGACGGGCGCCGCGCTGCGCATCGCGACCTTCGGGCCGCAGATCGCCATCGTGCACCAGCAGACGCTGCGCCTGCTCGGGATCGATCCGCTGATGCCCGAATCGCCCGCGGAAACGGACATCCTCAACCCGCGCGGGCTGGCGCGCGTCGAGGCGCTCGGCGCGCTGCACCTGATCCTCTCCGCCGCGGCCGCCGGCGTGTCCGACGACTCGCCGCTCTGGGCCAAGGCGGCGCTCTACCGCGATCGCATGCTCTTC
>JBGTSD010000006.1:0-61217 GCA_041940385.1 Phycisphaerales bacterium | reverse complement strand
GCCTTCTCCGCCTCGCGCGCCGCGTCGGTGAAGGGCTCCGTCGGCACGATGCGCACCGCGATGCCCCCGCCGCCGCCGACCGAATCGAGCTCGCGCAGCAGCCCAAGGAGCGTCTCGCGCGTCTGCATCATCGACGCGGGCACGTCCGGGGAGACGTACGCCGTGATCAGCGCCGGCCGCTCGGGAGCGACCCGCCGAACCAGCTCGCGCGTCTCCGGCGACAGCCGCCAGAGCCCCTCCGCCGTGGTGTCGGCGCGCACCGCGGCGCGCGAGAGCAGCGACACGATCGCCGCCGCCGCCACGATGAGCGCGGCGCCGCGCACCAGCGCCAACAACTTCGTCGCTCCCGTTCCGGGGGCGCCGGCGCGCCGGCGGATCGCGATCACGAACACGTTCGCCCACACACCGATCGCGCCGAGCAGCGCGAAGTACGCGAATCCCTCCAGCGTCGCCACGCCCCGGGCGAAGTCCTCCAGCCGCGCCGGCAGCGCCACAAGCTCCGCCGCGCGCTCGACCGGCGTGCCGGGCATCAGCCGCCCGAGCATGCCCAGCCCGACCGGCGCCGCGCAGAACACCGCGCCGAGGATGAACGCCACCGTGAGATTCGCCGTCAGCGCGCTCGCGAGCATGCCCAGCGGAATCAGCGCTGCGCCGGCCAGCCACTGCCCGAGATACGTCGAGAACAGCAGACCCATGTCCGGCGAACCCAGGTACACCAGCACGCCGACCTGCCCCGCCGCGGCGAGCGCCAGCGCCGCCGTGAAGATCCCCAGCGACGCCAGGTACTTGCCGAGCGCCAGCTCCAGGTTCCCCGCCGGCAACGTCAGCAGCAGCTCGTCCGTCCCCTCGCGCTTCTCCTCCGCCCAGCGACCCATCGTCACCGCCGGCACGAGGAACAGCAGCAGCCACGGATACCACGTGCTGAGGGCATCGAGGTTCGCCAGATTCGCATCGAAGAACCGCGGCGTCCAGAACGCCGCCATCGCGCACAGGAACACGAAGATCGTGATGAACACGTACGCCGTCGGGCTCGCGAAGCTCGAGCCGACGTCGCGCCGGAACACCGCCTTCACCACATGGGTCTGCATCACGACGCCCTCCGATCACCGGCCGGGCGCGTCAACTCGCGGAACCGGCGCTCCATCGCCGCCTCGTCCGCGCCCAGCGACGCCGTCGGCCCGTCGTGCACGATCACGCCCTGATGAATGAAGAGCACCCGGCGCGCCACCGCGCGCACCTCCTGCAGAATGTGCGTGGACATCAGCACCGTCTTCGTCGCCGCGAGCGACACCAGCAGCTCGCGCACCTGGTCGATCTGGTTCGGGTCCAGCCCCGCCGTCGGCTCGTCCATGATCAGCACGTCCGGGTCGTGCAGCAGCGCCTGCGCCAGCCCCACGCGCTGCCGATACCCGCGGCTCAGCTTCCCCGCCGGCTTGCCGATGACCTCGCCCAGCCGGCAACGCTCGACGACGAACTCCATCCGCTGCCGCAGCGCCTTCTCCTCCATCCCCCGCGCCCGCCCGAAGAACAGCAGCAGCGAACGCACCGGCATGTCCTCGTACACCGGGCCGTTCTCGGGCAGATACCCCAGCCGTCTCGCGGCGCCGATCCGGTCCTTCTGCACGTCGATCCCCGCGAGCAGCGCCCGGCCGGCCGTCGGCGCCAGCGCGCCCGTCAGTAGCTTCATCGTCGTGGACTTCCCGGCGCCGTTCGGCCCGAGAAACGCCACGACCTCGCCTCGCCCGATCGAGAATGTCACGTCCCGCACGGCGAAGAAGTCCCCGTACAGCCGCGTCAGCCCCTCGGCACGGATCATGTCCGCCGGTCCACCCGGCGGGGACATCCCCGGCGCCGGCGTCGTTGCAGATCTGGTCATGCGCATCCTCGCAAAGGTCGCCGCCGGACCCCCATCAGGGCCGGCCCGGAACACCGATGTTTTGCGCCCCCGACGCGACATCGTCAAGACGACCCGTATGCGCCCGGGTTCCCGCAGCCGCCCGATCGAAATGAAAAAGGCCCCGGAGCCGAAAGCCGACTCCGAGGCCGTCTCCTCCATACTCGGGAGTGCATCCGTCCAGATCAGCCGCGGCGGCGTCTGGCCGAGGCCGCCAGCACGAGCGCGCCCAGCGCCGCGCCGCCCGGCGCCGGTACGACGTTCGCGTTGACCCAGTCGATCACACCGTCGTGCACGCTCTCGTCCATGTTCTGGTTGAACACCAGCCAGAACGGGATCGAGCGATCGAGACCCGCGTCCGTGCTGAAGAGCTGCATCTGCAGCACGTACACCCCGTCCGTCGGCGAACCGCCGCCGCCGCCCAGCAGTGTGAAGTCGTAGTGCTCGTGCCACGAACCGTCCGGCTCCACCGGCAGCAGGAATCCCGGCACGAAGCCGGCGCCGCTGGTGACGCTCGTCGGCCCGACGGCAAGCTCCATGACCTCTCCGCCCGTGGACGAGAGCCCCGCGCCGTCCCAGCGCAGCAGCTCGCCCAGGATGTTGAAACCGATCGACGAGCCCGCGCCGAACGTGCCGGGCTCATTGTCGAACCCGGGCTCGTCCGTGGTGTTCGGGAAGCCCTCGCCTCCGAGCTCGGAGCCGAAGACCTGCGAGCGCCGGAACGCGGCGCCCTCGCCCTCGCCGGTGATGATCCGGCCGTGGCGCACCTCGAGGACGACATCGCCCTCGTGCGCCTCGCCCGCCACCGCCGCGCCGCCGAACGACGCCGCGGCCACCACTCCGACCAAAGTCATCTGCATGCGCATCACTCTCTCTCCTTCTCTCAGGTGTTGAAATTGCTCAGAACCAGGTTCAGGTCGGCGAAGTCCACATCGCCGTCCCCGTCAAGATCGCCGGCCAGGTTCTGACCGGTCGTGTTGAACTCACTCAGCACGATGTTCAGGTCGGCGAAGTCCACGTCGCCGTCGCCATCGGCGTCGCCGGGCATGCTCGGATCGAGCAGATTCGCCGTGACATACGCCGTCGCCGCATCGAGGTCCGCCTGCGAGGCGTTCCGCCGGAACAGCATGAAGAAGGGCTTGCTCTCGTCGATCGACGCGCTCGTGCTGAAGAGCTCCATCTGCAGCATGTACACGCCGTTTTCGATCGCCGGCGCATTGCCCTGCTGCAGCAGGAAGCCCAGGTGGTTGTGCCAGCTCCCCGATCCGCTCACGCCGATCGTGAAGCCGGCGACGAAGCCCTGTCCGCTCGTCGCGCTCGCGGACAGAAAACTCACCTGCATGACCTCGCCGCCGGTCGGTTCGAACGACGAGCCGTTCCAGACCAGCAGCGCATCCCGCAGGTTGAACCCGACCGCGCTGCCCGTCGGAAACGTTCCCGCGAGGCAATCGAAGCCCGGACTATTCGTGAAGTTCGGGAAGGGGTTGCCGAGCGTGGCGCCGAAGACCCGGCGCTCCTCGAACGTGCCCTGCGACGGATTGCCCGCGCCGGTCACGATCGCGCTCTCCTGCACCGCGAGCACGATGTCGCCCGTGTGCAACTGCGCCGACGCGCCCGGTGTGAGCGCCGTCGCCACGATGAAGAGAATCCAGTTGCGAACCATCATCAGTCCTTTCCGCCGCGTCAGCGGCGAAGATTCGGATCAAAGGTGTTGTCGTGGATCCCGCGGTACACGCCGTCGAAGCGGCGCGTCTCCGCGTGCCCGTCGAGGAACCCGTAGTTCGCCGTCGCGCCCCACGTCCGCGTCTCGCCGCCGTGCTGGTGCGTCTCGAGCTCCTCCGACGCCAGCGCCGGCGCCGCGTCCGGGAGGCCCGGGATGTGCCAGTTCTCGACGTGCGGATGGTCCGAGCCCGCGAACGGGCCGCGCTCCGACATCTCGAGGAACTGCACGACCAACTCCGGCTGCACGACCTGGTTGAGGTTGCGAAATCGGAGAATCGAGCTCGGCCGGTCCGGGTTCATCACGGCGGGCGCGAACGATGTCAGGTAGTTGTTGATGCCGTAGCTCGTCCGGCGCAGCGCGTTCTCGCTCTGCGGCACGAATTCGCCCGATCCGCCCAGCTCCGAGGGCCAGTGGGGGCTCTGGTCCGAAGGGCACTGCCGCGCCAGGTCCGACTCGTAGAACTCCGCCAGCGTGGTGATCCACGAGCCCGCAACGTTGTTCTCCACGCCGCCGTGCGCCAGCCCGACGTCCACGAACGACCCATCGTGGGCGTCCATGTACATCCAGTGCGCCACCTGCATGCTCCGCACGTTGTTCAGGCAGTACACCGTGCGCGACGCCGCCCGTGCGGCGCCGAGCGTCGGGAGCAATATCCCGATCAGCAGGGCGATGATCGCGATCACCACCAGGAGCTCGATGAGCGTGAACGCTCGCCGACCCATGGCGTCATTCCTCTCTGGACGGACGCAGGCAGGAACGCGCGCTCAGAGCCGCGCGGCGCACTGCGTCAGACCGTTCGATGCCGGATGTATGGCGATGGATCCCGCACGATCCGCGCATGCGGCGAGCGCAGCGCGGGCGCGGGAACGGCGATCAGACGGTTTGGATCGCCGGCGGAGCCCGAGGCCGCGCTTCACGCGCTGCTTCGGCGCTCGACCAACGCCGCTCGATGACGCCGCTGGCCCCGGACACCAGCGCCACCGGCGCGCTGCCGAAGGACGGCGCCGGCGCGATCACGTCGCGCACGGACGCCAGAACGACGCAGACTTGGCAGTCCGAGTCGTCCTCCGCCGGCTCGGGCGGGAACTCGTGCCCGGAACCGGGGATGGCTTCGCTTGTGGCCGCGTGAGCGACAGATGCATCGCACGCGTGCCCGTCGGCGTGCGCCCCCGCGTGCAGCGCCGGACCAACCCACTGCAGCAGCAGCGCCGCCACGGCCAGCCACGCCCAGACGAACCGCCCCTGAGGGCGATCCGCTCGGCCTGGATTCCGGCTCGGTCTGCAGCGCACTGCGAACTCCATCGTCAACGTCTATTCAACCACGTTCATCGCCGACGACAAGAGTCCGCCGCCGACTTCTCTGCGACTTAGCGCTCCGTCGCGGGAGCGTCCGAGGGCTTTACCGGGCCCGAGCCCTCGCCGAACGGCGGCGCCGGGACCAGCTTCGCATTCTTGATCACCGGCGGCTCGACCGGGCGGCCCGTCTGCGGGCTCGCAAGCGGAACCGCCGCGATCGCCGTGATCGCGTCCGCGCCGCGCACCGTCTCGGCGAACGCCGTGTACTGCCCGTCGAGGCGCGCCGTGCCGCCGCGGCTCAGGCAGATGAAGATCTGCGAGCCGTTCGTGTTCGGATCATTCGTGCGCGCCATCGACACCACGCCGAAGTCGTGCGGCAGATCGCTCTTCTCGAGATCGATCATGTAGCCCGGGCCGCCGTCGCCGCGCCCGCCCGGATCGCCGGCCTGGATGACGAACGAGTTGCCGTCCGGCAGCGTCGGCACGATGCGATGGAAGATCACGTCCGTGTAAAAGCCGCCGTCCGCCAGGTGCATGAAGTTGAACGCCGTGTTCGGCGCCTTGTCCGGACGCATCCGGATCTCGATGTCGCCCAGCGACGTCTCCAGCAGCACGTGCTGATCCACGTACGCGCGAAGGCCCGAGTACACCACGTCCGGACGCTCGATCCACTGGATGCCCTGCGGCCCGCCGCCCATCGCGTACACCGGCGACGTCAGCGGCTGCAGCACCACCGGCGAGCCGATCTTGGCCCCGTCCACGATGAGCTGCGCATAGAGCAGCGAGGGATACTGCGTGGTCCAGAGCACCGGGAACAGACCCGCGAGATCGACGCGGCCCGCCTCCGCACTCACCTTCTCCTTCGGCGCCTCGCCGCCGAACTCAAAGAGCGCGATCTCCACCTCGCCCTTGGCCTCCGCCGGGACCTCGATCGTCATCGGGATCGATCGTCCGACGCCGTAGTACAGCCGGTTGGGAACGAGCTGGCCCATCGCGTCCATCATCGGGGCAAACGCAAAGGCCGCGGCGGCAAAGGCCCCCGCACGACGTGCGATCGTGGTCTGCATGAAGTCATGACTCCAGATTCTCGTGTCTCTCATCCGGCGCGACGGACCGCCGCGCAGGACACAACGCGCCCTTGTTCTAGCGGACACGCTCCGAATTCTCTACCGGGCCCGGTCCAGGACCGTTGCAGGCGCGACCGCCGGATCAGAGCTCAGGGTCCTCGATGTACGCCTGGAAGCCCGGCGGGATGCCGCCGCCGCCGTTCGGATCCCACGGCAGGCCGGGGTAGTCCTCGAGGCCGCCACGCTCGAGCAGCCACCACGCCGCATCGACGCTGGTGTCCGCACGGGGCGAACTGGCCGCCACGGGGATCAGGTTGTCGAGCAGGCCGTTCCGGTCGGGGAACCACTCGATCGACATGTCCGCACGGAGCACGTTCGAGCCGACGCGGTGGTTGTAGTCGGACTCGGACCGCATGCCGTCGGCGATGAGCGCCGTGCGCGGATTGAGCTGCTGGAGATAGGCGTCCGAAGTGGGAATCGCGCGGAAGTGGTAGTTGCCCACCAGCGACTCGCCCCAGTTGAACCACGAGTTCTCGTAGTTCGCGAACGAATTCTCACCCTTGTGCGCGGGGCAATAGAAAACCTCGGGAACCTGCGCGTACTCCCGTTCGAACAGCCATCCCAGACCATCCCAGTCGCCGGACGGCCCGGACACCCGCAGCGTCTGCATTTCCTGCGGCAGGTACTGCCCGCGCTCCAGATTGGAGCTGAACACGCTCGGCGGCAGCCGGTCGTCGTGATCGTCGGCGAAAAGCGCGACCGCGAGGCCCAGCTCGCGCACGTTGGACTGGCAGAGCACGCGATGCGTCGCGTCGGTGACCTTCGAGAGGACCGGCGCCATGATGCCCATGAGCACCGCGATCACCGCGATGGAAACGAGGAGATCCAGCAGCGAGAATGCTCGCCGGACCGGCGCCACGCCCCCCCGGGCGGTGCGGCCTCGCGTAGCGACACACATGCTGATCGAGTCGGACGACCCGATGCGTGCGCCTCCGCGCTGATACCCCCTCTGCAGATTCACGTCGTTCACCTCCTGGTGACCGATGGACTCAACCCAAAGTCTATCGTGAATCATCGGTTTAAACAACAGAATCGCGCTTGACAATGGCCCGAATATCTGTTAGGATAATGTACGGTTTTTCGTGGATTCTCCGGGCCAATGCATCAGTCGTCCGACCTCTCTCGTATACTCTTGAGGCGTCGGGGGTTCTGACGCCGCCGGAAGGGCGTAGCTGTGAAGTCTGGCGAGCTTGGACAACATGATGCCGACCTCGAGCTGATGCAACGCGTCAGCGTCGACGATCAGGCCGCGATCTCGGAGCTCTACGACCGCTTCGGACCGCTGGTCTATCGCCTCGCGCATCAGGCCATGCCCACCCGAGCCGACGCCGAAGACGCCGTTCAGGAAATCTTTGTGCGGCTCTGGCGAACCGCAGGCCGTTACGACCCGAAGAGGGCTGCGCTGGTGACGTGGGTCATGCTTCTCTCTCGAAGGATCCTCGTCGACCGGCTCCGGCGGGCACAGGCCCGGGTCAAGACGTCCACCATGTCCGAGACCGTTCCCGTTGAAGCCCGGGACCCGGTCACCGGTACCAAGATGGAGACCGACGAGCGGTTCGCGGCCCTGATGAAACGGATCGAAGAGCTTCCCGAACTTCAGAGAATCGTGGTCGTCAGGTCCTACCTCGGCGGTCAGACCCTCCGACAAATCGGCAAAGACCTCAACAAGCCCATTGGAACGATCAAATCCGCCCTCAGCCGGGCGCTCGTCCGGCTCAGGGAACGCAGCCCAGGCGAGGAGCTCGCGGCATGAGCCTTTCCACTAGAGATCTCATCGAGTTGGCGTCGCTCGACGTCCTCGGTCTTCTCGATGAAGACGAGCGACGCGAGTTCGAAACGGCCCTCCGGGCCGCCAGCCCGGCGATTCAAGCCCAGGTCCGGCGCGAGCAGCTCCGCATCGCGTCGAGCGAGGCATACCTGCCCGCCATCGATGCGCCCGCAGGACTGAAGCTGCGCGTCATGGAAGCCGTGCGCGAAGCGATCGACGCCGTCCGCGCCGGCGAAGCCGGCGAACACGTCCGCCGCAAGTTCGGACCCTTCGCCATCCGTCTCCAGCGCAACGTGTCGCCGCTCTGGCGCGCCGCGTCCATCGGCTTCGCCGCCGCGACCGTCCTGCTCGGCTACTTCACGATGCGCGTGAAGGAGAACTACGACGACATCTCGACCAACCTCGCCAACAACCAGAGCATCCTCGCGATCTCCGACACCTACGGCGCCCGCGTCGTCGATCTGCTGACCGACCACAACGTGCCGCGCATCACCTTCGCGCAGGGCCCCGCCGTCGCCGACGGCGCCGTGGTCCCCTCCGCCGCGCTCCTCGTCGACGAGGTCGGCGGCAAGTCCTACCTGCTCTACAAGGACCTCCGCCCCGTCGAGGGCGGCTATCGCCTCGTCGCCGTCGAGAACGGCGTCGTCACCAAGGTCCTGCACCGCTTCGACGCCAACCCCGGACGCGATCAGACCGTCATCGGCGCAGTCCTCCAGGCCGGCGCCTCGTTCGCCATCCTGCCCGAGACCGCCGGTGACAACCTCACCGCCGCCGTCCTCATCGCCGGCCTCGTCTGATCCCCGCTCCAACCCAGCAATCTCCTCCAGGGCCCCGCTCCGTCGGGGCCCTTTCCATTGGGTGACGCCCACCCCGCCGGCCTAGTATGTTTCAGTGGTTTCTGAAAACATCGATAGCCCGCAAGTCGCCACAATCCCTGCCATGACGCCCGCGGCCGCCACCCCCAAGACCGACCCACGCCTCGACGACGTCCGCCGCCGACTCAGCGCCGGCCAACGCCTGTCCCTCGACCACGGGCGCCTCCTCTTCGAGACCCCCGACATCCACACGGTGATCGAACTCGCCGACGCCGTCCGCCGCCGGCTCCACGGCGACGCGACCTACTACAACATCAACCGCCACTTCAATTACTCCAACGTCTGCGCGCTCTCCTGCAAGTTCTGCGACTTCTATCGCAAGCAGGGCGACGAGGGCGCCTACACCCGCGACGCCGCGTACGCCCGCGAGCACGCGCGCGGCGCCGTCGCGAACGGCGCCACCGAGATGCACATCGTCGGCGGCCTGCATCCCTACCTGCCGTTCTCCTGGTACACAGACCTGCTGAGCGCGCTCCGCGACGAAGCGCCCTCGCTCCACCTCAAGGCCTTCACCGCCGTCGAAATCGTCCACCTCGCGAAGATCGCAAAGGTCTACCGCAACGACGACCGCAAGGCCGGCATCCGCTGGGTGCTCGAACACCTCAAGGAATCCGGCCTCGGCTCGCTCCCCGGCGGCGGCGCCGAGGTCTTCGACGATCGCGTCCACGACGAGGCCTTCAAGGGCAAGATCCGCTCCGACGTCTGGCTCGACGTCCACCGCGTCGCCCACGAACTCGGGCTCAACACCAACGCGACCATCCTCTACGGCCATATCGAGGACCGCGAAGACCGCCTCGTCCACATGGACATGCTCCGCACCGCGCAGGACGAAGCCCTCGCGCGTCTGGGCTACGAGCGCGATCAGGAAGGCGCCGTCACCCTCATGCGCGACGGCGCCGCGATGCCCACGCCCGACATGAACGATCGCGGCGGCTACTTCCAGACCATCATCCCGCTGCCGTTCTTCCCCGACGGCTCCGAGCTCGAGTACCTCCCCGGCCCCAGCGGCCTCGAGAACCTGCGCACCCTCGCCGTCACGCGCCTGATGCTCGACAACTTCCCGCACGTCAAGGCGTTCTGGATCATGCAGACCCTCGCCATGGCGCAGCTCATGCTCCAGTCCGGCGCCGACGACATCGACGGCACCGTCGTCTGGTACGACATCACCAAGGTCGGCGGCTCGACCACGCACCAGGAAGTCACCGTCTGGGAGCTCCAGCGCGCCATCCGCGAGGCCGGGTTCACCCCCGTCGAGCGCGACACCCTCTACCGGCGCGTCGAACGCGACGGCGCCGCGTGGCGGGTCATAGGAAGCGGAGCCTGACCGTCGGAGGATTCTCACGTGGGCAGCGTCATCTTTGTGGAGTCGTTCATCGCGACCACCTTGGATGAACTGCTCTCGCGCACGCTGGAGCCCAAACTACACGAGCGGTGGGACCTGCGCTTTTCTAGGATTGATTACCTGCCGAAGGCGGATGCTCTCGAACCCCAGCGATTTCAGTACGCCACTCGGATCGGACTCGGCCTCCACATCGTCGGGGCGGGCGAATCAGTCGCAACGCGCTCGATGCCGGAAGCAGCCGTTTCATCGCTCCGATTCTGGTCCGATGATCCGAAGTCATTGATCAGGAAGGGCTCCGGCTATTGGCAATACACAGCGACCGATGACGGTGTGCGATTCCGCACGGAATACGACTACGACTGTGCCTGGGGCTGGACGGGACGACTCTTCGACGCGTGCTTTTTCCGGCCCTCTCTCGCGTGGGCAACGGCATGGAGCTTTGATCGACTTCGCCTGTGGATGGAAGAGGGCCTCGATCCCCGCACTTCGGCGCGAGCCGCGATCATTGATGCGCTGGCACGCTTGTTCTTGGCGATTATCTGGTGCTACCAAGGATTGACGCCGAAGCTGTTGTGGACCCATCCTCAGGAACTCGAACTCGCGGCATCCGTAATCCCGAGCGGCGTTCTCAGCCCACGCGTCGCAGTTGCTGCAGTGGGAATCGCAGAAGTCCTGCTGGGCCTGCTTCATGTCGTCGCGTGGGGCCGGCGCTGGCCATACTGGATCGGGCTGGGCGCGATGGTGGCCGCGACGATTCCAGCTTTGGTCGCTTGCCCTGACATCGCGCGGCAGCCGTTCAATCCGGTGACGCTCGTCGCGGGAATGGCGGGACTGGCGATTGCGGGGCTCGCCAGCGTTGGCGACGCCCCGCGTGCCTCTCGCTGTCGTTTTGGTGTTCGGAGGCGATCATGACCTCGATCTATCAGCGCGCCTTGGGGGACGATTTTCAACGGCTGCATCCGATGATTCAACGGCGATTCGGGTTCTCTTCGGAGAGCGGGGTGGCGTCGATCGGCAGAGGCGTCATGGATCGTGTTTGGTACGGAGCGCCGTACACGCTCCCATTCCTCTGGATAGGCACGTGGCGCCGGATCATGTTCCCCGAGCAGGGCGAGCGGGTTCCATTCACAATCCGCAACTATGCCTATAGAGACTCCTTCGACCGCGAGACCGTAACCTGGGTCCGAGACTTTCAAATGAGCAAAGTGCGCCGCTTCGACGCGACGATGGTGTACAGCGAGGAGCGCGCATGCATCGTTGACTATCTAGGTACACATCAACATCTCGCGGTCGATATCGAATTGTCAGCGCATCCCGGTGGGGGTCTGCGCATGCGTTCCGGCGCCCAGCGGTTCTACGAAGGATTCCTGGGATTCCGATTTCCCATGGCGTTCAGCGGCATAGCGGATGTGCTGGAGTGGTACGACGACACCGCCAGCTGCTTCGGGATCCGCGTGGCGGTGCACAATCGATTCTGGGGGCCGCTCTTCGGGTACGAGGGAACATTTCAGGCGGAATGGCCGACCGGCGGCGACGCGATCGCTCCGGCGGACGTCAAGCCACGAAGAGAGGAGCGACGGGAGTAGCCACTCCGAATCCAATCGTGGGTCGGCATCCTGCCGCCAAGTCCCGATAAACTTCCCCGTCCCGCCCGCCGATGACACTCGCAGCGGCGCCGATGCCGCGCGCCGCCCGAGCGAGAAAGGTCCACCATGCTCCCATTCGGCCAGGCCCGCATCCGTTCGTTCCGCGTCGTCCCGGCGCTCCCGGAGCCCATCCGGCCGCTGCTCGAGATCGCGCACAACCTCTGGTGGACCTGGAACCACCGCGCCATCGACCTGTTCGTCCGCCTCGATCGCGAGCTCTGGGAAGAGTCCGGCCACAACCCCGTCCGCATGCTCGGACAGATGAGTCAGGAAGCGCTCGAACGCGCCGCCAACGACCAGTCCTTCGTGCACAACCTCTCCCTCGTCCACGCCTCCCTCAAGGCCCACCTTGAGTCGCGCGGCTGGCACAACGAACGCTTCGCCGAGTTCATGCGCGATCACCGCGGCGATCCCGGCGCCGATCGCGCCGGCGACCAGCCCATGCTCGCCGCGTACTTCTCCGCCGAGTTCGGACTCACCGAGTGCTTCCAGATCTACTCCGGCGGCCTCGGCGTCCTCGCCGGCGATCACCTCAAATCCGCCAGCGAACTCGCGCTGCCGCTCGTGGGCGTCGGCCTGCTCTATCGCTGCGGCTACTTCCACCAGTACCTCAACTCCGACGGCTGGCAGCAGGAGACCTACCCGGACCTCGATCTTCCCAATCAGCCCGTCCATCGCGTCATCGACCCCGAGACGAACCAGCAGTACCGCGTCAAGGTCGAACTCCCCGGGCGCGAACTCACCATCGGCGTCTGGCGCGTCCACGTCGGGCGCACACCGCTCTACCTCCTCGACACCAACTACCCCGAGAACCACAAGGACGACCGCGACATCACCCGCAACCTCTACGGCGGCGACGTCGAAACGCGCATCAAGCAGGAGATCGTCCTCGGCATCGGCGGCATGCGCGCCCTCACGAAGATGGGCGTCAAGCCCACCGTCTTCCACATGAACGAGGGCCACTCCGCGTTCCTCGCCATCGAGCGCATCCGCACGCTCCGCCAGCAGCACGGCGTCACGTTCGAAGAGGCGCTCCAGGCCGCCGCCGCCGCGCAGGTCTTCACGACCCACACGCCCGTTCCCGCCGGCATCGACCGCTTCTCGCCGGAGATCATGGAGCGCTACTTCCGCCCCTACCTCCACGAGCTGGGCGTCGATCTGAACACGCTGCTGGCCGTCGGGCGTGAGAACCCCGCCGATCAGGCCGAATTCTTCTCGATGGCCGTGCTCGCGCTGCGCACCGCGCGCCACTGCAACGGCGTCAGCCGCCTGCACGGGCGCGTCAGCCGCAACATGTGGCGATCGCTCTGGCCCCGCGTGCCCGACAACGAGATCCCGATCACCCACGTGACCAACGGCGTCCACGCGCGCTCGTGGATCAAGTCCGACCTCATCGACCTCTTCGATCGATACCTGCCGTCCTCCTGGCAGCAGGACCCGTCCGACCACTCCGTCTGGCGCGCCGTCCGCGACATTCCCGACGAGGAACTCTGGCACGTCCGCCAGCGCGCCCGCGAACGCATGATCGTCTGGTGCCGGCGCAAGATCCGCGAGCAGCTCAAGCGCCGCGGCGCCGCACAGGACGAGGCCGACGGCGCCGCCGCCGCGCTCGATCCCTCCATCCTCACCATCGGCTTCGCGCGCCGCTTCGCGACCTACAAGCGCGCCACGCTCCTTCTGCGCAACCTCGACCGCCTCCGTGCGCTCCTGGGCAACGAGGACCGGCCGCTCCAGATCCTCATCGCCGGCAAGTCCCACCCCGCCGACGGCCCCGGCAAGGAGTTCATCCGCGAGCTCGTCCGCTTCGCCAAGCACGACCACCACGCCGAACGCGTCGTCTTCCTCGAGGACTACGACATGGACGTCGCGCGCCGGCTCGTGCAGGGCTGCGACATCTGGCTCAACACGCCACGCCGCGGCATGGAGGCCTCCGGAACCTCCGGCATGAAGGCCGCGCTTAACGGCGGCATTCACGTCTCCGTCCTCGACGGCTGGTGGGACGAGGCGTACGACCCGTCGATCGGCTGGGCGATCGGTCGCGGCGAGATCTACGAAGACGCCGAAGCGCAGGACGAGGTCGAGAGCCGCGCGCTCTACGACATCTTCGAGCGCCAGATCATCCCCGAGTTCTACGACCGCGACGCCTCCGGCCTGCCGCGCCACTGGATCCGGCGCATCAAGCAGTGCCTCGCCAATCTGGCGCCGCAGTTCAACTCCAACCGCATGGTCATGGAATACGCCGAGCGGCTGTACTACGAATCGCACGTCGCGTCCGCGCGCCTCTCCGCCGACTCGCTCGCCGAGGCGCGATCCCTCTCGTCGCACCTGCGCCGCTACCGGGAGAAGTGGGGGGCCGTGCGCATCGAGGACGTGCAGACCACCATCGGCGCGCACGTGCCGATCCGCACCAAGGTCTCGGTCACCGCCGTCGTCCACCTCGGCGAGCTCACGCCCGGCGAGGTGCGCTGCGAGGTCTTCCACGGCCAGGTCAACAGCACCGGCGATCTCGTCCACGGGCGCGGCGCCGAGATGCGCCACGACACCGGCGCCAATCTTCCCAACGGGCGCGTCCGCTTCGTCGGCGAGTTCCCCGTGAATCGCTCGGGACGCAACGGCTTCTCCGTGCGCGTCATCCCGCGCGATGATCGTCTCGCCACGCCGTTCGTCAGCGGGCTCATCACCTGGGACGTCGAGCCGGACCCCAATCTCCCCAGCACACGCCAGATCACCGACTTCTACGGCGCCGGCAACGTCACCCACGCCGGCTGAGCATCGCGGGCCGAACGACTACAATCCCCGCCGATGGGCGCAGCGGACGACCTCTGCCCGCATCGCTGGACCTTCCCCTCGCGTTCGCCATGTCCGATTTTCGCAACGGCCTGCCGCAGGATGCGCTCCGGCGAGTGCTCGCCGTGGCCCGCGCTCTCGGCTCGTCGTCGGACCTCAGCGAGATCCTCTCGGTCATCATCGACGCGATGCGCGACATCCTCCGCGCCGATCGCGCCACCGTCTTCGAGTACGACGCCGAGGCCAACGAGCTCTTCTCCACCGTCGCGCACGGGCTGAGCGCCGACGCGGACTCCTCCTCCGGCATCCGCATCCCCGCCACCGCCGGCCTGGCCGGGCAGTGCGCCCAGTCCCGCAAGATCATCAACGTCCCCGACGCCTACGCCGACAAGCGCTTCAACCAGGCCGTCGATCGCGCCACCGGGTATCGCACGCGGTCGATCCTCACCATCCCGCTCGAGGCGGAGCGCGGCGAGCTCATCGGCGTCGCCCAGGTCCTCAACAAGGACGGAGGGCCCTTCGACGAGGCCGACGAGGAAGTCGCCGGCGCCCTCGCGGCGCAGGTCGCCGTCGCCATCAAGCGCGCCCGCCTGCTCGAGGACCGACTCATCCGCGAGAAACTCGAACGCGACATCGAGCTCGCGCGACGCATGCAGCAGGAGATGTTCCCCGACGATGTCCCGCGCATCCCCGGCTACGACCTCGCCGGATTCAGCGATCCCGCCGAAGAAACCGGCGGCGACGCGTTCGACCTCGTCGGCTTCGTGCAGCGCGGCGCCGAGTACCTCGTCGTCGATCCCGAAGATTCCGCCTCCGGCGCCCTGTGCTTCCTCGCCGACGCCACCGGGCACGGCGTCGGACCCGCCATCTCCGTCACCCAGGCGCGCTCGATGCTGCGCATGGGCCTGCGCGTCGGCGTCGGCATGCGCGCCATCGCCGAGCACATGAACCGCCAGCTCTGCGACGACCTCCCCGCCGGCCGCTTCATCACGGCGTGGATCGGACTGCTCGATTCCTCCGCGCACACGCTGCTTACCTTCTCCGCGGGCCAGGCACCGCTGCTGCACTACCACGCGTCCGACCAGTCGATCGAAGTCCTCGGCGCCGAGGCGATGCCCTTCGGCATCCTCGAGGACATGGACGCCGAGATCCCGCCCGCGCGCCCGCTCGAGCCCGGCGATCTCTTCGTCGTCCTCTCCGACGGCTTCTACGAGGCCGCGCGCCCCTCCGGCGAGCAGTTCGGCGAGAAGCGCATCTGCGACATCGTGCGCAGCTCCGCCGGCCAGAGCGCCGCCGAGCTCATCCAGACCATCCGCGCCGCGATGGAGGAATTCACAGGACCGATCGAGCCCGCGGACGATCAGACCGCCGTCGTCGTCAAGCGCATGCCCTGGCCCGGTCGCTGACCCTCACTTCGCCCGCAGACGCAGCGCGCCGTCGAAGGCGTCGCCCTGGTCCGCCGCGTCCGCCACGCCGTCGCGATACACCGCCGCGAGCTTCTTGTCGCCGAAGCGTTCTTCCAGTTGGTGGAAGAGCGTGAGGGCGCCCACGAAGTCGCCCTGCTGGAACTTCTCGACCGCGTCGTGGGTCATGTCAATCCGCTCGCGGTCCGCATCCGGCGTGAGGACTTCGTAGATCGACACCGGCGTCGTCTGTCCCACCACCACGATGCGGCCCAGGTGGCGCAGCGCATACTCGGTCGGGTGATCGCCCGCCAGCTCGCGCGTCCTCCCGTCGATCAGCACCGACGTGCCGAACTGCTTGTTCGCGCTCTCGAGACGCGACGCAAGGTTCACCGCGTTGCCGATCACCGTGTAGTCGTTCAGCTCCGGCGGGGCGCCGCAGTCGCCCACGACCACCGTGCCCGTCGCGATCCCGACCCGCGCCGAGAGCGGCGGAAGCCCCTTCATGCTCGGGTCGAAGTTGAGCGCACCGATCGCCCGCTGGCACTCGAGCGCCGCGCGGCACGCGCGCGCCGCCTGGTCCGGCTCCACGTCGAACGCCGACCAGAACGCCATCAGACCATCGCCGAGGAACTTGTTGACGTACGCGTTCTCCGCCGTCAGCACCCGCGTGTTCTCGCGCATCGCCCGGTTCAGCGTCGCGACCGTCGTCGGGCCGTCGAGCCGCTCGCTCAGCGAGGTGAACCCCGCGAGGTCGATGAACATCGTCGACATCTCGCGCTGCTCACCCGTCATGCTCACCGAGCCGGGGTTCTCGACCAGCTTCTCGACGAGCTGCGGCGAAACGCGCGCCCGGAACTGCTTGCGGATCTGCTCGCGGTCCCGCTTGAAGAGCGCTGCCTCTACCGCCGTCGCGCTCACCCACGCCGCGACGCCCGTCGCCAGGGGACCCACCATCGGCAGCAGCACGCCCTGCCCGCCCGGCGTCCAGTTGAAGAGCAGCCATCCCGCCCCGCCCACATAGCCCACCGCCATCGCGATGCCCGAGAAGGATGACACTACAGGCGGGAACACCGCCGCGACCAGCGTCGCCGCGGCGCCGAGCAGCAGCGCCAGCGCGAGCGGCGCGAGCGGGTGCGCCAGATTCTTCGCGCGCCCCGTCAACGCCATGTCCGCCGCCACCGCGTGCACCACCACGCCCGGCGTCTTCCCGCCCAGCGCCGTCTTGAAGAAGTCCGCGAGCGCGCCCGTCGACGTCCATCCGATGAAGATCAACCGCCCCTCGACCTGGCTGCGCAGCTCCGCCGCCGTGTCGTTGATCATCCGCTCCCCGTGCTCGATCTCCTGCGCCACACGGACGTGCTCACGGAACGGCGCGAGCAGGTCCATCTCCTCGTCGCTCAGCGGCCGCTCCTGCTGCGTCTGCTCGGCGATATCGATGTTCCACTTCGCTTCTTCCGCCACCTCGGCGATCAGCGCCGCGTCCACCTCGACGCTCGGCTCGCGCCCGAGCACATCCACCGCCACCTCGCGCGTCACCTCGATCAGCCGCTCCTTCAGCCCCGCGAGCTTCTGCCGCTCCTGGCCCAGGCTCACGATCACCCCGATCGAGATGTGCCCGTAGCCGATCGGGTCCGCGTCGGTGCGGCGCATCGCGCCGAAGTACTCCTCGTCCGTGCGCGGCCAGTCGAGCGTCAGCCGCCCGTCCCGGATCGGCAGCCGGTGATCGCCGATCTGCACGAACTCCTCCTCGATGACCACGTCCGACGCGCGCAGCCCGAGAAACTCCGCCGCCGCGGCCAGCCCGAACTGCAGCGCCTCGCCCCCCGGCGTCGGCCGCGCCACGCGCACATCGCGGATCGCGCCGTCGCCCTCCTGCTCGGCGTTCACCACGCCCACCGCCGCGGCCGCCTTCGTGAATCGCAGGATCGGCGCGTTGTCGTCCACGCCCCGCCACGGCTCATCCGATGTCCGTCCACGCAGCATCGAACGAAGCGACGCCCACGCCCGCTGCTGATCCCACACCCGATCGAGCATCGACAACTCGGGAAACGCCCCGGTGTTCGCATCGACGCGCGGCGCCATGCGCTGCACGAACTCCTCGAACGTCGGCTCGGCTCCGGGTCGGAGCAGCATCTCCGCCGCGACCTGCGCCGCGGCGAGCGCGCGGAACAGGCGGGATCGCTCCTGGAACCGCAGCCGGCGCGTCCCGGTCAGGCCGACCTTCTCGACCGCGTCCTCGTCCGTCCACTGCACGTCCTCGCGGAGGAGCGCCATGAGATTCGCATACTCGCGCCCGCCGCGCTCGCCCTGCCAATCCACGCCGCGGGCGTCCTCCGAACCCACGTCGAGCGCCAGCACACAACGCAGACGCCCGAGCGCCTCCGCCATCGCCAGATCATGATCGATCTCGCGAAACTCCCACTCGTTGCCCTGCAGGCGCTCGAAGACAGGGTCCTGCGGGTCGTCCAGCAGGAGGTCCAGCGCCACCACGCTCGCGCCCGCGACGCGCAGCTCGTCGAGCGCCATCGCCAGCTTCGTGCGGGGCCAGGGCCACCGCCCGACGGTGTTGAGCGCGCCGGGATCGATGTCCACGTGCCGGATCTGGTCGCTCATCGGCGCCGGCTCGAAACGCGCGCGACGGTAGCGAAGGTCGATCGTCTTGCGATCCAGCGCGTCGAACACGCCGATCTGCGCGAGCGTCGCCACGGCCAGCGTGACCAGCAGCCCGACGGCCGCAACCTGCGCTGCATGGGTGGAGAGCCGGCGCTTCACGTCGGCTCAACGATACCGGGCTTTCTGCGCGAGCGCGCGTCAGCGGCGCGGGAACGAGAACGTTCCGCCGCTCTGTCCGCCACCGCCGCTGCCGCCGGGACGCGACGAGCCGCCGCCGGCGGAGTTCCCGCCGCCCGGCAACGATCCGCCGCCGCCGAAGGGAGGCGTCGAGATGCCGCCCGTGTCGAACCCGCTCGCGCCGGACTGCTGCACGGCGCTCACCAGCGACGTCACGTCCGTGACGTTCGAGCTCGGCAGGTTGTTGCCCAGCGCGGCCTGCTGATCGTCAGAAATGCCCGTCTCGGCCGTGGCGCCGGTGGGGGGCGGGCCGATCGTGGACGCGAGCGCCGCGCTCACCGGGTCGGGATTCCGCTCCGTCGAACGCCCGCCGCCGGAGATGTTCGTCCGCTGAACCTCGGCGAAGTACTGCATCTCGATGGCGTTCAGGATGTTGAAGCGCGAGCCGGACACCGCGGCGCCGGTGAAGCCGCCATAGGCGAACGTGCCGCCCGTGCCCTTCACGGCCATCGTCGTCGAGCCCATCTGCACCTGGAAGTCGTTATCGAGGCCGATGCGGTCCACCTTGAAGTCCGCGCGCCCATGCTTGAGCGCCACGCGCGTCGTGAGCGTCTCGCCCTCCTCGAGGATCTCCGGCAGAATGATCGTCGTCGCCCGATCCAGCAGGATCGACGAGTTCTTGCCGACGCGCAGCGCCGCCTCGCCGTTGAGCGCCGTGCGGATCTCCGCGCCGGGGTCGAGCAGATCATTCACCTTCGCGTCGCGCCACGGGGTGGCCGCGTCGGGACGCCACTTCACGCCGCCGCTGACCTCCATGAAGATGGCCTGCAGCGTGCGCCCGTTCGTCGCCGGCGCGGTCTGCGCCTGATCGACCACGGCGCCGTCCTGCAGCGCATCGGCATGCACCGGCATCGCCGCCAGGGGCGCGATGAACAGGCCAGCATGGATTCGAGAGAACAGCCCGCGGGCGCGGCGATCGTTCGACATATCTGAGAACTCCTGCTCCATCGCAGCGGGCTTCTCGGCGCCTGTGGCTTCCGGCTTCCGGAGGGCCGAACGGGCTTCGAGGGTGGGGGTGGGGGGACTCGCCCGCTGCTCAGGAAACCGTACGGTGCAATTCCGCGGTTAGCGGCTGCTTACTGAGGAATTCCATCCGGATCATCCGCGCCATCCGGACCGGGCGGCACGGCCTCGGCCGCGGGCGCCGGGCCCTGCTCCTCGGCCTGCTGGGCGCGCCGGGCCTCGAGCTGCTCCAGCCGCTCCTCGACCGTGTCGGGGCGCTCGTCCTTCCGGAGGTAGTCGCCGGCGAGCAGCATCAGCTCGAGGAACTCGAGCCCGCGCACCGACTGCCGCTCGCTCCGATCCGGGATGACCTCGAGATAGATCAGCTCGCGCGTCGCGTAGCGCGGGCTCGGGCCGAAGAGCCGCATCGTGACGCCGCCCTCGATGCCCGTGATCACGCACACCGCCTGCGCGATGTCGCCGATCTGCGCGCTCTGGTTCGCGGGCTGATCCCACTTGGCGTTCAGCCAGCCGCGGTCCTTCGCCGTCGCCACGCGGTCTTCGTAGGTCTCGAACGGATCCTCCTGATCGGCCAGCAGGATCAGCGCGTGCAGCGCGTCATGGTTCGTGACGGTGTACTGCGTCGAAAGCCCGTCGAGGAACTCCGTCTCGTCCTGCAGCATCGCGGGATCGTCCACGAGCGACGCCTCCGCGACGGTGCGGTCCGCGTTGCAGCCCGCGAGCGCGAGCGCCGTGCAGCCGATCGCCAGGGCTCGGATCATCCACTCAGAACGCATAGGTCACTCCCGCATAGAAGAACTGGCGCGGATCGTCCTGGCCGTCGGGCATCGCCTCGCCGGGCAGGAACACGCCGTAGCGCACCTCGAACATCAGGTCCGACAGCATCCGCCAGGACAGGAAGACGTCGATCTCGCCGCCGACGAAGCGGTCGCCCGCGTTCGTCGTCGCGCTGATCGGCGCATCCTCGTCGATCTTGGTGAAGAGGTAGCCGTCGACGCCGACGCGCATGTTCTCGAAGAAGTACCCCGACGAACGGAACGGATTCGTGCTGAGCCCCGCCCGCACCGTCAGAAGGTTCGTCACGTCCGGCGCCAGCGCCAGGCCCGTGTTCACGTAGCCCAGCGAGTTGAACGCCCGGTCCGTCGTGTTCGGCGCGTTGCCGCCGAAGGTGTCCGACGAACTCAGCCGGTCGTCATCGCCCGAGCCGGCCGAAAGCTCGAAGTCGAAGCGCGAATCGCCCTTGTCGCGGAACAGGTACGTCAGGCCGACCAGGCCCGCCATCGCGCTGATGTCTTCCTTCATCTGCGGGATCGCGCCGCCGCCGACCGGGTCCAGCGAGGTCGAATATCCCTCGCCGAACTCGTACACGAACTCCACGCGGTACCGCCACGCGGCGCCCAGACTGCCCCGCGAGCCCACGCCCGCGTAGTACGAGTCGTACTGGAACAGCGTCGGGAACGCCCCGCCCAGGTTCGCGAAACCCTGGTCGTTCTCGTCGATCTGCGCCATGAAGAACGCGTACGGCCGGTGGCCCGGGTCGCCCCGCCACTCGAACATGCCGCCCGCGAGCAGGCGCTCCGTGTCGTCGTCGAACGCCGGACGCGACGCGTCGAAGTCGATCGTCTCCAGCGGGCTCGTCACGCCGACCAGGCCCACCAAGCCGATCGAACCGAACTCGAGGTCCAGCGTCCCGCCATAGAGGTTCTGGGAGAGCACCAGGCCCGAGCCCCAGAGGAAGTACTCCTTGCCGACCTTCAGATTGACGTTGTAGTCCGTCCGCTCGCCCGTCTGGGCGCGCATCAGGCCGCGAAGGTCGAACTCGTACCACAGGCGGTCGAGGAACGGGTCGTTCCAGTCGTCACCATCGCCGTCGAACGAGTCGCCGCTGTTCCAGTCGTCGTACTGCGCCTTGATGCGTCCGTAGAACCGGTGCGCGCCGTCGATCTCCAGCCGGGCGTACACCCGCGCGTCGAACTGGCGCATGATGTGCGCGTCGCTCGTCTCGTCGTCGATGCTGAAGAACGCGGCCCGAAGCGACGCCCCGGCGTCGAACAGCGCGCGCTCGTCGATCGGCTGACCCTCCGGCACCGACAGCCGATACTGCCGCTCCAACTGCTGGAGCTGTCGCTCCAGCGCCTGCACCTGCGAGGGGTCCGCCTGAGCGGAGGCCTCATCGCTCGCGCCGAGGCCGCCGGCCAGACCGACAAGCGCCCCCACGACCGTCCGTGTCAACTTCATACGTGGCGTTCTCCAGTGTCTATCGCATTGGAACAGAGGGCCGTGTACAGTGCAAGCGTCCTAGGGGATCGGCCACCAGGCGCTCGCACCACCAATCCCGGCGAAAGCGCGCCCATGCACGTCCTTATCCTCGGCGTCGGCGACGCGTTCACCAGTCTGCACTACGGCTCCAGCGCCCTCGTGCAGCACGGCGACCGCCGGCTCCAGATCGACTGCCCCGATCCCATCCATCGCGTCCTGCGCGAGGCCGCGGCGCCCCATGGCTGGAACGCCTCCGTCGACCACATCGACGACCTCATCATTACCCATCTCCACGGCGACCACTGCAACGGCGTCGAGTCCTTCGGCTTCTGGCGCTACGTCCTCCGCGCCGAGAAGAAGCAGACCCACCTCCCCCGACTCCACGCCACCCGCGCCGTCATCGACCGCCTCTGGCCGCGCCTCGCCCCCGCCATGGACACCCTGATCGGCCTCAAGCGCCCGGCGCGCCTCGAAGACTACTTCGACGTCCGGATCATCCAGCCCGACGCCGTCACCCTCCACGACATCGCCGGCTTCAAGGTCCGAGCCCGCACCACGACCCACCACATCCCGACCATCGGCCTGCTGATCTCCGACGGCCGACGCACCTTCGGCTGGTCCGGCGACACCCGCTTCGAACAGGCCCACATCGACTGGCTCGACCAGGCCGACCTCTTCGTCCACGAGGCGAACTACCCGCCCGCCCATACCACCCTCGAAGAGCTCGCCGCCCTCCCCCAGCGCCTCCGCGACAAGATGCGGCTCGTCCACCTCGCCGACGGCGTCGATCCCTCTCCATTCGGCCTCAAGGGCCTCACCGAGAGCGACCTTCTCGAGCTCTGACGAGGCCTAAGGCCGCAATCCTTCAATTCGGCGATGGCGCATTCGGCCCCGCGGCGTATCTCTCCATGAACGCCGCGAACCCGCGGCCCGAGTGACCCCATGACCCCGGCGCCCGCCATGCCGATCGCCCGAGAGCCCGCCGCGACCCCGCCGGACTGGCGAGCCCTCGCCGACCGCCTCCGGCGCTTCGCCGTCGCCCTCGTCGGCCACCGCCGGCGCGACCTCGCCGACGACCTCGTGCAGGACGCCATCGCCCGCCTCCTCGCGCGGCAAGCACACCTCTCGTCGCCGCCGTACCCCGTCGCGCGCGTCACGCTCACGCGCCTGTACCTCGACCACGAACGCGCCGCGCGCCGGCGCGCCGCGCGCGCCATCGCCTGGGCGCTCTGCCAATCCGCCCCCGCGCCGAATTCCGGGGCCGGCGCCGAGGCGCCCGCGATCCACGCCGCGCTCGAGCGACTGTCTCCTCTGCAGCGAGCTGCGTTCGTCCTGCGCGTCGTGGACGAACTCCCGACCGACGCCGTGGCCGAAGTGCTGAACACCACGCCCCGCACCGTGCGCAGCGCGCTCCACACGGCGCGCTCCCGACTGCGCACCTCGCTCGCCCACCTGGACGGAGGCGACTCATGACCACCCGCTGGACCGAACTCGACCTCGAGCGCTTCCACGACGACGCCATGCCCGCCGACGAACGCGCCGGGCTCGCCGACGACCTCCGCCGCGACGCCGACCTGCGTGCCCGCCTCGGCGCGGTCATCGCGCTCGACCACCGCGCCCGCGCCGCGCTGACCGTCGAACCCCAGGCGCCGCTGACGACGCTGCGCATCCGCCCCGCCGCCCGCATCGCCGCCGTCCTCGCCGTGCTCAGCACCGGCGCCATCGCGTGGTTCTCCTTGGTTCCGATGCGCGTCCCTGTCTCGCCCGAAGCCGTGGCGAATGCCGAGATGCGCCTGCTCAACGAAGCCCGCGCCGGCGGCCTGCTGATCGCCGTCGTCACCGATGCCCCGCCGGTCATCGCCCCCGAAGCGCCGCCCGCGTCCCCGAGCGATCGCGTGCTTGCCATGCTCGATGCGGACGACCTCTCCGGCGCCGTCGCGGCGATCCACACGAACGCCGACGCCGCATCCGCCGCCGCGATGTGGCGCGCCGTCGGCGAGCGCCTGCGCACCGGCCAGGCGGCCGAGGATGTCCTCGCCTCCGTCGATCCAGAGACGCAGATCGAGGCGTGCCGCGCCTGGGCAGCGCACCCGACGCTCCGCCCCGTGACCTTCGAGTGGCTCGCGCGCCTGGGCGCCTCGACCGATCCCGACATCCGCGCCGCCGTCGCCTCGCTGCGCGCCGAGTTCGCCTCCCGACCCGAACTTCAGTCGTGGCTCCGCTCGTACGCCGCAGCGCGTCCGGGCGCGCCGAACACGCCGTAGCCGCTTCATTCAACAAAGGAGTTCTCCCATGCTCGTCCGAGCGACCGCTGTCTCTCTCGCACTGCTCGCGCCCGCCGCGCTCGCGCCGGCGCAGTCCTCCGGCAAGTCCGATCCGCGCGAGGTCCGCATCTACGACGTCTCCGACCTTCCCTCCGATGCGCGCATCGACGCCTTCACCGGCTTCATGCCCGTGCAGATCGACCGGCTGACGCCCACGCTCCTGGTCGTCGCCGCCCGCGCCGAGGACCACGAGCAGTTCCGTTCCGTCCTCGCGCAGGTCCGTGCGCTCGCGCCCTCGCGCATCGTCGTCGAGGCCACGCTCCATCGCGTCGCCGACGCCTCGGCGCTCGACGTCGGTCAGGCCGCGGCCGACGACCTCCGTCAGTCCCCCGT
This sequence comes from Phycisphaerales bacterium, assembly GCA_041940385.1. Classification (GTDB taxonomy): domain Bacteria; phylum Planctomycetota; class Phycisphaerae; order Phycisphaerales; family UBA1924; genus JACVCK01. The sequence continues at coordinate 36,624 of JBGTSD010000006.1, read as the reverse complement.
CGTCCGGCGCGTCGAGCACGCCGGCGCCCGGCGCACCGAGCTCAACCTCGTCTCCGTCGAGAGCCGCACCCATATCTCCGATGTCACCGCCATCGTCGGTCAGAACGCCGTCGCGCTCGACCCCGAGACCTCCGAAGCGCGATCGGGCATGATGCTCCAGCTGCGCGTCGGCGATGGCGCATCTGGCGTCTCGCCCATTTCCATCCGCGGCGCCATCACAACCGCCGAGATCAACTCCCGCCCGATGTCCACGCCCAACGCGCCGCTCCAGGCCGGATCGGACAGTCTTGATCTCCTCAGCTCCACCACGCGCTCGATCCACGCGGACCTCAGCGCCGCCGATGGCCGCCCCGTGATCGCCGCGATCGTCGATGATCCGGGCGCACCCGGCGCCTCGCTCGTCCTGGTCGTCAGCGTCTCGCCCGCGCCGTGATCACGCGTAGGAGTGCAGCCCGGTGATGACGAAGTTGATGACCGTCCAGTTGAAGATCATCACCGCGCAGCCGATCACCGCCAGCCACGCCGTCCACAATCCCTTGTCGCGCACCTTGAGGCGCACATGGATCAGGATGGCGTAGATCGCGAACGTCGCGAGCGCGAAGACTTCCTTCGGATCCCATCCCCACGGGCGGCCCCACGAATGATCCGCCCAGATCGCGCCCATCACCAGGCCCGCCCACAGCAGCACGAACGACAGCTCCATCAGGATCATCGTCGCGCCGTCGAAGACCTCGCCCGCCGTCACGCGACGCTCGGCGGCCGCCGCGGCCTGCTTGCCGCGCATCAGCATCGCCACGCCGCCCGCCCGCGCATAGTCCGGGCGTCCGCCGCCCAGCCGCCACAGGAGGTACATCGTCGCCGTCGCCGCCGCCATCGCGATCAGCGCGTACGAGAAGATGATCACGTTCGTGTGGATGTACAGCCACACGTCGTGCAGCACCGGCATCTTGTTGCCGATCGATGGGTTCAACTGCAGCGGCAGGAAGTCCGCCGCCATCAGCGCCGTCATCGAGGCCACGCTGCTCGTCAGGTAGAAAAGGCCGCGCATCGCGCTCTTGCGCGCGATCAGCTCCATCACCACCGCCGCGGCGCCGCCCATCCACGCCGCCGTCGTCACCGCCTCGAACATGTTCGAGTTCGGCCAGCGCCCCGACACGTACCAGCGCAGCAGGATCGCCGCGGTGTGCAGACCGAACGCCAGGAGGAACAGCCCCGCGCCGATCCATCGCGCCCGCTTCCAGCGGTACACGATCCCCATCAGGAGCGCCGCGACGCTCGCGAGGTAGATGATCCACACCCACGTGAAGTTGTTCATCCGGAAGTAGCGGCCCTCCCACGCGAGCCGCTCCGTGGACGGATACAACGCCGGGTTCACCTCGTGCAGCAGCGACACCAGGCGCGCCGACGCCTCGTTCACCCGCGGCGCATCCTCCGCCTTCCACGCCGCGCCGAAGTCCGTCCACGCCGACGCGAGCGCCGCCTGCCGGCCCGCGTCCATGCCCGGAACGCCGCGTGGCGCCGCCGCGCCCCCGTGCGCCGCGTCCATCGGCGCGCCGCCGCCGAGCGCCGTGACGCTTGTCCACGCCCGCATCGACGCGTCCTCACCGCCTACCGGCGGGATCACGCGCAGATTGTCCATCAGGAGCGCCGGCGTCCGCACGTGCAGCGCCGTCTCGATCTGCTCGACGTGCTTGGCCGTCCGCATCGCGTCGCGGCTCAGGCGCACCAGCAACCCATGCACCTCCGCGTCGCCCAGCAGCACCTCCGGCGACATCAGGCCCGTGCGCTCGAACCGCGCGACCCGCGCACCGTCCATGCGCCCTTCCAGTCGCTGCGCAAGAAGCCCGCGCAGCGGCTTGCTCTTCACGAAGATCACGTCCGCCTGCTCGTAACGCTCCGGACGCAACATCAGATCGAAGTATGTAAACGCCGCCGACTGCCCGTTGATCGAGTGCGGCCCGCTCACGTACCGCGTCATCTGGTCCGCGAACGATTCGAAGCTCTTGAGCCGTCCCTCCGTGTGCACCGCGGCCCGCGACCATGCGCCGAGGTCCACCGCGCTCGCGAAGGCCGAGGGTTCGCCCATCGACGGCCGATCGCCCATGCGCTTCGCGACCATCCACGACAGCAGGCCGACGAGCATCGCCGCGATGATCCACACGCGGATCACGCGACGCCCGCCGAAGCCGCCCGCATCGCCGGGGCCCTCGAACTGATCACCCTTGGGCGTGAGTTCGACGTTCATCGCGCCACCTCCGCGCTCGCAAGCTCACGCCCGGGCGCCGCGCGTGCGACGGTCAGCGACTCCGCCTGCGCCGCGCCTTCCTTGACCTCCGCCCACACGCGCTCCATCCGCCGGCGCTTGATCACCGGCTTCACGTAGAACGCGTACAGCATCCCGATCACCGACAGCGTGCACCCCGCGAGCTGCCAGCCCACGCCGATGCGATTGCCGATGCCGAGGCCCGTGAAATTCAGACCGGCCGTGAACTGCGGCTCGGGCGGGTCCCACATCGCCTGGAAGAAGCGGAACCCCTCGTAGCCCGCCGGATTGTTCGTCTTCACGCTCAGCACGTCGTCGTCGCCCTCGAAGCGGATCAGGCTCTCCCAGTCGCGGATGCTCGACACCTGCCCCGTGAACCCGCCGACGTGCGCAATCAGGCGGAAGTCCTCCAGCACCACTGGCGCCGGCAGCCGATCGCGCTCGCGCCCGAAGAGCAGCTCGACATCGCCGCCGCCCGGCAGCGCGACGCGCACCGGCGCGTACCGGAACCGCCCGCCGTACGCGTAGTTCGAATCCTCGAACGCGTACATGTGGAACGGAAGCCACGCGGCGGTCGTGCGCCCGCCCTGCGTGATCTCCACGCGGACCATCGAGTAGTTGCTGCCCGCGTCCTTGTCGCGCTGCCCGACCGGCACGATCAGCGGCCTCATCTCGAGCCTCGCCGTCGGCGAGTACGAGAGCACCGTCATCGCGATGCGATCATCCACCCGGATCGCCTGACCGATCGCCGCCGTCTCCACCCGCGGCCCGCCGCCCGACTCGTCGCTGATCACCGCGCGCGCCGAGCCGTCGCCCGGACCCGCCACCAGCGTCACCCGCGGCGCCAGCGCGCCGGGCCGGTAGTCGATCTCCACCCAGTCCGCCGGCTCCTGCAGCGCGTGCTCGCCCTCGTTCTCGCTCACAAAGTCGCGCGTCAGTTCCGGTTGATCCGACGCCCAGCGCGTGATCTGGCCCTGCGGCCCGCGCACATCGACCACCGCGATCGATACCTGGCGACCATCCGCCAGCGGGAGCCCGTCCACGATGTCGCGCACCGAATACTCAACGTCGGTCCCGGGAATCGCAATCCACACCGGCGCCGCCGCGGGATCCCGCGCCCGAAGCGCCTCGTCCGGCGCCGCGTGCTCGACCCATTCCCCGGCGGCGTCCTTCGCACGAACCGTTACGGCGCTGGCGGCCGACTGCCCGATCGACGCCAGCTCGCTCTCGTCGTCGATCCATTGCAGCACGAGCTCGCCGCCCTCGGCGGTGCGCTTCTCGAAGTCGAACGCCGCGAGTTCGTAGTCGCGGAACGAGCCCGTCGTCGTGTCCGAGAGGCGCACCGTCGCGATGGGGTTGATCTCGTTGCCCCCCGACACCCAGCGCTGCTCGCCGAACGCGTAGCGCAGGAACCCGGTGACGCGCACCTCCGCGTCGCCGAGAACGTCCGCCCGCTCGCCCGGCGCCACGCGCAGGTCCAGCGGATCGATCGGCGGCGCCGTCTCGCCCGGCGACAGCCAGATCCAGTCGCGCGACGCGATGTAATCGTTGTACCGCGGCAATCCCTTGATCGGCCGCTCCGCCCACTCACGCTCGCCGGCGCGTCGCGCGTAGAGCGCCCACGAGTTCACGTGGTAGAACCACTCCTGCGCCTGCTCCTCGAGGCGCATCGAGAGCGCGTCGTCGACGAGCCGCTTGCCCGTCGCCTTGATCGCGCGCCCCTGGCCCGGCAGGATGTCTTCGGTGTACTGCGGATGCCCGTCGAGGAGCTGGCGCACGAATCCCTCGCCGCCGCTCGCCTTCTGCACCCGGATCGAAGCGCTGTAGACGCGCTTGCCCTCGTCCTCGCCGCTCAGGATCGGCCAGTCGGGACGCGTCTCGACCACCTCGTAGCGCACGGCGTCCTCGCCGACGCCCGCGATCACGCTCGCGCCCGGCAGCGACGGCATCGACACCGGCGCGTGCGTGGGCGACTCGATCACGATCTGCCGCCGGAACACCGGCGAATCGCCCTCGACCTTCAGCCCGAAGTATGCCACGCTCGCGATGCACAGGATCACGATCCCCGTGTGGATCATCCACACGCCGAGGTTCACGACCTTCAGCGGAATCCGGCGCAGCGTCGCGACGACGAGATTGATCACCAGCAGCGCGATCGCCAGATCGAACGGCCACCAGTGGAACCACTCGTACTCGGTCATCTCGAAGAAGCGCATCTGCCGGATCGCGTACCCGGCGCTGCCGACCGACATGTAGACGAACAGGAACGTCATCAGCGACACGCCGAGCCAGATGCTGCTGAAGAAATCCAGCAGCCGACCCAGCGGCCCGCGCCTCGCCTCGTCCGGTGTGCTCGTCCGTGTCGCGTCCAACAATCGCTCCTTGCGGCCGACCCGCCTGCATCACGGCAGACCTTAGCCGACCCTTCACCAAAGGGTTCGTACTGTAGAACCGCAAGGATTCTGGCGCCGCCGAATTCGCGTCACACCCAGAACGCGACCGCCAGCCATACCGCCGCGACGAACGCCAGCGTGGTCTTGATCACGGTCGCCACCAGCCGACCGATCGCCGCGCCCTGGCCGACGCGCCAGACATCGCCCCACGTCCGCTGGTCCTTGGTCCGCTCCAGAATCGCCGCGCCGATGCCCGCCCCCAGCGCCGCGCCCGCGATCGTTCCGATGATCGGCATGATCGGCGTTCCCACGAGGGCGCCCACGAGCCCGCCCACGATCGCGCCGACCGCGGCCCTCTTCGAGCCCCCCGCCTTGCCCGCGCCGACGGCGCCGGCGACGAACTCCGCCACCTCGCCCAGCACGCCCAGGCCGATGACGCCGAGGATCGTCCACAGTTCAAACTGCTGACCCGCGCGCCACCATTCGACCAGCAGCGCCACCACGATCGTCAGCCACACGCCGGAGAAACCCAGCAACGTCAGCACGACGCCGAACAGCCCGAACAGCGCGACAAGGATGCCCGCGACGTAGTCCATGCCCGGTCTTTCGGAATCCGCCCGCTCAGGCGCCGCCGATCACATCGGCGACGGAACGCCCGCCGGCGCATCGGTCGCCGTCGGCTCGGCGGTCTCGTCCCGCGGCGGCTCGTAGCCGTCGGTGTGCTTTTCCATCTCCAGCACCCACTGCTCGAGCGGGGTGTACCGGAGAAGGTCCAGCTTGTAGGCCTTGCCGTCCTTGGTCCGCAGAGTGACGAAGAACTTGTGCCACAGGCGCTTGTCCACCTCCGCGATGTCGCTCGGCGTCATCGACGCGCCGCAGGGAAGCGTCAGGCGCATGATGCGCGGCTCGTACTTGTACTTCTTCCGCGCCACCAGCGCGAACAGCAGCAGGATCCAGCCGCCCAGGCCGAGCCCTGCGATCGCGATCAGCCACTGCGACGGGATGTCGAACGCCGAGAGCGGCTTCGGCGGCTTGCGCGACGCCCACTCCTGCTGCAGCGTCGTCAGCCGGCCCGACGCGTCCGTGATCACCGTGTGCTGCTCGTTCAGCCAGCCGATGCGCGACAGCGCCGTCAGCCACTCGAGCCGCGCCAGCTCCATCTCGGCCTGATCCGCCGAGCGATTCTCCGCCATCGCCGTCGCGACGCGCGAACGTAGCTCGGTCTCCGCCGCCTGGAGCCGCTCGTACTCCGTCTCCGGGTCCTGCACGCTCGCGCGCAGCAACGAGCCGGCTTCCTCCGCCTGGATCAGATACTCCTTCTCCAGGAACGACGCGGCCCCGCGCCCGCGATTCGGATACACGATCAGACCGTCGTACAAGCCCCACACGCCGAGCCCCAGCAGCACGACGAGATAGATGCACGTCTTCACGACCCAGCTCTTGTTGAGCCGCGTCGTCTGCACGCCCCCCAGCTCGACGCCCTCGCTCGTCCCGCCCGCGGGGCGCGACCCTGCCGACGGTGTGCCCGCCTCTGGTCGCGGCCCGGGGTTGCTCTGCTCGCTCATCGCGTCGCTCCATATCGACCCATGAAACGGGCCGGTTCTCGCTTCCATCGGCCAGACAACCGCACCGCTCGCCCTCGATCGGTCGGCTTCCGATCCGAACCAGTGTTGTAACCCGACCGGACGCCCGACGCACCGGCGATCGCCCGCCTAGCCCCAGAAGGGCGGATCCGCGTCGATCCGGTCCGTCGCTTCCTCCCACCACCGGGACGCCGCCCGCCGACCCTCCGGCCGCGCCGTCAGCCCCGCAAAACCGCCATCCGACACCGGACGCAGCGGAATCCGCGGGAACGCATCGCGCGGCTGGCGCAGCGCCCAGGTCAGCCACAACTCCATCATGCGGCACGCGACCTCGGAACTGGTCATCTGCCGCTCCTGGCGTCTCCATCCGCCGTCCATGGCCGATCCTAGCCGCCGAAACGCCGCTCGCCCGCCCACAAAACCCCGGAACCCCGCCCCGATTCGCCGGTCCAAATGAGTACGAACTCGACGCGCCGGATCCGCGCGCCGACGGAAGGAGGATCGCCATGCGTACGCCTCGAGCCGTCCGAATCATCGCGCTCAGCGCATCCACGATCGCCGCGGCCTCGCTCTCGGGCTGCAACAACGCCGGTGAGGGCGCCCTCTTCGGCGCCGGGCTCGGCGCCGGCGGCGGCGCCATCATCGGCTCTATCTATGGCGAGGCCGGGGCCGGCGCCGCGATCGGCGCCGTGGCCGGCGCGCTCGTCGGCGGCGTCATCGGCGACCAGAACCAGCGCAACGCGTCGTACCACCGCTCCGACCGCGGCGTGTACGAGACCCGCGTCTACCACTACGACTACCGGCCGGCGCGCCACGTCTGCTACTCGGGCTGCGGCTGCCGCCCGGTCGTTCGCCACCATCACTATCACTACTGGCCGCGCCCGCGCAACTGGAACTGCTACTAGATCAGTTCCCGTCGTCCTCGGCGCCTTCCGCGTCCAGCGGATCCTCCGGCGGCTTCGCCTTGCGCGTCCGCCGACGCCCGCCGTGCTCGATCGCCTCGCGCATCGCGTCGCGGCAGGCATCGCCGAGCTTCTGGTGCATCTCGTCGTGGTCCGGCGTGGTCTCGAGACGCGCCACCAGCTCGCCCACGAGAATGTCCGCCGGCGCCGTCCAATCCACCGACTCGAGCGACACATCGCCCAGCGCCTCGAGCGCATCCGCGAACCACTCCGGCGTCAGCTTCTTCGAGGGCTTGGTCTTCACCCGCACCGTCGTCGGGCCCACCGACACCAGCGGCCACAGCCCCGCCTGCGTCAGCGGCTCGCGCACGACCACCATGACCGGGATCTCGCGCGCGTTCGCCGTCTCGCGCAGCGCCCGCCCGTCCACACCCACGCAGTGGGGGGGCTCGAGCATGTAGCAGCCCGGCGTGATCTTCATCTCCGGCGCCAGGCTCTTGATGACCTCGACGCGGTCCGCGTCCAGGGCCGCGAGCCGCTTCTGCCGGCGTGCCTCCTCCAGCGGCAGCACGATCCGCGCCATCCGCTCGAAGTCATGCAGCGAGTGCGCCGAGCGCAGCGACTCCATGCACAGCCGCTCGCACTCGAAATAGCGCATCGCCTCGAGCGCCGCGCTCGCGCGCTCCATCTTCTCGTCGATCTTCTGCTGCTTCGTCTCGGCCTTGGTCTTCGATGCGCTCACGCCCGCCCTCCCCGCTCAACGCCCACCGAACTCACTGCTCGCTCGACACCCGCGCCGCGAGGTCCACCAGTGCGCCGCGCCAACGCTCGGCGTGCGCATCCATCTCATCATCCAGCTCGTCCGCCAGCGCCGCCCAGTCCTGCGACGCCAGCGCCGCGCGGATGGCCGTCAGCCGGCCCGCCAGCTCCTCGGCCAGCGGCGCGATCCCGCGATCGCCTTCCAGCGCCATCCCGAGGATGCGCCCGCTCTCGTCCAGCGCCCGTCGCACCATCTGCCACAGCGTGACCGCGTCCCCCAGCAGCGCCACCGACGACTCCGCATCCCCCCGGTGGATCTGCTCCGCCGCCTCGCGCTGCTTGTCCTGCACCATCGCGATCGCCTGCGACGCGTCGCGCAGCGCGCCCGCCACCAGGCCCCGCGGCGTCTCGCTCACGAATCGCACCTCGCCCGCGTACGGCCGGCGCGTCACCCCCGATGGATCCTGCAGGTCCGACTCCGGCGCCGGAGCGCCGTCCGCCAGAACCTCCACGATGATCCGGCCGCCCGCCTCCGCCTTCGCGCGCGCGGCGTCGAGAGCGGCGGCCAAGGTCGTGTCCTCGGCCTCCAGGGGCCGGTCGTCAAGAAACAGGCGCATGGCTCCATCATCGACCGTTCCCCCCTCCGCCTGCAAACGGTCCGAGAAAGTCCACCACGAAAAGGCGGCCTCCGCCCTACAGGACCGGTTCCCCGGCCGGGTCCTCCCGCGAAAGCGCCAACTCCTCCGCTCGCGCCGCATCTCGGCGCTCACGTCGGCGCGCCTTGACGATCAGCCGGATGTTCCGCGCATAGATCACCACGCCCGTGCTCTGCCCCAGCACGCCCACCACGTCGCGCCGCCACACGAAGTACGCGAACAGCGACACTCCGCCCGCCAAGCTCAACCACCAGAAGAGCGCCGGCACCACGCTCCGCTTCTCCCGCTCGCTCGCCACCCACTGCACCAGCATCCGCCCGAAGAACGCCATCTGCCCGCCGAGCCCGACCGCAATCCACCCCAGATTCCACCAGTTCGAGATGTTGAACGCGCGCAGCGCCCAGTGCCGCCTGCCCGCGTCGCGCTCGATCCGTTCTACCTCTGACCAGAACTCCGCTGCCGACATGGCCTCACTCGGCAGATCCTCGGAGCGCGTCAGGAAGCGGTGCGTCGCTGCGGACCCATCGTCGACCCGCTCGTACACGATCTTGCGCGAGCCAAGGTCCAGCGTGGACACCGTCGCCCCCGGCGTCGCGTGCACCCGCGCCGACATGATGGACGGCCCCGCCGCGAGCCAGAAGCCCAGCACCAGCAGCGCCGCCATCGCGATGATCGGTCCCGGCTTCACCGCGCCGCGCCCTCCGTCTCGCGCGCCGGCGCCGCGCTCGACGCTTCGACCTCACGCCAGTCCGTCCAGCGTCGCCGGTCGAATATCCAGCGCATCGCGAAGCAGTCGATCAATCCGGGAATCGCGCGCTGCACGATGCCCAGGCCGTACTTCGTCTCCCCCGCGCGCCGCGCCCGGTGACGCACGTCCATCTCCACCACCTTGAATCCCAGCCGGCGCGCCGTCACCGGGATGAACCGGTGCGCGCCGCGGAACTCCAGCGGCAGAAGCAGCGCGACCTCGCGCTTCATCACCCGCAGCGAGCACCCGGTGTCGCGGATCGAATCCCCCAGCAGCATCCGCCGGAATACCCGCCCGACGACCGACCCGACGCGCCGCACCGCATTGTCCCGGCGCGCCCTCGAACGGTCGCCCTGCGTCATGTCCGCCCGCTCACGCTCGAGCAGCGCGATCATCGCCGGAATCTCCGACGGGTCATTCTGAAGGTCCGCGTCGAGCGTCGCGATCAGCTCGCCCCGCGCGGCGCGAAACCCCGCCCAGAACGCCGCGGACTGTCCCGCGCCCTTTCCCTGCGGCGTGCGCGTCATCCGCACCACCCGAAGCCACGGCCGCGTCGCCGCGAGCGCCAGCGCCGCCTCGCCCGTCCCGTCGGTGGACCCGTCGTCCACGAGCACGAACTCCCAGGTCCGCCCCTCGCGCGCCGCCCACGACTCGGCCGCACGCCCGACCTCGTCCGCGAGCGCCTCGACGTTCTCGCGCTCGTTGTGCGCCGGCGCGACGACGCTCAGGTCGACCCGCATCGGCGCATCAGGATCGCGAACATCGTGCATCCGCACAGTCTAAGCGGCCCCCGGCCCATGCCGCCCCCGACGCCTAGAGTCGGGCGGCCTCGATCGTCGTCTTCTCTCGCTCCGGAGCCCGCCTCATGCACATGCGTCACTCCGATCATGACCACGGCCCCAAGACGGTGCCCGTCAAGATCCATCTCGAGGACCCCGAAGGCCTCACCGGCGAGGACAAGGCCGAGTGGGAGATCATGGCCGCGAAGGGCGAGTCCCTCCTCGAGGCCGCGATGGACGCCGGCATCAACATCGAACATGCCTGCGGCGGAGTCTGCGCCTGCTCCACCTGCCACGTCTACGTCGAGCAGGGCATGGAGCACCTCTCCGAAGCCACCGAGGCCGAGGAAGACCGCGTCGAAGAAGCGCCGGGGCTCCAGCGCAACAGCCGGCTCTCGTGTCAGTGCGAAGTGAAGGGCTCCGGCCCGATCGTCGTCCGCGTGCCCGCCTGGAACCGCAACGCGGTCAAGGAAGTGCCGCACTAGCGTCGGAGCCATCGATGCGCGAGGACACCTTCCACTGGCTCGACGTCGAACGCATCGCCGAAGAGCTCGCCGTTCAGCATCCGGACGTCGATCCCCTGCAGGTCTCGTTCACGCAGTTGCGCGAGATGGTCGCGAAGCTGCCCGGCTTCGTCCCCCAGCCCGGGCACAACGTCAACGAGCGCATCCTCGAGACCATTCAGGGCCTCTGGCACGAAGAGCGCGACGACGACGATCGCGACTGAGATCCCTCAGCCCCGCTGCTCCGCCACGCGCTTGAGGTCCTCGAAGTCCTGATCCATCGCCTTGCGGCACGCGCCCTTCATCATCCAGCCCATCAGCGCGCCCATCACCTTCGCGCCGGTCGTCAGCGGCGTCCCGCCGAAGGTCATCCGCACATCCGTCGCGCCGCCGTCCGGACGGAAGTGAAGCTCGGAGCGGTAGTGGCAGCCGCAGCTCTCGGCCTCGACCGCGTACATCTGGTTCGGATGGAACTCGGTGATCTCCATCACCTCGGTGGCTTCCTTGCCGAACATGACGCGCGTCTCACGGAAGCGCGTGCCCTTGCCGATCGGCCCGTCGGTGAGCACCTCGAGCGCCTTGATGCCCCGCACCCGCTCCGGCGCCGCGGGCAGATCGGTGAAGACCTCGAAGACCCGCTCGACCGGCGCGTTGACCCGCGTCTGGCATGTGATCTGCATCCCCATCGATCCGCTCCTTTCGACGCACGCCACCCTACCGCGCGAGTCAAAAAAGAAACAGGGGCGCCGCCGAAGCGACGCCCCTGGGAATCAGCCCATCGCGCCGGTCAGTGCCGGCTCACCGCAGGCGGTAGATGTTGGTGGACTCGGTCTCCTCGACCGGCCGGGTGAGGAAGTCGCTGGTCATCGTCGTGCGGAAGCGGGTGTCGCCCGTCTTCACGCCGCGGACCGTGACCTTGAACTCCGCCGTCGCGCCCGGCGCCAGCGTGGCGATCGGCGCGAACTCGATGCGGTTGCCCGTCGCCGTGCCGCGCGTCGCGCCCGAGGACGAGACGTACGCCTGCGTGTCTTCCAGCTCGCAGACGATCTTGATGTTGCTGTCGTTCTTGCTGCCCTGATTCGTCACCGTGATGGTGTACGTCGTCTGGCCGTCGATCTGGATCGGGTCCGGATCATCGACCGTTTCGAGCAGCAGCGCGGGCACGCCCGACACCACCGTCTGGCACCCGTCGTTGACGGTCTTCGCGCAGTAGGCCTTCGCGAACGTCGTGCCCGGGTACGTGCCCAGGCCCTCCGGGTTGTAGCGCACCGTCACCGTCGTCGACGCGCCGGGCGCCAGCGTGCCGAGATTCCACACGACCTTCTCGCCCGCGAGCGCTCCGCTGTTCGATGCGGAGACGAACGTCGCGTTCGTCGGCGCCATGTCCTCGATCACCAGGTCCTTCGCCGGACCGTCGCCCGTGTTCTTCACGGTGATCTCCGCCTCGAGCGGCAAGCCGAGGTACTGCGTCTCGCGGCAGGTGCGCTCGACCGTCAGCACCGGCTCGACGAACTTGATCGAGCGCGACGAAGACTCCGCGCTCAGCCCGCTCGCCTGCGCCATCGCGCCGCTCTCGTACGTGCCCTTGCCGTTGGCCTTCACCTTCACGGTGAACGGAACCTTCTGGCCAGAGGCCAGCGTCGGCGCCGTGAACGACACCGAGTTGCGCCCGTCCACCGTCGTCACGCCGCGCGGCAGCGTGTCCGTCACCGTCACGTTTTGCAGCGTGCCCGTGCCGGTGTTCGCCACCTCGTACTTCAGCTCCACCACGTCGCAGACCAGCGCCGCCTCCGCCGGACCGCTCTTCGTCAGCGCGAGCTGCGGCGCCACGACCGGAACCTGCGTGCAGAGGAACGAGTCGTACGTCGCGATCGCGCACATCGCCACCTCGCCCTCGCGCGTCGGCGTGCCGGTGACCTTGATCACCTTCACCTCGCGCGGCGCCATGTCGCCGATGCGCCAGCTCATCTCGCCCGCCGTGTCGTCACGACCGCTCGGCGTCGCCGAATCAAACTCAAACCCGCCGCCCATCGAGTCCGACACCACCACGTCGCGCAGCGACATGTCCGTCAGATTCGTCACCCAGATCTCGTAGTCGAACGGCTGATCGAGACGCACCTGACGCGGCACGCCCTTCTCGAGCCCGATCGCGCTCGTCGCCGGATCGCCCGTCGGGAACGCCATCGCCGTCCACCGCAGATTCGAGTCCGGATGCGCCGCCGGCCAGCCGTGCGACGTCCGCGCCGCAGGCGTCGCCACGGGCGTCGCCGTCGTCGCCCGCGTTGTTCCGGGCTGCTCCCGGACCACCACGCCGTCATGATCCTGGTAGTAGAACCAGGGGTCCGAATCGTTCGCCGTCGTCGAACGATGGGACGAACACGCGCCCATCACCACCGCGCACGCCGCGCAGCCGAGAATCGCGAACGGATGACTGCCGTCTCGTCGTAGAAACACCATGAGATGTCCTCTCCTGAAGAGTTAGGCCGACGAGTGGCTCCACGACGCCCTGTGCAGACGCAACGCTTCGCCATGAGCGCGGTCCGCATGACCGCGCCGACGCGTCGGCGTGTTGATGAATGCACAAGGATACCCCACAAGGGGGTTCGAGCCCACGCGCAATCAATGAACTCACGCGTTCGTCATCCGCAATGACGACGAACAACCCGCGAATATGCGCCGCTCATGAGCGCCGATTCACCGTTCAGCCGCCGGATTCCGGCGATTTCTCGTCCTCGCAGCAATCAAACAGCACGAACGCCGCCTGCACCGCCGGATCAATGTCCCATTCGTTGTCGACCTGCGCCTCGATCATGCGCTCGCCGACCTTGCCCTTCACCGTCCACGTGCTCGAGAACGGACCGTCCTGCTTGGCCGTCGCCTCGACCTTCATGTCGCCGATCTTGCCCTCGAGCTTCCATCCGGCGCCCAGGCCCGCCGACTTGATGTCGATCTCGACCCGCTTGTCGCCGTTGGTCCCCTCGGCGCGGAAGCCCTGGAACATGTGCTTGTCCTCGACCTTCACGTCGAGGGCGCCCCACGAATTCTTCCCTCTGAACTCGAACTTGCCGCCGCCGGTGCGCTCGCAGGTGATGTCCTGCTTCGCGATGTACTTCGCCGGCGCCGTCGCCGCGAGCGCCAACGCCGCCAGTCCGATGACCACGATCCGCTTCATGTCGCCGCCCTTCCTCTTCGAGGCAATCTGCGAGTGCGCCCGCACGACATCCACAGCGCCGGGCCGATGAGCGGTAAGGTATCACACACGCCGCACGCCCGCCCCCTCAGGACCCGCGATGGCCGACGCCCGCAGCGCAGCGCAGGACATCCTTCGAACCCTGCGAAACGCCGGGCACGAGGCCTATTTCGCCGGCGGATGCGTGCGCGATGAACTCCTCGGCTTCACGCCGCAGGACTACGACATCGCCACCAGCGCCACGCCCGACGACGTCCGCCCGCTCTTCCGCAGCGTCTCGGAAGTCGGCGCCTCCTTCGGCGTCATGCTCGTGCGCCACCGCGCGCACACCATCGAGGTCGCCACCTTCCGCGAAGAAGGCGCCTACTCCGACGCGCGCCGGCCCGACACCGTCCGCTTCTCCTCCGCCGAGGCCGACGCCGGCCGGCGCGACTTCACCATCAACGCGCTCTTCCTCGATCCCCTCGACACCGCGCGCGATCCCCGGGGACGCGTCATCGACTTCGTCCAGGGCGTCGCCGACCTCCACGCCGGAGTCGTCCGCGCCGTCGGCGCCCCCGACGACCGCCTCGCCGAGGACCACCTCCGTGCCCTCCGCGCCGTCCGACTCGCCTCGCGCCTGGGCTTCGAGATCGACCCCGCCACCAACGAAGCCATCGCGCGTCACGCCTCCGAGCTCCGCGGCGTATCCCGCGAACGCATCGGCGATGAGCTCCGGCGCATGCTCGCCCACCGCGCCCGCGCCGTCGCCGCGGCGCGCCTCCAGGAACTCGGCCTTGACGCCCCCGTCCTCGAAGAGCCGCCGACGCGCGCGCCGCTCGACATCCTCCATCGCCTGCCCGAAGACGCCTCCTTCACCACCGCGCTCGCCGCGTGGACCATCGACCGACGCGCCGCGTCCGGCCAGATCGACGCCGATCAGCTCGCGTCGCAATCCCGCGCCATCGCCGCGCATCTGCGGCGAGCCCTCTGCCTGAGCAACGACGAGTCCCACGCCCTCGGCGCCGCCATCGACGGCGTCGCCCGGCTCGAATCCGCATGGCTCGCCGAGCCCGTCGCGGCGCAGAAGCGAGCCGCGGCCTCGCCGTGGTTCGACGCCGCGCTCGCCATCCTCGACGCCCGAGCCCCCGGCGTGGCCCGCTCCGTCCGCTCGCGCGTGGTCGAACTCGCCGCCGCCCACGGCGGGCTGGCGCCGGCCCCGCTGATCACCGGGGACGACCTCATCGCCGCCGGCCTCGCGCCCGGCCCGCGCTTCAAGGCGATCCTCGACCGCGTTTACGACGCCCAGCTCGAGGGCCGCATCGCCTCGCGAGACGAAGCGCTCGCCCTGGCGAAACAGCCGCCAGCAGGCAGGTGAGGGAACTGATCGGGGCGTCGTGCGTCCAGAACCGTAGAAAGACCCACCCGTATACTGAGGTTGGGAGGCGGGAGCGGGGCTCCGCCGCCGCGGAACGACCAGCCAGGATTTTGCGCCGGCAGGCGGGGAATCGCCCCGTCCGTACGGCCTCAGGGGACGACCATGAGCATCCGGAACATCCTTTCCATCGCCGCCCTCTCGACGAGCGTCTCGCTCGGCTTCGCCGTCTCGACGGCGCCCGCCGCGCAGGATGAAGCCCCCGCCGCCACCAAGGACGTCCTGACGTTCCGCAACGGCCGCACCGTCGAAGGCGAGATCCTCGAGATGAACGACCGCATGATCAAGATGCGCGTCGTCGTCGCCGGCATCTCCACCGTCACCACCTACGAACGCTCCGAGATCCTCCTCGTCGAGGAAGACCTCCCCGTCGAAGGCGCCGCCGCCCCGAAGAAGGACCCGGCGACGACGTCGCCGTCGAAGTCTGGCCCCGCGCGCGGCGCCGCGGCCTCCGAAGACCGCGAAGACACGTCGCGCGTCTACCTCATGACCCTCGAAGGCCAGTTCGGCTGGGACATCAGCGCCGGCCCGCTCGAGCAGGCCTTCAAGGACGCCACCGCCTCCAACCCCGACGTCATCGTCGTCAAGATGGACGCGACCCAGGACGAGCGATTCGGCTTCGACGGTCTCTTCCGCGCCGAGCAGATGACCCCGATCATCGAGAGCGCGATGCGCGACGGCCACCGCGTCGTCTTCTGGATCAAGCGCGCCACCGTCGGCGCCGCGTTTCTTCCGCTGATCTGCCCCGAGATCTACTTCACGCCGGACGGCCGCATGGGCGGCATCGGCACCCTGCAGGACTTCGACATCGGCGACGAGCGCGTCAACGAGAAGCAGATCTCCCTGCGCCTCGGCCACGCCGAAGGCATCGCCATCGCCGGCGGCTACGCCCCCGAACTCGTCCGCGCCATGGGCCACATGGACAACTGGCTCGCCGTCCGCATCCGCGGCGGAAAGCCCGAATACATGAACCGCCAGCCCTCCGCCGAAGAACTCGCCGACGGCTGGATCCTCCTCACCGACGACGGCAAGGGCTCCAACGAAGACTCCCTCGCCGACATCGTCCGCGAGCGCGGCAACGACGTGCTCAACCTCGACGCCGACTGGGCCCAGCGGCTCCTCGTCTCCAAGGGCTCCGCCGAAACGCTCGACGACCTCATGTTCCTCCTCGGCTACGGCTCCAACTACTCGCAGATCGAAGGCCGCGCCGATCGCGTCCTCGAAGACTGGTCCGACCGCCTCAATCAGGCGCGCGACAACCTCATCCGCCTCCGCGAACGCCTCGAGGAAACCAGCAATCCCACCGGCGCCCGCGGCGACGAGGCCAAGAAGCAGCTCGGCGAGCGCATGAAGACGCTCCGCGAGATGCGCGGCCTGCTCTCCATCTACGCCGAGGTCCTCGACCCTTCGGGCGACGAGCGCAGCCAGCTCGACGTCATGATCGAAGAAACCCGCCAGGCGCTCCAGCAGGTCAACGATGCCGAACGCCAGCGCCGCCGCTGATCGATGCACGAATCTCCGCCCGCTCGACACCACGCCAATCCCGCCGGAGGCCGCATGAACCTTCTGAAGCTCACCCGAATTCTCCAACGAGCCCTTCTCGCCTTCATCGCGGCGGCGGCGTTCTGCGTGGCGCCCGCGTTCGCCGCCAAGGTCCAGATGAAGGACGGCCGCGTCCTCGAAGGGCGCATCGAGCGCGAGGGAGACAGCTTCCTCTACCTCGTCGTGCGCGTGGGCGACATCGAGCACACCGAGTTCATCCTCAAGTCCAACGTCGAGAGCATCGAGCGTGACGCCGAAGCGCCCGCGAAGGACCCCGTCGCCAAGCCCGGCGACCCGACCTCGAAGACCAGCGCCCGCACCGGCGAGGACGTCGTCCGCGTCGCGTTCATCTCCGTCGGCGACGGCCAGCAGATGGACATGGTCGGCCCCTACGTCAACGCCGGCCGCCTCAAGGCCGCGATCGACGAACTCAAGGACGACGAGCCCGACATCGTCGTGCTGAAGTTCAACTCCGGCGGCGGCTACGTCGCCGAGGTCGAGCCGCTGTCCGACGCGATCCACGAGTACATCAAGCCCAAGTACACCGTCGTGGCGTGGATCCAGTCCGCGATCTCCGCCGCCGCGATGACCTCGCTCACCTGCGAGAACATCTACTTCATGTCCAAGGGCAACTTCGGCGCCGCCACCGCGTTCAGCAGCGGCCCGGGCGGCGCCAGGGCCGCCGAGGGCGAAGACCTCGAGCAGTACCTCTACATGATGGAGCGCATCTCGGAGCGCGGCGGGTACAGCCCGCTCATCATGCGCGCCATGCAGATCGAGCAGGAGCTCTCCGCCGACATCGACTCCAACGGCGTCGTCACCTGGCGCCCCGACCTCAAGGGTCGCTACATCGTCAATCCCACCGGCAAGATCCTCACGTTCAACGCGAACGACGCGGTGAAGTACGCCTTCGCCGACGGCGTCGCGGACACCAAGGAAGACCTCGTCCGCCAGATCGTCGGCGACAAGGAATGGGTCGAGGTCGGTCAGGACGCCGACGCGTTCGCCGTGCGCACCCGCGAAGAGACCTTCCGCGCCGAGCTCGAGATCGTCGAGCTCTTCCAGAAGATCCAGATTGCCGACAACGCCGGCGACCTCCAGAAGGTCCGCCGCTACCTCAACGACCTTCGCTCGTGGGCGCGTCGCGCCGTCGTGTGGACCGAGTTCCCCGCCAAGGGCGCGGTCCCGCCGCTCAGCGACGAGTTCTTCCGCGAGGTCGAAGAGCAGATCCGCAAGCAGATGCAGGAAAACCGCGATCGTCAAAGGCGCTGAGCCCGTCAGCCGATGAATCTCGCGACCCGCGCGCAGCAGAAATCGCCGCTGCGCGCTCGACGCTGCACGGCCGCGGCGGACAGGAGCGCATGGAAGCCATCCGATCTCAGCCCGACGCCGCGCCCGGCGCCTTCCTCCCCGCCGCGTTCGATCCCTCGACGCCCGCGCTCGTCGAGCCCTTCGTCCGCAACCTTCTCGATCGCCCGGTCCGCGACACCGCCGAGCTGGAGCGCTGGCTGATCGATCGCGCCGACCTCGACGCCGCCACGAGCGAGGCCGAGGCCGTGCGCTACATCGCCATGACCTGCCGCACCGACGATGCGCAGGCCAACGCCGAGTACGAACGCTTCGTCCGCGACACCCAGCCCGACCTCCGCCGCTGGGCCAACGCCCTCGACCGCCGCCAGGCCGAGCTCTTCGACGCCATCCGCCTGCCCGCCGCGCGCTACGCCGTCCTCGACCGCGACGTGCGCAACGAGGCCGCGCTCTTCCGCGAAGCCAACGTCGCGCTGCACACCGAGCTCGCCACCATGGCGCAGGAGTACGAGCGCATCCTCGGCGGCATGACCGTCCACTTCGACGGGCGCGAACGCACGATGTCGCAGATGGGCGCTTACTTCGAGTCGCCCGATCGCGCCGTCCGCGAACGCGCCTGGCGCGCCGCGACCGCGCGCCGCCTCGAAGACAAGCACAAGCTCGAATCTCTCTTCGATCGCATGCTCCCCCTGCGTCAGCAGATCGCGATGAACGCCGGCCTGCCGACCTACCTCGAGTATGCCTTCCGCTCCAAGCGCCGCTTCGACTACACGCCCGCCGACTGCGTCCGTTTCCACGACGCCGTCGAGAGCCGCATCATGCCGCTGCTCCGCGAGCGCGACGAGCGCCGCCGGCGCCGCCTCGGCTTCGAAGTCGTTCGCCCCTGGGACGCCGCCGTCGATCCCGACGGCGATCAGCCGCTGCGCCCCTTCACCGACGGACCCGACCTCGAGGCCCGCTCGGCGCGCGTCTTTCAGCGCCTCGATCCGCGCCTCGCCGGCCTCTTCGAGAAGCTCCGCGACGGCTCATCGCTCGATCTCGACAGCCGCCCCGGCAAGGCCCCCGGCGGCTACCAGTACATGCGCGACCGCTCGCGCCGACCGTTCATCTTCATGAACGCCGCGGGCATGCACCGCGACGTGCGCACCATGGTCCACGAGGCCGGCCACGCGTTCCACTCGCTGCTGACCAACGACGAGCCGCTGCTCCACTACCGCCACTCGGTCTACGAGTTCGCGGAAGTCGCGTCCATGGCGATGGAGCTGCTCACCATGCCCTGCTGGGACGAGTTCTACGCGAACCCCGCCGAGCGCAAGCGCGCCCAGCGCGAGCAGCTCGAGTCCATCGTCTACCTGCTCCCCTGGGTCGCCACCATCGACGCCTTCCAGCACTGGATCTACACCCATCCCGGCCACACCGGCGAGGCCCGGCGCGCCGAATGGATGCTTCTTCATCACCGCTTCGGACGCGTCGTGGACTGGAGCGGCCTCGACGAAGAGTGCGCCTACACCTGGCACCGACAGCCCCACATCTTCACGTCGCCCTTCTATTACATCGAGTACGGCATCGCCCAGATCGGCGCGCTCCAGCTCTGGCTCCGCTCGCTCGACGAAGGGCCGCGACCCGTCCTCGACGACTACATCCGCGCCCTCTCTCTCGGCGGCAGCCGCACGCTCCCCGAGCTCTTCGACGCCGCCGGCATCAAGTTCGACTTCGGCGACGACGTCCTCGCCCGCCTGGCCGACGCCCTGCGCGAACGGATGAGCGCGCTCGACGCCTAGCCCGCCCCCGGGCCTATCCTCGGCCCATGCACCACATGTCCGCCGAAGAGTTCCGCCGCGCCGGGCGCGAAGCCGTGGACTGGCTCGCCGACTACATGGAGCGCCTCGGCGATCTCCCCGTGGCCCCGAGCGTGCGCCCCGGCGAGATCGCGTCGAAACTCCCCGCGCGCCCGCCGCAGAACGCCGAGCCGTTCGACGCCCTCCTCGCCGATCTCGACCGCGTCGTCCTCCCGGGCGTCATGCACTGGCAGTCGCCGCGCTTCTTCGGCTACTTCCCCTGCAACACCACGCCCGTGGGCGTGCTCGCCGAGATGATCTCCGCCGGGCTCAACGCGCAGGGCATGATGTGGTCCACCAGCCCCGCGTACACCGAGATCGAGACGCGCTGCCTCGACTGGCTCGCCGAGCTCATCGGCCTCGACTCGAAATTCCTCTCCACCTCCGGCGAAGGCGGCGGCGTCATCCAGGGCACCGCCAGCGAGGCGTCCCTCGTCGCCATGATCGTCGCGCGCGATCGCGCCCGGCGCTCCACGAAGGCCCCGATCGAGCGCCTCGTCGCCTACATCTCGGAGCAGGCGCACTCCTCGCTCACCAAGGCCGCGCGCATCGCCGGCCTCGACCTGGCCAACCTCCGCCTTGTCCCGACCGACGACAAGCTCGCGATGCGCGCGGACGCGCTCGGGGCCGCCATCCGCGCCGACGTCGAGGCCGGGCTCACGCCCTTCTTCGTCTGCGCCACCGTCGGCACGACCTCGTCCACCGCCAACGATCCGCTCCGCCCGATCGGCGAAGCCGTCGCGCGCACGCGCTCCGACCGCGCGCCGCTCTGGCTTCACGTCGACGCCGCCTACTCCGGCGCCGCGTGCGTCTGCCCCGAACACCAGTGGATGATCGACGGCTCCGGCCTCGCCGACTCCTTCAGCTTCAACCCGCACAAGTGGCTCCTCACCACCTTCGACTGCTCCGCCTTCTGGGTCGAGCGCCGGCGCGACGTCCTCGACGCCCTCTCCATCATGCCCGAGTACCTGCGCAACGAGGCCTCCGCCTCCGGCGCCGTGCTCGACTATCGCGACTGGCAGATCCCCCTCGGACGCCGCTTCCGCGCGCTCAAGCTCTGGTGGACGCTCCGCTTCTACGGCGTCGAAGGCCTGCGCGAGCACATCCGCCACCACGTCCGGCTCGCCGAGACCGTCGAGTCATGGGTCCGCGCCGACAACCGCTTCGTCCTCGCCGCGCCGCGCACGCTCTCGCTCGTCTGCTTCCGTCTCCGCGGCGACGACGCCGACGCGCGCACGAAGCGCCTCCACGAACGCGTCAACGCCTCCGGCGAGGCCTTCCTCTCCCACACCCTGCTGCCCGACCCCGAAACCCGCGAGCCGCGCTACGTCATCCGCATGGCCATCGGCGGAACGACGACCACGCACGCGGACATCGAACGCACGTGGAGCGCCGTCCGCCAAGCAATCGAACGGTGAACGCCACACTCCTCCAGAAGACGCGACGGCCGGGGTAATCAGCCGCCGCATCGTCGGCCCCCATCGAGGCCTGGATTCGCCGGATGTGTGAGGAGAAAAAGCGAGCCGGCGAGAAGACCATCAGCGCGCTGACCGACCAGGCGCGCCGAGGCCACATGACGCCGTGACAGCGACAACGATCGCCGCGCATCACGGAAAGCGAGCACATCCACAAGCCGAACTGTCCGTCGGAGCCGCGACCGTGGCGGCGAGCCCCTCCTGGTCGCCCGCGACGGGACGCCTTCGCGCCCCACCGCGGCCGACGCCACAGGACCGAGAACAACGTCCGATTCACCCCCGCCCGAAGCAAACGAACACCCCCGGATTTCCCGTCCAACCCGGCGCAACCACCGTTTTCCCAGCGACTTGGCCGATCATCACGATCGATGACCCGGACCTTGCCGACTCATAGGGGGACGGAATTGGCGGTTCTCCGCCGTTCAACGCGTGTGAAGATGGAGAAGCCCGCGCGGGCAGAAAATGCCGGTTTTGGGGCCAAAACCCCTTTGCCGAGCCCCCCGAAGCGCGGTACAGTCTTGATGCACAGATAGGGAGATCTCGCGCCGTCGGGCCGCACACCCGTGACGCGAGCAGAAACTTGGGAATCCCGGTCGCATGGCCGGAGGAGTCAGAGCGATGAAGTCAGCACTGTTTGTCGGCGCGCTCGCCGCAATGTCCAGCGTTGCGCAGGCCGGAATCATCTTCGAATCCGAGAGCAACGACACGATCGCCACCGCCGACGACCTCGGTGTCATCACCGATCCGGGCGGCAGCATCCTCGTGGACGGCCGCATCACCCCCGGCAGCGACAGCGGCGGCTCGATCACCCCCGGCGACGTCGATTGGTTCGCCATCACGTTCACTGGCCCGACCGACCTCGTGATGTCGATCTTCTCGCTTTCCAACCCGCTGAGCGACGACAGCGAACTCATGCTTGTCGGCCCCGACGGCACGACGATCATTGCCTTCGACGACGACAGCAACATCGAATACATGTCGTCGATCCAGGTCTTCGGCCTTGCCGCCGGAACCTACTACATCGGCGTCTCCGGCTACCCCGACACCTATACAAGCGCGCCCACGATCTTCGACGGCCTCGACGACGACAACGGCGATCCCGTCACCGAAAACTTCTCCTACAAGCTCATCATCGGCGCCAACGTCATCCCCGCCCCCGGCGCCGCCGCGACCCTCGGCCTGATCGGCCTCGCCGCCATCCGCCGTCGCCGCTGATCCCGATCCCGTTCTGATCCAGGATTCCCACGGGCGCTGCGTTCACTCGCGGCGCCCGTTCTTCATTTTGGCCGGCCCATCACGCGACTTCGCCCGCCGCAGCGCATCCAATCCCGCCGTATGCCCGAAGCCCTGCCCACCCTCGACGCCGTCGCCGACGCCATCGCCGAGCTCGCGCACGAACACCCCGCGCCGGCGCCCGCGCCCGTTGTCGCCATCAGCGGCATCGACGGCTCGGGCAAGTCCTGGCTCGCCGCGACGCTCACCATCATGCTCGTCCGCCGCGCCGTGCGCATCGCGCCGCTCAGCGTCGATCCCTGGCACACCGCGCGCGAAGTCCGCTTCGCCGGCCCCGAGTGGGGGCGCACGTTCTACGAGCGCTCGTTCCGCTGGAGCGACCTGCATCGAACGCTCCTCGAGCCGCTCCGGCAGGACCGCTCGATCGAGCTCACCATGCAGCGCCGGCGCATCGCCGACGATGTCCTCGTCCCCGAGCACTACACCTTCGCCGACATCGACCTGATCCTCTTCGAGGGCATCTTCGCCCACGCCGCCGACCGCCGCGACTGGTTCGACCGGCGCCTCTGGATCGACTGCACCTTCGACACCGCGCTCGAGCGAGCGCTCGCGCGCAATCAGGAGCGCCTCTCCCCCGAGGCGCTCCGCGAGGAATACGAGCGCGTCTACTGGCCCGCGCAGCGCCTGCACATCAGCCGCGATCGCCCGCGCGACCACGCCCACTGGACGTTCGACAACGAGCAGGCGCTGTCCTGAACAAACGCCGGCGGCCCGTCGAGCCGCCGGCGTCGCGCGAACAGAGATCTCTCTCCCCCTCCAACCCACGAGCTCATGCCCGGCGCCGCCGGGGAACGCCGACCAGCATCGCCGCCAGCGCCAACGCCGCGCCGCCCGGCGTCGGCAGCCACATCGACCGGTTCAGCGGGCTGAAGAAGTGGAACTCCGACGGGTCCGGAACCCCGTTCGGATCGGCCAGCCCCGCGCCGATCCGGCCGAGCGCGTTGAACCCGCCGAGCGCGCCGTCCACGTTCACGAGGAACAGCAGCTTGTAGACGAAGCCCGGCGGCAACGGATCCGGCACGAACGGCGCCACCGACGACGTCAGCCCGAACCAGCTTCCGCCCGGCGAAAGGCCCGCGAGCGCGCTGGTCGTCGTCGGGTTCGCCTGGAACTCGAAGTTGAAGACCGGCGTCATCTCGTGCGTCAGCAGGTTCACGATGAACACCCCCGCCTCCTTCACGCTCACCCCCGGCGGCAGCGCCGTGCCCCCGGGCGTCGCGAGATTCAACCCGCAGGCGCACGTCACCGACGTCGTCGGCGGGAACAGCGAAACCTCCTGACCCACCCAGACCTTCCACGCGTTCTCGTTCTGATCGAAGCCGTGGTTCTTCACCCAGAACCGCGGCGGTGGAGCCGGCGGATTGCTCGTGCACGCCGCCGCCCACGGGGCCTGCGTCGCCGCGACCAGCGCCGCCACGACCACGCCATGGATGCGAATGGACATCGTCATCCTCCAAGGATCTCGCGGCGCGGCCGCGCCGACGCGCAGGCCACCACGGCCGGCGGGACGCCGTCATCGCGTCGCCGCGTCGCGTGTCTTCGAGCTGTTCATTCGGGGCCGCGTCGATCGCCCTGATCGCCGGACATACGCCCCCCACGCCGCCGCGCAACGTGCCCTGGCGCAGCGGAACTCCTTGGCGCGCATCCTAACGCGCGCCCAAGCGCACGCAAGACAAATCCAATCGATCGTCCGAAACGCCGATCACAGGCCCGATCCCCGCCGTCACGGCACGATCAGCACGATCTTCCCACGCTCCGCGCCCGCCTCGCTCGCCTCGTGCGCCGCCGCGGCGTCCTTCAATGGAAACGTCGCGCTCACGTGCGGCCGGATCTCCCCCGCATCGATCATCGCCGCGATCATCGCCAGTTGCTCGCCGTGCGGCCTCACCAGCATCGCGCTGCCGCGCACGCCCGCGCGATCCAGCTTCTCCGGCGCCGGCGGCTGCACGATCGACACCAGGAATCCGTCCGGCTTCAGCACCGTCAGCGAACGATCCTGCGTTTCACCGCCGATCACGTCCAGCACGATGTCCACGCCGCTCGCGAACTCCTCGAACCGCTGCGTGCGATAGTCCACGACCACGTCCGCGCCGATCGAGCGCAGATACTCGTGATTGCGCTCCGACGCCGTCGTGATCACCGTCGCGCCCTTCGCCTTCGCGATCTGCACCGCGAAGTGCCCGACGCCCCCCGCGCCGCCGTGGATCAGCACCGTGTCGCCTTCCTGCATGCCCGCGTGGTCGAACAGCGCCTGCCACGCCGTCAGCGCCGCCAGCGGCACGCCCGCCGCGTGCGCATGATCGATCGACGCCGGCTTCTTCGCCGCCTCCGCCTCCAGCACGATCGCGAACTCCGCGTACCCGCCGCCGCGCTGCAGACTCAGATACGCGAACACCTCGTCCCCCGGCGCGAACGACTCCACCGCCGCGCCCACCGACTCCACCACGCCGCTCACGTCGTATCCCAGCGTCATCGGGAACGCCGCCTCCGGAGTCCGGAACATCCCGCGCCGGATCTTCCAGTCCACCGGATTGACGCCCGCCGCGTGCACCCGCACCAGCAGCTCGCCCGGGCCCGGCGTCGGCCGCGCCGTCTCCTCGTAGCGCAGCGCGCTCGCGTCGCCGTACGCATGGATCCGCGCCGCCATCATCGTCGCCGGCGCCGCGCCGAGCGCCGCCGCCGTCACGACGCCCGCCGCCACGCACGCCCATCGCACGAACCTGCTCATCGCTGCTCCCTGGCGGATCGCGCCGCCGTCCACGTTCTGAAACGAAAGAGGCGCGGGCGACGCCTCCGCCGCCCGCGCCCAAAGAGTATCAACGGTCCGTTCTCCCCGGCCGGACGGCTACTGCACGGCGCTGTTCGCGTTCACCACGCCGCCCGTCACGCACTTGCCCGAGAGACTCGACACCGGGCGCGTCGTCGAGAGGATCCGGCTCCGGACCTGGCCGTACGTCCAGGTCGGGTAGCGCATCCACACGAGGGCCGCGACGCCGGTCACGTGCGGCGCCGCCATCGACGTGCCGTTGTTGTACACGTACGCCGCGTTCGAATTGCCCGAGATGTACGTCGAGGCGATGTTCACGCCCGGCGCACCCACGTCCACCGACGTCGCGCCGTAGTTCGAGAATGACGCGCGATTGTCGTTGTTGTCCGTCGCGGCGACGGCGATGATGTTGTCCTGCGTGTAGGACGCCGGATAGAACGGCGCCGCGTCGTTGTTGTCGCCGATCCCGTCCGATCCGCCGTTGCCCGCGGCGCAGATCATGAGGTGGCCGGCGTTGCGCGCGTTCGTGATCGCGGTGTTCAGCGAGCTCGAGTACCCGCCGCCGCCCCACGAGTGGTTCGAGAGCTTGATGCCCTTGTTGACGCAGTAGTTGATCGCGCTGATCCCTGCCGTGGTCGAGACGCTGCCGGTGCGCGAGCCGATCTTCAGCCCGACGAGCTTCACGTTCCAGCACACGCCCGCGACGCCCTTGCCGTTGTTGCCGCGCGCGCCGATCGTGCCCGACGTGTGCGTCCCGTGCCCGTTGTCGTCGCGCGGGCTCTTGTCGTTGTTCCAGAAGTCCCAGCCCCAGGTGTCGTCCTTGTAGCCGTTGCCGTCGTCGTCGATGTTGTTGTTGGGGATCTCGTCGGGGTTCGTCCAGATGTTCCCCGTCAGATCCTCGTGGATCTCGCGGATCCCGGAATCCGCCACGCCGACCGCCATCGTGCCGCCGGTGATGATGTCCCACGCCAGGTTCGCGTCGATGTCCGCGCCCGCGACGCCGGGATCGTTGTTCACCGTCTGGCCCGTGTTGTTCATGCCCCAGAGCAGGCTGTAGTAGGTGTCGTTCGGCGTCGCCACCAGCTTGTAGAAGTAGTCCGGCTCCGCGAACTCCACGACGCCCGTCGCGCGACCGATGCCGTTCAGCAGCGCGATCTTCTCCACCACCCCGTGCTCGACGAGCACGTGCTCGAGGCCCGGCGCAATCGTCCACGTCTGCATCGTGCGCCCGCCGACCAGCGCGCGCATCGCCGCCTTCGCCGCCTCGTCCACACCCTGCTTGAACTGCACGATCAGCGACGCCGGATCAAACTCGATCGTGGGGTCCAGCTCCACGAGCGCGTTCCTCGAGGCGCGCCAGTCCGCGATCCAGCGCGGCTCGTTCAACTCCCGATCATCGATGGCCCCGACGCCGTTCGGTCCGGGGACGACGGGGTCCGCGAACGACGCGCCGGTGGCGAACAGGAGCGCAAGCGACAACAGTCTCGGCTTCAAGGGGAGACCCTCCCCCGACGCACGAAGCGCCGGGATGCATTGGAGATGAACCGCAACGAACCACGACAACGCGGAACATCCGCGCCGTTGGTCGATTGGCGGTTGACAACGATCGCCGCGGCGGCGAAGAACGCATCAGCGCTCTTCCGAACCATGCAGGCTCCTTCCGCCCGGCGAAGCAGCACTCTCCGTCGGCTCGACGAAACTGTCAACGGGATTTTCTTCGACACCCCGCCCGCGCCGCGGCGCCCATTCGGGGGAGAATGCGCCGCGCTACCGACGCGCCGCCGCTCGCCGCTGCTGCGCCACGAAACGCCCGCCGAGCGCCCCCGCGACCCCGCCGCCCACGCCGCCGCCGATCACGCCCGGATTCGAGGCGCCAAGCGCTTTTGCCACAAGCACCGCGACGACGGACGCCGCGGCCGCGCCGAGAACCACCAACAGGAGCACCCTGAGTTTCATGGGCCGCCTCCGCGAAGACCCCCGACGACCCGAACAAACATACCAGCGCAACGCCGCCGGTCCGGAGTCGACCACAGAAAACTTTCTCCCTGAGATTCGGCTTCCGGAGCGGCTTTCGCCGCGGGACGTCGGGCAAACTTCACAATTCTGATGGCAACTCTTCACCCGGCGTTAGGATGATCGCCGTCCCGGCAACTCCTGCCCGGACGACTTTGAGTGGGGCTCCGCCGCCTCGTGGCGGAGTCAAGGAGAAGAAACATGTCGAATTGTTCTCATCGGTGGCTGACCGCGTGCGCCGTCTGTGCGCTCACCACGCCGGCGTTCGCGGGATCGCTGGATCTCGACTCGCGCACCGCCGCGGCGATGGTCCTCGCGTCCGACTTCTCCGGCCCCGACCTCGGTGGCTGGGTCTCGCCGGCAGGGCTTGGATCGTTCATGATCGACGACGACGCCACCACACCCAGCATGCTCACCGCCACCATCGCGAGCATGGTCTTCAGTTACGTCCCCGGCTCCTCCATTTCCGGCGGCGCCGCGATCGACGGCTTCACCTTCGTCCCTGGCGGACACACCGAGGGCGCCGTCGTGTTCGATGTGTTCTTCACCGTCACGTCGCCGGTCGCCTACACGTGGGACTACTTCACGTTCATGGCCGACCCGATCACCACAGCCGTCATCGAACTGTCAGGACCGGGCGGGCTCATCGCCATCGGCGCCGGCGTCTTCGCGCCCGGCGAATACCACATCATGGGCCTGCTCGAGATGGACTCCGATCCGCCCCCGGGTCCGGCCGGATTCTCCACGCACTTCGTCTACGACCTGACATTCCCGACGCCCGGCGCCGCGGCGCTCTTCGGCATCGGCGCCATCGCCGCCGGCCGTCGCCGACGCTGAGCCAACGCCCCCGGCACGCGCCCGGAAGCCCCCGAGACTTCCGGGCGCCCGCTCGTTCGCGCCGTTCACCGACGCCGGCGCACCATCGCGCCCAGCGCGATCGCCGCGAGCGCCGCGCTGCCCGGCGTGGGCACGACGAACTGCACGATGCTGCCGGACGACGTCGGATCGCCGAACGACCCGCCCGCGAAGTCCGGCGAACTGAGCGCCGACGCCGGCAGGCCCAGCGTGTTCACGTAATCCTGGATGATGAAGTGCCACGTCTCGCCCGGCGCAAAGACGCCATCCGCCGCGATGGACTCAAAGACCAGCGGCGTGTTCACGCCGATGGAATCGATGCGGAAGGCGAACGTGACGAACGCTCCGGGCGGGGGGACCTCGTCGCTCGTCGCCAGTCCATCCACGTTCGTGAACGTGGTCTGCACGTCGCCGACGTAGAAGAGATCCGTCCAGAACCTCCCGGTGAGATTCGTCATGACCACCAGCGCGTTGGGGATGCTCGGATCATCCGGCTCCCCGAAGCACGCGGTCTCCTGCGTGAACGTCGACACCGCGGTGATGAACTCGTCGGGCGGGAACGCCGGGCCCGTGCCGAGCTCCTCGATCGCAATCAGCGGACCGAAGAAGTCGCAACGCGGATCCTCCAGGTAGCGCCCGTCGACAGGGAGCGCGCCGGCGGAGGTCGCGAGCAGCGCGGCCGCACCGATCGATGCACAGATCGTCCGAGTCTTCATGATGCTTCTCCTTCACGAGGGGCGCACGATGCCGCAACCATCGCGGCGGCGACATCGCGCGCCGTTGAGATCGTCCTCGCCTGGGAAACGTCAGGAGCCCTTCCCCCGCCCACGAATCAGGCCCACACCCACGCGTTCTTCCAACCTGCAGGCGCATGGCCCGCGCCTATCCATGCTCACCATGCGGAACTCAGCGTGGAAATGCAAGAACAATGGTCGAAATCGCCTCTCCCGACGCGCACAATGCGTTCGTGCCCGCCAACACGCACCGATCGAGGCGGCGCCATCAGATCGGGAGACCCTGCATGATCAACTCGAGCGCAACCGCCGCCGCGGCCATCTCGTGCCTCCTCGCGAGCGCCGCCTCTGCCGGCGGAGTCACTGTCTTCAGCGGCACGGGCGCCGCGTTCGTCGCCGATCCCGACACGTCACTGCCGACGCAGCAGCCCACGATCACCGGCGACAGCGCCGATTGGTTCGCGCCGATCAACGACCAGATCCTCGCGATCCACACCCTCGCGCCGGCCATGACCTACCAGTGCGCCTCCGCATCCGTCACCGTGACGTGCGAGATGAATCTGACGCGCCTCAGCGACGACTTCGACCCCGTCTTCCTCGTCGCCGACGGCCTCGGCGCCATCGGCGGCCAGGTCGGCGACAATCCGAGTGGCAGTGCCCGCGTGATCGTGGGGACCATCGCCGGCGACTTCATCAACGTCTCGTCCGATCCATTCATGTTCCAGGGCGCCGGTTTCCCGCCCATCGGCGGATCGCTGGACGCGACGATCGAGGTCACGCTCGACGCCGCGGAGACGTCGGTGCGCGTCGCGTTCGGCGCACTGGACATGACGACCACGGTCGGCGCCACGCTCGACCGGCAGGCGGAGCTGTCGTTCCTCCTCGTGGCCAACGCCGCGGTCGGAACCGGTGAGTTCTACCGGATCAACACGATCACGCTCTCGATCGACAGCGAGAGCGCATGCGCCGAAGATGTGGACGGCGACGGCGATGTGGACTTCGCCGACCTCAACACCCTCCTCGGCGAGTTCAACACCTCCGGCGCCAAGCTCGAGGCCGATGTGGACTGCGACGGGGATGTCGATTTCGCCGACCTGAACCGCGTCCTCGGCGTGTTTAACACGGAATGCTGAATTCGCGCATCCGATTGCCCCGCGCTCGCGCGAACGACGCTTGACCTTGAATATGCCCGCGCGCGTGCGCCGGGCGGAATTGGCCTGGAGTCCAGAACGACTCACGGAGGATCGCGCATGCCCCATCTGTTCACGACCGCCGCGGGCGCGGCGTGCCTCGCCGCCGCCGCCGGGGGCGGCACGATCGAGTTCCTCGACCAAACGTTCGACCCCGCCGACTACACCATCGAATTCACCGAGGGCCCGGACGGGCAGACCGCGTCGCAGGAGCCCGACGGCGGCGCCTCCGGCGGCGCGCCGGACCCCTTCCGCCGCGTCACGACCGTGACGAACGCCACCACCATCACGGCCCATCTGCACAACGCGTTCGTCATCGACCCCGCGGCGACATCGGTCGAGTCGCTCCAGCTCTCCATCGACGTCAAAGCGATCCATGCGTTCGGGCAGGGCATGGCCTACGGATTCGCGATCAAGCAGGAAGACACGCTTCTGGTTCTCGGCGGCGCGATCACCGGCTCGGATGCGCCGGCGTTTCAGTGGCGCACGTTCAGCGACGAGCCCACGGCGCAGGAGCTTTCCCAGATCGACTTCTCACCCAATGGAGCGCCGATCCAGTTCGGCTTCCGCACTTCCAATTCCGGCGGCGCCGGCATCGCCATCGGCTTCGACAACCTCCACGTCACCATCACGACGGCCTCGTGCCCCGAGGATCTCGACGGCGACGGCGTCGTTGGCTTCTCCGATCTGAACATCGTCCTCGCCGACTTCAACACCACGGGGCCCGGGCTGCCGGGGGACGTTGATGGGGACGGCGATGTGGACTTCAACGACCTCAACCTCATCGTGAGCGTCTTCAACACGGAGTGCTGAGCGACGACTGGGACCGCCGTCCGGGGGGGGCTTGCATCGCGCGGTATCGTGGGGGAGCGGCCTTGAATGGCCGCAAGACAACGGGAGGCGGGCGATGAAGCGATCTGTGTTTGCGGCGTTTCTGGTGCTCGGTGCGGCGGCCTTCGCGGGCGGACCGGTATGGACCGCCGCGGACGGCTTCGCCGACGTCAACCCCAACGGTGAATGGGCGTTCGGACGAATCGACAACGGCGCCTTCAACCCACATTCCATGTTCCATCCCGGCAACCTCGCGCGCTGGGACTCGGGCCAGCCGTTCCCCGCGTCGTATCCCGCGGCCGTGAAGAACACGTGGACGGAGCCGATCTTCTTTGGCGGCGATGTGCCGCTGCAGCCCGGCGAGATCGCCATCTCCCCTGGGTCGAATGCGCCCTCGGTGGCCCGATGGACGGCGCCCGCAAACGGCGACTACGCGATCGCCGCGACGTTCCAGAATCAGGACGAGATCGGCGATGGCTTCACCGTGCGGGTGCTCATCAACAACGATCAGGTGTTCTTCGCGGCGCTGCTTAGCGCGAAGCTGACCGCGACCTACGAGCAGACCCACACGCTCGCGCTCGGGAGCACGGTGGACTTCGCGGTGTACGCGCACACCGGCGACATCTTCGGCGACGTGTCGGGACTGGACGCGACGATCGAACTCCTGAACGCGGGCAGTTGCCCGGAAGACCTGGACCTCGATGGCGACGTGGACTTCGCCGACCTGAACATCGTGCTGGGCGACTTCAACACCAGCGGACCCGACCTCGATGGGGACGTGGACGGCGACGGGGATGTCGACTTTGCCGATCTGAACCGCGTGCTGGGGCTGTTCAACACGGAGTGCTAGGGGCCCGGAAACCGGCCTGGGGAGCAGATTTTTCGCCGAAGGGGTGGGAAAACCCCTTGGTGGGGATGGGGGAAGTCACTAGTCTGGGCGGATCGCGGTCCGCGGGGCCGCGGCACACGAAGGTTCCGGAGTCCAAGTTCACTGGAGGAGTGCACATGCGTCACATGATCTGTGGTTGTGTCGCCGCGCTGTCGTTGGGCGCGGGGGCGGGGGCGATGAACCTGGTGGTGAACGGCGGGTTCGAGACGGGCGACTTCACGGGTTGGACGGTCAACGCGGCGAGCGGGACAACGACGGTGGGCGCGGTTACGTTCCCCGGGCAGTACGCCGCGTTCTTCGGGACGTTCGATGCGGGGTGGGACTCGCTCGAGCAGTCGGTGACGACGACGGCGGGCGTGGAGTACACGCTGCGGTTCTACGTGCTGAACTACGGCGTCGGCGACGACGGGATCGCCATCAGTCTGAACGGCAACGAGGTCTACCGCGCGGAGCCTCTCTTTACGCCGCTCGAGCAGTGGCACCAGATCGAGATCGGCTTCCTCGCGCAGGGGGCCGTGACGACGTTTGCGATCTCCGGCGGCGACAACATCGCGTCGATCGGTCTGGATGAGGTCGAGCTGTACGCCGTGCCCGCGCCGGGCGGGGTGGCGCTGGGGGCGATGGGCATGCTGCTGGCTGCGCGCCGGCGCCGATAGTGGGAGGATGTGAGAGCAAGGAGGCCGCGGGCGAGGGATGCCCGCGGCCTTTTCATTGCGCGAGGTAGCGTGTTCCACGAGGAACACACGGTGGTCACCGAACGGGCGCCGAGTGTTCCACGTGGAACTCACCTTGTTTGGGGAGCCGGGGAGGGGTCGCTGCGCGCAGGGGGTGGGGGGGGGTGCCACGATTGTCCCGGCGCGCCGGGACAGTCGTGGTCCTTGAGTTTCTGCCGGGTTCAACGTGGCTCGTGAGTTCATATGTCTAGGCACATGCCCCACGACTGTCCGGAGGAACCGGACAATCGTGGCACCCGTTGTTGGTTCCCTTCGTTGTATTCTGCGCTGATGCTGGACTCGTCGGGGCGGGCCACGAAGAAGCGGTACGCGATCAACGTGGAGGGGCACGCGCACTTCTTCACGTTCTCGTGCGAGGGGCGGCGGCCGCTGCTGATGGATGATCGGATTCGCACGCTCGTCGTGCGGTCGCTGGATCGCGCGAGGCGGCGGCATGACCTCGTGCTGTCGGCCTACGTCATCATGCCCGAGCACGTGCACGTGCTGCTGCGGCCACGGTCGGGAGCGCAGATTGCGACGATTCTGCAGGCGATCAAGCAGCCGGTGTCGCGCCGGGCATTGCAGATCCTCGGTGAGCCCGCGGGCTCACGATTCTGGCTGCACGGGGGCGGGTTCGATCGGAACATCTGGACCGATGAGGCACGGGGAAACGCCGTGTCGTACATCCATCTGAACCCGGTGCGACGTGGGTTGGTGAAGGAGTCCACGGAGTGGCGGTGGTCGAGCGCGGCGTTCTGGGCTGGGGAGACGAACGTGCCGCTGGAGATGGAGCGGGGGTGGTAGGGGATGGAGGTGGAGGAGTCTCGATCTGTGTGCCACGACTGTTTGGCTCTGCAAACAGTCGTGGCGCCTGGGGCCCTTCACCACGACTGTCCGGAGGAACCGGACAATCGTGGCACCCGATCTGCCTCGATGGTTTGCCTGGGTGGCACGATTGTCCCGGCCCGCCGGGACAGTCTTGGGAGAATGGAGGAGAGCGTCACGATGCACAGAGCACTGGTTTCTCAAAGCTGAAACCAGTGGCACCCGAACTCGGGCCGCCCGCAGTGGGGCGTGGCCACGGGGGGCATGTACTACTCGTTCTTCGGGCAGCTACAGACGGTCGGCGAGCCGGACATCTCCGGCCTTCCGGGCTGGGCGGTGGTCACGGCGAAGGGCGCGATCTTCGTGCTGTCGATCGTGTGCCTGGCGCTCTCGGTCCGCTCGTGCCGCGATGTTCGGGCCGTGGTGTAGCGGTGCTCGCTTCGCGAGTTGGTGGTTGGGATGATCGAGCCGCGTGTGGCGGCCGTGGTGGGGTGCGGGGGGAGCGGTGGTTTCACGAAGCTGAGACCAATGGCGCCCGAACTCGGGCCGCTAGACGCGCCGTCAGCAGCCAGCGGCAATCAACTGACGGCAGAGACGGCTGTCTTGAGGCGAGACAGATCGCTAGCGGCATTGTATCGAACCCCCAAGTTAGACAGTAGCGAGCTGAGGTAATCAATACTTTGCAATAGCTCAGTCTTGCCGCAACACTCGACAAGTACGTCGGCACAGGCAACAACATCATACGCATTGGCGCACAAGTACAACAACACGCCCTTGGTGAAGTAGGACGGAATAGGATCTCCAACTCCAACGCCATGGGCACTTCCCGTTAGCAAGTCTCTATCCCATTGCGTGTAGTCAAATAGAGAGAGTTCCGGGTTCATGTTCGAAAGGAAGTGCCTATCAGTGCTTGCGCGAAGAACGGGTAAGATAGAGTTTGAATAATCATAATCAATCGAATCGTTTTCAACGAGCGATGTCGCGTATCCCCATCGCGACTGCGTAAGCAGTTCTCCAATCTGCACACACTGTCGCGCGAGTGCGCTTGCGGCTACGCTAGCGGCCGTAGCGCGGCCATTCGCAAGTAGCCATTGCAAAATCTCGAGAGCGGCTGCGCAGAGTCTTGACCGCATCTCTGCATTGGAAGTTCGCCTGTTCCAATAGATGGTGTATCTATGCAGAACACTGGCCGTCGCTATTGCCCGGGGTAGGTCGCGCCTCGCGAGGCGAACAAGTAGGGATTCGGGATTTGCCAGGGCGTACGCATAGAAATGCGGCTCCTCAGCAAAAACTGGGTTTGCGTTCACCGCAGACTCGATAAGAGGGAGGTTTCGCAGCAATGCGGCCAATAGGTCTGGGCTGGCCTCTTCTGCAGCCTGCTTTACAAGATTGTGATAGTTACTGAACATCTGGTCAATGAGAGGAGAATCGGCCGTTCGTACGAGCCCGACGATGTCTGACAAGATAAGAGCCGGCAGCTCTCCAAAGTCGCGGAATGGATTATTGAAGTATCGCGAATTGCCGGATATCGGCGCGCGACTGCGACGATCCAAGTCTAACAAGGTGGTAGAGAGCGACTTCTGCAGCGAGAATATGCTCTCGAGCTGGCCTTGCTCAGCCATCTTTACGGCTGCTGTTCGGACCTGCTGGGCGAACTCCCTTGAGGCTCCAAATCGAGGATCTGGAAAGCGATCGCGCCGAGGGCGGAATGCGTGTTGTGCCCACCTCGGTAGATTGGTCTCCATAGGGACCGCGATACCAATGACGGCTCGGACGACGCCAGAGTCGTCCTCGCTAGTTGTCTGCATATGTTCGGGAAGCAACAGGCGTGCGCCTCGCGTGCTGAGCCATTGGTTCAGCCGAGCCAGCCGTTGGACATTAATGTCTAGGTACTGTCGGGCCAGAGTTAAAGATCGCCCTAATAGAATCGGACTGCGCCGCTGGATTATGGCGGTCCTAGTGTATTCTAAAGCATCTGCCGAGAGTGCGGCGAGCGACTTGGCGAGAATCGTTTCTCGCAAGAACTGATCTCTGTAGGCAACAAACTGGATATTGTAGATCTGATGGATCTGCATTTGGCCAATCTGATGTGATATGAGACGGCCAAGTAGTTTTCCTAAGTAGCCATCTCGTGTTAGAATGCTCAGTAGCATCAGTAGTGATCGCGCGGTGCAGCAGACCAGGCCGAACGCTAGCGTTAGACAAATCAGGAAGAGCAAGGTCACGAGTGCACCGGTTGCGTCTGTAAGCGAAATCGCCAATATTGCGCACAGCGCTGTCACGGTTGCCAACATAGCGATGGTTCGCATCCACAACTTGCCCGCAATCAGTTGTGACGTGAGCTGATCGTAGCGGTTGACCAGCGCAGCACTAATCGGAACTGCTAAGACCAGTGTTGGAACTGAAATCTGTAAAGCAATCTGCGGCGAGAGCCGAAGGCCATGCGCAATAGATGCATAATCAAACAGATGATACATCGCCGCTGAACCTGCTCCGACGTAGATAGCTAGGCAGATCAGGTTATAGGTGACGGCATCGTGATCGTCGCGGGTCCTTCGCCATAGCTGCCGTCGCTGACGCAAGAGCTGCCTCAGCGGCTGCTGCGCCCGAATCCTCCCCGACAACCACGCATGTTCGATCATAGATGCGTCCCGAAGATAATGAAAAAACCCCGCCGATTGGCGGGGCTCAGTATATCGGAACTGTCGTCGTTCAATAATCCATATCATCCATCCCCGCACCCGCCGGCGCCGGGGACTTCTTCTCCTTGATCTCGGTGATCGCGGCGTCGGTGGTCAGCAGGAGGCCGGCGATGCTCGCGGCGTTCTGGAGGGCGACGCGTTCCACCTTCGTCGGGACGATGACGCCCATCTTGAGCATGTCGCCGTACTCGTGGGTCAGGGCGTTGAAGCCGAAGTTGGTGTCGTTGGACTCTTCGACCTTGTTGGCGACGATGGAGCCGTCGAGGCCGCAGTTGGTGGCGATCTGCTTGATGGGGGCGCTGAGGGCGCGGTAGACGATGTCGATGCCGGTGCGCTGGTCGCCCTGAGCCTTGTCCTTGAGCTTGGCGAGGACCTTGCGGGCGCGGACGACGGAGACGCCGCCGCCGGGGAGGATGCCTTCCTCAACGGCCGCGCGGCACGCGTGGAGGGCGTCCTCGA